>NZ_JBAFWX010000001.1:0-383681 GCF_036576145.1 Bartonella eidoli | reverse complement strand
ATAGCGCTATCCTGATCATCCTGTTTCACAAAAAGATTTTTCTTTACGTCTGAAAGTTCACTAGTAAATTTACTATTAATGCCTTCGAAAGATTCATTTACAGCAGCAAATGCTTCAGAAACAGTACTATAACTCTCTTCTGTAGCACCTCTTTCAAGCCCAAATTTTTTAACTTTAAAGTTCGGAGCAGTAGTCCACTCACCATCTTCATATTTGGCATTACTATCTAAATATGTAGCAAGCTTATTACTCACTGAATGAAGCTGTGAACCATTAATTGCTTCATCGGAAAATTCAGAAACCTTACCATCCTCAACGCCAGAAATACTACGCGATGCACCCTCATTGTTTGCAACAGTAATTTGTGAACCACCAGTTGCTCCACCAATTGTGATAGCGCTCTCCTGACCACTCTGTTTAACAAAAAGATTTTTCTTTATGTCTTCAAGTTCATTGGTAAATTTACTATTAATGCCTTCGAAAGATTCATTTACAGCAACAAAAGCCTCAGAAACAGTACCATAACTCTCTTCTGTAGCACTTCCTCCTGACCCAATTTTTTTAACTTTAAAATCTGGAGCAGTCCACTCACCATCTTCATATTTAACATTACTATCTAAATATGCAGCAAGCTTATTACTCACCGAATGAAGCTGTGAACCATTAATTGCGTCATTGGAAGATTCAGAAATCTCACCATCTTTAACAGAGGATATTACTGTATTTCCCGCATCAATACCACTTGCTGTAACCTTAGGGCCACTAGCGATCACTAATCCACTTTCTCCAAAAGTATTACCCCCGACATCAATGCCACTGCCTGTAATTTTAAGTCCATCAGAAATTATCAATCCATTTTCACTAAAAGTATTATCCCCAATTTTAATGTTATCCAATTCAATATTTTTTGCCAAATCAAATATTAATTTATTTTTTTCAGAACCTTGCGCAATGGTGAGATTATCACTTCCTGCAGAAAAATCTACTACATCACCTAACCCAATATTCGTAGCATCTCCTCCACCAACAGAAAGATTCCACCCCTTTGTCGCCAATGCTCTTAAAGCCTTGATCTGCGCAACATTTACTGCATCGGTATCTGCAGCACCTGCTGTCACCCCTGTAATTCGCCTAGTCACCCCCCCTTGAGTATTACCTACACTAAACGCACCATGGGTATTTTTCCATTCAGCACTCTCTTCTGTTGATACCTCACCTTTCATAGGATCATAACCAGCAGCAGCAGCAACAGCACTGGACACAGACCCCATACCTATAGCAACACCATTTACAGAAAGAGCCTGCGCTCCTGAGCCAACAGCAACTGAATTAAGCGCTTCAGCCTTAGCACCCACACCAACAGCAATTGATTCTACACCTTTTGCTTCCACTTTCTTTGCGTCATCATCAGAGCTCCCAATTGCTATAGCTCTAGCAGCCGAAACACTAGCTCGCGACCCTATAGCAATTCCATAATCATTCTGCACATTTGCCCTAACCCCCAAAGCAACACTTTCTACACCAGCTGCAGTTGAAATCCCACCTAAGGCAACTGATCCATTTCCCCCTGCTTCTGATCCAATACCAAAAGCGACACTTGCTCTTCCACCCGCAAGCGCAGAAACACCAATGGCCATTGCCCCTCCAGCTGTCGTAGTTGCACTTGAACCGAATGCTACTGAATAATTCCCCGTCGCAGAAGCACCACAACCAGTTACAAAAGAATAAACACCATAGGCTTCAGGCATGGAGTTAATATTACCACGGGTCGTATGATTCCCTATATATCCAGAATTGCCTTGCGTATTCGCTTCAGCAGTCCAATTCACTTTTTTATCGTTTGTTCCATAAGGATGGAGCTTCTTGAATTCTTTATCCTCCATAAATCTTGTAAATTGCTCTTCTGCAGTTATTTGCCTAGACTCTACAAAAGAACCGCCTCCACGGCCAATAACATTATCAGCACCACAAAAATCATCATCACCGGCCAACACAATACTACCATGAGCACCTTTAGTATAGGCAACCCCAGCACCATTCGTACTGTGGATCGCCGCCCCAACTATCGCAAGATTTGCAGCAAAAACAGGAGATACACTCGATAAGAGCACAGACATTGTCACCCCTAATGAAACTGTTTTCATCTTTTGTGTTTTATATATTTTTTTCATAAAATCTCCTAATAAAAGACATTTTTTTTACATAAAAAAGACATATTTTATTGTTTAATTTGCTCTTATGTAATTGTTGTTTTTGATTCAGTTTGTTTTGGTTTTGCGTAATATTTTTCTCGTAATGAGTCTTTAACGTGAGAATGAAACCCTCAAGACAGACAAAAACAACCTCATCGTTCCCTTGTAAGGGAAGAATTGGTTGCTTGTGTGAATTGTATCCCCTTATAACGGGCTTCCTCCTGTATTTAGTTATCTAGGTCGTTTTGGCCGAAATGAGTCTTAAATAAGCTCTTTTAATACGTATAGGATATTAAACAAAATAGCAAACAAAAAAAACCGTACGTTTTTTTGTCAGAGGAGAAGTAAAATATTTTAAAATTAAATTTTAAGTTTATAGTACTTTGAATCTTAATTGAGATTAAATAAAGGAGAAAGTGTTAATTATTAGATAATTATCTGGAATATACCTTCGTAGAAAAGAACAACTCAAATGAATTTGATTAATAGTACCGGTAGATGAAAGAATGAGTTTCAGAACTTAATTGAAGAGTGTAACTTTTCTTAAAATTCAATATATAGTTAACAGATATAGTTAACGGTTATTGGAGAGTCTGCTTTTTGTGAATCTATCAAAGATTAAGGCGTAGTTCGCGATTTGAATGTCTTTATAGTTATCAACTTCTTCGTAATAAAACCTAAGAAAGAGTTTAAGGATTGCTTTTAATATACAAAAGCGCAGTTATTATATTTCTTTCGGCTGCACAAAATTTTGATAAATGATTTCTATTAATACACAGTATACACAGTAAATTAAGCTCTACTTTTTTTGACGCTTTACCAATACATTTTAATAGAAAATAAATTCAAAAAAATACTATTGTAATTAAAATTACAAGTTAAAGCCATCAAGCATTAGTGTTTTATCGTATAATAAATATACAACAACAAACGAATCTCAATAACACTGCAAATTATTTAATATTGATAGGGTATCGGGATATCTATTAAACAATTGCAAATAAAAGCCATGTCTCTCGAAAGCTTGCTGGTTTGGCAGATAGTGATATTTCTTCATCTTCTAAAGATGCAATCAATGGTTCACAGCTTTATTCTGCAAATAATGCACTTGCTGCATATCTAGATAGTGATGCTAAATATGAAAATGGGCATTGGAAAGCTCCGATTTTTAATGTTGCAACACTTGATACTGAAGGCAATTCTACAGAAACGAGCTACGACAATGTTTCTGAAGCATTTGCTGCTGTGAACAGTTCTTTCAAAAATACTTACACAAATATTAGAAAAGAGTTTACCAGTGAACTGACTAATATGAAGAGTGATAACCTTATTCAGCAGTCAGGAGGCAGTGGTATTATTACTATCGGTGATGCGGTAGGTGATACTGCTATTAATATAGAATACACCCTTGCTTTATTAAAAAACAAGGGCGTATAAATTTTGTTCTATATTTGAAATTTTCTTATTAATTTAGAGTGATATTCAATCCTGCACCAACGCCCCAATGACCCCCAGAATTAGTTACAGATAAATTAGATCGAACACCCCCACTCTCAGATGTATAACCAGCACCTAAAGCAAAAGCAGATTGGCTACGCCATATACCAGCACCAAACCCAACACTTAATTTTCCAGGTGTATCATTATAACGCAGATTAGAAACTGCTAAACCAATAGCTGCAGCTTGCCTTGCCTCTTTTTTTGCACCTTCTACACTATAACTCAAAACATCAAACTTCATATCTGTATATTGTTTAGATATTTCAACAGTATCATCTATGGCATTAACAATAATATTATTTACACGTTTATCTGTATATTCCTTTGCATCGTCAAGAACAATCTCCATCTGCTGTTTAGTATATTCATGTAACTGACCACCGTTTACAGCTTCCTTTGAACCTTCTGCAATATGACCATCCGCAAGATTATCAATGATCACAGGTTCACTTTCATCACCCCCCGCTAAAGTAATTTTATTGCTCTTTTCACCATCTTGACCTAGATCATACAGGACAACCCCATCTGACAAGCTGCTAAATTTATGTTCAATACCATTAATCTTGCTTTCAACATTCGTAACACGTTCATTTGTTTTCCAAAGCTGTCCCCCATTAATGGCATCAGTAGAATCTTCCGCAACCTCGCCTTCTGCTACATTGATAATCCTATTATTCGTACCATGATGAGAAGCATCGTAAGCTCTCTCCCCTTCATTCCAATGTAGAATACCGTCTGGGTCAAATTCATCTGTAATCTCATCAATACGAGCACTTATGTTTGATAAACTAGTATTAACACCACCAAAAGCATCCGCAACATTATTATATGTTTTTTCTTCAGAAATCCCAATGTTATTAAATTCAGAAACTCTGAAACTAGGAGCCGTCCATGCCCCATTATACATGGCTCCACCACCAAAAGAAGAAGCAATTTGAGCCCCCAAAACATAAAGCTGTGCACCATTAATAGCTTCTAATGAAGAAGCCGATATAGCGCCTTCTTTCACACCAGAAATGGTACGCGCCATACCCTCTTGGTTTAGAATATCTATTTCCGTACCTTCTACAGTCTTACCAATCGTAATCAAGTGAGCATCTCCATCATACGCAATAAGGCCACTACTGCCTGGAGCATCGGAAATTTTACTATAAATATCGGCAATAGAAGCATCGACAGCACTAAAAGCAGCTCCAACATTATTATAGGATTGTGTACGAATAGTATAAAAGGGTGCCTTACCACCAGATTCATCTGCATCACCAAGATAAGCAGCTCTACCACCAAAGTAAGAAGTAAGCTGATCGGCTACAGCAAAAAGCTGCCCCCCATTAATGGCATCAGTAGAATTTCGAGCAACTTCACCAACCTCTACATTGATAATCCTATTATTGGTACCATGATGAGAAGCATCGTAAGCTTTCTCCCCTTCATTCCAATGTAGAATACCATCTGGATCAAATTCATCTGTAATCTCATCAATACGAGCACTTATATTTGATAAACTTGTATTAACACCACCAAAAGCACCCGCAACGTCATTATATGTCTTCTCTTCAGAAATCCCAATGTTATTAAATTCAGAAATTCTGAAACTAGGAACCGTCCATGCCCCATTATACATGGCTCCACCACCAAAAGAAGAAGCAATTTTAGCCCCCAAAGCATAAAGTTGCGCACCATTAACAGCTTCTGATGAAGAAGATGAAATAGCCCCTTCTTTCACACCAGAAATGGTACGCGCCACATTGTCTCTGTTTGTAATATTTATTGCAGCACCTTCCACAACCTTACCAATCATGATATCACCGCCATCACCGCCCTCTTGCTGAATAAGGGGACTGCTTGCAACATCAGCCACTGTATCTGTAATATTTTTTATAAACTCATCAACCCCCCTAAAAGCATCTGCAACATTACTGTAATTATTGTTGTCAACAGTATAAGTTGGCGCTGTATTGGTAGACACATTTGCACCACCACCCAAATAACCAGTTAGAGAATCAATCTTACCCAAAGCGATATAAAGCTGCGCACCATTAACAGCATCCGTTGACTTTCCCGTAAGAGCTCCTTCTTTCACACCAGAGATAACACGTGCTATACCATCCTTATTTAGAATATCAATTACACTACCACCTATGAGCTTACCAACAGTGACTATACCATCATTATACTGAACAAGATCATTATCTGACATATCGGATACTTTGCTATAAATATCTGTAATAGAATTATCAACAGCTCCAAAAGCATCCCTTACATTATCATATGCCTGAGAACGAATGGTATAACTTGGTAGATTATTTTGAAGGACATCTGCATTACCACCCAAATGCTGTGATATATTAGAAGAAAGTGCTGACACATCTCCTTTCACCTCATTTTTGACTTCAAAAAGTTGTGAGCCATTCACTGCCTCTGCTGAATCTGCGGCAATTGCCCCTTTTGCAACCCCTGCAATTGCTTTACTTCCAGCTATAATACCGCTTCTAGTCATACTTGGACCATTTGTAATCGTCAAACCAGTATCGCTCAGACTGCTTTCTCCTGTTACTACACTATCAACTTTAATATTGTTAGCCAAACTAAATATTATATTTTGGCTAGTGCCTGTTGCAATTTTAATATTCCCGTCATTGCCATTCCCGTCTGTTTTAAAATTTATTGGGGAATTGGCTCTAACACTTATAGTTGATCCCCCATTAATAGAAAGTTGCCATGGCTGTACCGCTAATTTTCTTACAGCTTTTAGCTGCGCAACATTTACCGCATCAGTATCTGCACTCCCAGCAGCCACTCCTGCAAGCTGACGAGTTAGATTATTTGTAATGTCACCAATACTAAAAGAAGCTAGAGTACTTTTCCATATCGCATCACCAATATCCGTTGCAGCATCATCTGACGGGCTATAACCCAAAGCGCCCTTATCAACTCTAGAAGCAGACTGCGCACCCACAGCAACACCGCCTGTCGCGTATACGTGCACACCTTGACCAATAGCAATTGAATTTGCTGTATGAGCGTTAGCATTTAAACCTATAGCAATCCCGTTTTCTTGTGTCTGTGCATTGGACCCCAAAGCAACACCATATTGACCTGACACCATTGCACCATCTCCAGAAACTACCGAACTCGCTCTCGGCAATGGTACAACTTTTTCATTTGTAATCGCAGAAACTCGAAAGGCTTTAGGTGTATCATTCGCAAGCGTTTCCATATAGGCCTCATTATTGCTCACCTGCTTATCACCAGACAAAACGCCCTGTTTAGCAACAGCTCCACGAGAATTATAATCTTTAACTACTTGATTTGGACCAGATACTTTATAAACATTTTCTGCAGTTTTTAACTTACCAAAATTTGAATTTTGATCTGCATAACCACTAATATTACCTGCAACACAGTTATTGTTATTACCACTTAAAGCAATATTAACCTGACTATTTGGGGAACACGCTAAAAGAGAAGAATCCGCATTCAACACGCTTGTTCCTTCTATCGCGAAGCTTGTCGCAAAAACAAAAGATACACTTGATAAAAGCGTAGCCACAACTGTTCCACAAGAAACTACTTTAATAAAACTCCGTGTTGAATATAATTTTTTCATACGAATCCTCCCTAAATAAAATTCAACATCACCGCTAAAACTAAAAATTTTTATGATAAAATCCTTGACTTTCTCAAAAAAAATAAAATACCCCCTTCGCTGAAACAGCCATTCATTCCAGCAGCACTATAAATTTCTAAAAAGATATTGAATGGAAAACGCCCCCCCCTGCAATAAGGGAACTCACGCCAAAAAAGCAATATAATTCTAAAGCATAGCGATTTATCCTCTGATAAAAATGTCCTTTACTAAAGGGCTTTTTAATTAAAGTCAATTAAAGAGAAATTCTACTATTCAAAATACAGCGCAAAAGCAGAACGACAAGAGTATCAAAGTAATTTTTTGTAAAGTTACAAAATATTGCATATTTACTTTTGCATAAAAAAGCACTTTCGCCACGTAAGCGATATTAATAAATTTGCCAACCTATTACAGATTAAAGATTATAAAGACATATAATGAGAGCACCAAACTTTATCATCTTCATTGTTTACCTGAAAGGAAAATACTTCTCATTCTAAAATAACTTTAAAGAAAAAGAATATACAAAATATGCTTTTTATAAAGCTTTTATTTCTAAGTTAAACCTTATTCTGAAAAATTCCTCAATATCCTGTATGCTCTAAATAATTTTTCTTATTTTGTTATATGCTCATTAAAGCTTTGGTTGGTATTTAAGCTGCACAAATGAACTAAATTATTTGCAAATTTTCTTTGTGAGAAACTGATATAATTATATTATATCAAATAAACGACGAAAAAGTTAGGATAAACATAAAATTAATGTACTCAACATTGATAAAATAGACAAATTCGCAGCAAGTATTTTCTTGCTAATACAACACAAAATAAAAATGCATATCATACACAAATGCAATTTTAACTGTATAAAACGAATACGTACTTTTCTATTTCTTTGTCTTTTAAAATGATTAATCGCTGTCTATAATGCCCTTGTTAACCTACTGTGAATCTATTGCACTAAGACAGATTGATTTAATTTCAATGCCGCATAAAACATGTTATCATTAAAACTTTATAGTAAATGCTCATTTAAAAACGAAGTGTAATTTGCGGATGTATGGTGCATTATTTGCACTGTGATTTTAAATAATGGAGCAAACTTGAATGTTGATATCACTAAAAACAATCAAACAGGGATATTTTCCTACTACACTTCAAAACTTTTATGCATACGATAAAGGAACTTTATCTTTAGAATAAAGTGAAGAATAAAAATATTTTATTGCTGTAGAGAAGTGATAAAGTGCCGTTAGAAAAGATAGCGCACTTTCAAACGATAAAAAACACTGCACACTTCAATTTTAATGCCATGCATGCTTATGCTATATTATCTAGAAAATTAAATGAAAGCAGTTAAGAAAAATAACTCAGCATTACATAATTATTGCTTCTAAAACTTTCAATTATAAACTTCTTTCAGATGGACTATCGCAAAAGCCGATGCAAATCACACTAAAACTCTGTAGCTAGACCATCAAAAAACAGGAATATCTATTAAAGCTTAATGGCGGAGAGAGAGGGATTCGAACCCTCGATATGGTTTCCCATATACACGCGTTCCAGGCGTGCGCCTTCAACCACTCGGCCACCTCTCCAATGCTTCGCACTATACTTAGAAAAAAATAGCATTCAAGCTGAAACTACACATGCTGCACATGTAAAATTAAAAAATTACTTCATTCATAACAGCAAAGCATCATACTCATTATTTTTACAATAACTCATTCATTCTCTTTAAGGAGCTTTTTATCAGATAAACATAGAAGATTAATCATTTTATCGAGCTTTGCTCTTCACTAATGCATAAACAACCCAACTGACATATAAATCATATTTTAAAATTAAATATTAAATGCCATTTCATTAAATCTAATTAACGATCAGCAAAATAGGAAATCTCATTATTTTTTTCTTTTTAATCCTATATCATATATTCATTACGCGAAGGTAATATACTCCGCACCTACAATAATCGTGTAAATGAGATTGTACAACTAAAATCGCACACTTGCCAATATCTAATCTAATTTAAGATATTCTGTTATTGTATACCCTTGTTAAGAGCGCGTACTTCCCGTGCAGTTTCACATTGTAACGCCCTTTTTGCCAAATCTCTCATATCTTCAAAACTGTGCGCCTGCAAACACATCTTTACTGAGGTGATATCACAGGATGTCATGGAAAGCTCATTAATTCCTAATCCCGTCAAAATCATCGCTGCAAAGGGATCTCCAGCCATACTGCCACATACACTAACCCAGCATTCATGTTTTGCAGCGCCTTGAATAGTCTGATAAATCATGCGCAAAACCGCTGGATCAAGACTATCAGCTTCAGATACAAGATAAGGATTCTGTCTATCAATAGCCATTGTATATTGAGTTAAGTCATTGGTTCCAATAGAAAAAAAATCAACATAACTGCTTAAAATATCTGCCATAATAGCCGCTGCAGGAACTTCAATCATAATACCAAATTTCAATTTTGGCGCCCCAACATCATTTCGAATTTCTACTGCAATCTTTTTGATAGCAAAAACTTCTGAAACAGACATAATCATTGGAAATAAAATCCATATATCTCCTCCTTCTTTCGCTGCCCGATACAAAGCACGCAATTGAGGAACTAGAAGATCACGTCGTCGTAATAAAAGACGTGTTCCCCGAACACCTAAAAAAGGATTATCCTCTTTAGATAAATGTAAATGTGTAACTTGTTTATCCCCACCAATATCGAGCGCACGGATAATCAAGGGCTTATCCCCCACAGCTGCAATCATCGCGCGATAAACATTTAATTGCATTTCTTCATCTGGAATGTGAGAACTATTTAAAAATAGAGACTCTGTACGCATTAGTCCAATCCCTTCAGCTCCCAAATCCAGTGCAGAAGAAACCTGATGTACGTAATTAACATTAGCCATAATACGAATTTTTCGGCCATCCATTGTTTGCACTGGCAATCCACAAGAACGCACTTCACCACCACGTTTTTGCGCAAATATGCTTATCTGTTTCTGAGCATCTTCAATATCTTCAAAAGTAGGATCAAGGTAAATAAAACCATTACTACCATTAATAATAGCTTGAACATCGTTCTCAACTGTTAAAATACCACGACCTGCAGCAACAACCATTGGAATACCGAGAGTACGTGCTAAAATGGCTGTATGCGACATAGGTCCTCCCCATGCTGTCACTAACCCCTGCACTTTTTTACAATCAAGCTGAGCAACATCAGAAGGAGATAAATCATCTGTAACAAGAATAGTACCATGAGGAATATCGCTTAAAAAAAATGATCTATAAGATGGATTAATTTCACCCAAAACGCGACGACCAACGTCAATTAAGTTAATAGCACGTGCTGCTAATAAAGGATTATCTACTTTAGAGAACATATCAACAAACTGTCGAACAGCTTTATCCCAAGACCAATCCACACCATGGCCTTCTGCTATCAAACAACAAGCTTGAGCTATTAGAGTTTCATCCTCAAGCAAAACCATTTGCGCAGAAAAAATAGCAGCAGAATCTGGCCCCATACGAGATGTGATATCATCCATAATTGATGCCATTTTATGCTTTGTCTTCATAAGGGCACTTTCAAGACATGCAGTGCCAATAGCAAAATCAACTGGTTGATCCGTGATGACAATATCATTCCGCCTTAAAACAAAAACTTTTCCAATAGATAACCCTGGACTTGCACCAACACCAGAAAGACCTTCTTTCCTAGAAGGTGGATACCAACCATAACAAGCTTTGGTTTGATTCTCCATTTCTTGCATTATACATTTTTCGCTAATACTAATTTTTTTTGCGATAGAAATTGCATCCTGGAGCAACTGCATACCTTTTTCAGCATCTGTTGAAAAAATTAAAACATCTCCGTTTTTTGCCCCTAACTGCAATAAACCAACCAAATTTTTCATTTCAACAGCATATTGACCGCAACGCACTCTAATAGAGTTTTTAACCTTTTTGGCAAAATCAACCCAAAGAGAAGCTGGCCGCGCATGAAGTCCACTAGGATAATCTAACGTCCATTCTTGACATACCGAAAGATCGCCAACAGAAGCTTTCTCTATTTTTGCATCTTGACCAAACAAAGATTCAACAATCTGTTGTTTATTAGCGGTTGTTGAAAGTGTTTCAAGCATTTCCTTATTAAACAAAAGGCGAGACAGTTCTTTACAAATTTTTATGTAGCGATCTGGATGAGCCGCAATAGCAATAACCAAACGCGCTTTATTTCCATTCCACCATTCAACACCAGTAGGAATTTGTACAACAGAAACAGCATCTCTGATAATTAAATTACTACTTTCAACCATTCCATGAGGAATTGCTATACCATTTCCAAACCAAGTGTTTGCCGTTATTTCTCGTTTGAGCATACTTGCAAAATAGGACTGCTCAACTGCACCAACCTGCACAAGCAATTCAGCAGCAGCATAAATCGCTTCATTTTTATGCTCAAAGACAGCCGCAAGTTGCACAGACTTTATAGACAAGATTTCCATCTTGTTAAAATCCGCATCCATTACTTCTGCCTCCTCAAGTTTTATAATAAATCAAAAATATTTTCAATAAATCGCATTTCAAAGCCTCATTTCCAAAAATATAAACAATTACACGACTTTTCTTTGTTTTAAGAAATATAATCAAATAAAAAGCTCAACTAAACTCTCTCGTCTTTACCACTCTTAAAAAAGACAAAACCCCTTATATATTTAACAAACAGAAGATAAATCAAAAATAGAGCTCAAAACATGCGGCAAAAATTGTAATTACTTTCACGAAAAGAAGTCGAATATCCAATCATCTACAATTTTCAGCTGATATTTCAATTTACCTCATCCTAAAACAAAGCAACTTTCTTTTTAGAATTAATTACAATAATTATCCTTATCTTATTTTAAAAAATTCTTTATAATTCAACACCTTATCAAACAGTGTATTATTTTCTCAAGGAAGTATTATACTTATAAGACATTATCTGTCTCTGCACCCGTAAATATCTTCTCATCACATGCTTATACAGCAAAAACAAAATAGTTCCGCATATACACGTAACCTAACCTTGCTGCACCTCTATAAAAAGATAAAAACCTCATAAAATGAAAAAACATATTGTTTTCAAATGAATATTTACCACCCATTCAATAAGTTTCAATCTTGCATTATATAACAATAAATGAATCAGAATGATACTCATGATGTGAGCCCACACACGTAGACCATTTCAATTTCAAAATAATCTCTTGAAAAACGTAGCGTTATTACGAATTAACCGAAAACTCCCCAGATCACCTCGTACTTTTTCATATGCACATGGAGCGTACGAACTACATTTATATTATTGTCATACACTTACAATAATTTCAATATCACATTTATATTTTAGCATAAGCTCTACATTATATATATTTAAAGCATTATATAAAACTTTACTATTCGTCCTATACCATTCTTTTCCATACCCAAAATGCAAAAAAGGAAAGATAGTATACTCTACCCTTCCTTATAGAACCAAATTGATTTCATCAATATTATCAATGATGTATCAGAAAGCTTCAACCTATATCATAGTTTACTTTGCCACTTCCGTCATAGGAATAACAGAAACATACGAACGGTTATTTGCCTTTTTACGAAAAGAAACCGTTCCATTTAACAAGGCAAAAAGAGTATGATCTTTTCCAATACCAACATTATCACCGGGATGCCAACGAGTGCCACGCTGACGAACGATAATATTTCCAGCAACAACAATTTCACCACCAAATTTTTTGACACCAAGACGTTTTGACTCCGAATCGCGACCATTCCGCGAAGAACCACCAGCTTTTTTATGTGCCATAGATGTTCTCCTTTAATCTTTATTACTTATTTGATGCTAAGACTGAATCTCTTTTGACACAGTCTTTGCTTTAGAAGTTTGCGTGGCGGCCTTTTTGAGAGAATCATTAGCCTTTGTTTCCTTTCGTGCAGCCACCTTTTTGTCAGCTGACTTTACGCTTGCTTTTCCTAACTCTGAATGAGCAGCCAAAACCTCCATAATGCGAAGTGTCGTGACCTCCTGGCGATGACCACGCGTACGCTTTGAATTTTGACGACGACGTTTTTTAAATGAAATAACTTTACGTAAACGACCCTGCTCTACGATTTTAGCCGTAACAACAGCACCAACGACAATAGGTGCTCCAACGGTTGCATTATCTCCCTCAGAAACCATTAACACATCTTTAAATTCAACAATATCATCGATATTACCAGTAATTTTTTCAACTTTTACAAGCTGATTAGCAACAACACGATATTGCTTTCCACCAGTTTTAATGACTGCGAACATTATATATCCTTTCGTTCGATCCAGCTCTTATTTCACTTTTAATTTAAACAATAAAGGGAAACAGGCCACTTTTTATCAGTCGAAATAAACCTAAAAGGAGTATCAAATACTCATATACAAACAGTGTATGCATAAACCTCTCCATGCTTACACCTGAATACATATGATAGAATTTATATTCTCTGTCAAGAAAGTCGAATAAAAAAGAAAAAAGGGATTGTTCAAAAATAAATTGAAGGTTATTTATTCTTCATTCTTGATTTAGTAATTTCTAAAATGGAAAAGCTCTATTACATTTTAAAAATTGCGGAGAGATGGCTGAGTGGTTGAAAGCACCGCACTCGAAATGCGGCATAGGGGTAACTCTATCGGGGGTTCAAATCCCTCTCTCTCCGCCACATCATTAAATGAAATAGCATTTAAATTTCTTTACTAAAATAACGTCTCTCTTGAATATGATCTAAGAGCCCCAATGTAGAGCTATCACGATTATAAGCTTTATTTTTTCCACAAATAATAGGAAATAACTCATTAGCGAGTTCTTTTCCTAATTCGACACCCCATTGATCAAACGAATTAATATTCATCAAAACGCCTTCAACAAAAACGCGATGCTCATAAAGTGCAATTAAACGACCAAGCGTATAAGGAGTCAGCAAATCTTGAATTAACATAATACTTGGTCGATTCCCTGTACAACTTTTATGAATTGCAAATTTATCTATCTCACTATCATAGGTTTCACCGTTGACAATGGCGCATCGAGCATCTTCAAGACTACGACCTTTCATCAAAGCTTCTGACTGCGCTAAACAATTAGCTACCAACATATCATGCATGTGATATAAATGAGATTCATGACTGTTTACAAATAAAATAAACTCTACCGGAATAACATCTGTTCCTTGATGCAGAAGCTGAAAAAAAGTATGCTGTCCATTTGTCCCTGATCCTCCCCAAGTAATCGGACCGCTAGAAAGAGTTATGGGACGACCATCTAAAGAAACGTCCTTTCCATTTGATTCCATATCAAGCTGCTGTAAATAAGCTGGAAGATGGGCTAAGCGCTGTGCATAAGGAATGATAGCGCGCGACGAATAACCACAAATGACACGGTGCCAAAACCCTAAAAGAGCAAATCGAATAGGAATATTCTCTCGCAAAGGTGCATATTTAAAATGTTGATCCATTCGTTGAGCTCCTTCAAGAAATTGACGAAAGCCTTTAGCTCCTATCGCCAACATAACAATCAAGCCTACCGCAGACCAAATTGAATGGCGCCCCCCTACCCAATCCCAAAATTCAAAAATTTTTGAAGAATCTATACCAAAATCTATCGCTTTATCGATTGCACTTGAAACAGCAACGAAATGTTTCCTGACTGCCTCTTCCTTTATATGTAAGCTAATCCATTGACGTGCTACACGGGCATTTTCCATTGTTTCAGTTGTCGTAAAAGTTTTAGAAGCAATAATGAACAGAGTCGTTTCTGGATTTAAATCAACAAGAATATCGGCAATATGTGCGCTATCTATATTAGAAACAAAGTGACAACGTGGACCATCATGATAAGGTCTTAAAGCATTCGTAACCATTGCAGGACCAAGGTCAGAACCTCCGATACCAATATTCACAACATCAGTTATCCTCTTACCGCTGCTTCCTCTATAAGTACCGCTGCGAACTATTTCAGAAAAATTTTCCATATGAGCAAAAACAGCTTGAATATCCTGAACAACGTTTCGTTTATTTAAAATAAAAACTTCATTAGGAGGTAAACGCAAAGCAGTATGGAGAACCGAACGATTTTCAGTCGCATTAATGAGTTCACCCGAAAACATCGCTTCACGCCGACCTAATACATCTGCCGCAACAGCTAAATTATCTAAAAGATCTAATGTACGAGGCACTATACCACATTTTGAAAAATCAAAAAGGAGATCATCAAGTCTTAAGGAAAAATTAGCAAAACGCTGTTCATCTTTTGCAAAATGTTGACGAATATCATGAGCCTTATCTCTCACAGCATGTTTTTTTAAAGCTCTTAAAACGTCCTCAAAGATTTTCTCATTGCGGATCATAAATTGTATCTCCTATGGTCGTCACCAATAGAATTAAACATCAATGATAGTAAGCTAAAAAACGCCCCTCTATTACCCACTAATTCTTATTGCTCATACAGCGATAGGTTAGCGCGCAAAAAGGTTAAGATAACGCCTTATAAAAAATCATCTGGCCATTATTCTCAAATAATATCATTCAACTTGGCTTAGCTCTTTTGTTAAGCGTGCAGCCTCTTCTGCTTTTGGTGTCACAAAACGTCCCAAAAAGAGATAAACGACCGGTGTAACGTAAAGCGTACAAATAGTCGCTAACCCTAAGCCACCAACAATAACCCAACCCAATGCTATCCGCGCTTCAGCACCAGCCCCTTTCGCTAAAATCAAAGGTATTCCCCCTAAAATAGCACAAATCATTGTCATGCAAACTGGACGAAGACGAATATTTGCTGCTTCCTCTATAGCTTCACGTATACTTTTACCCCGATCGCGCAACTGATCTGCAAACTCAACAATTAAAATCCCATTTTTGGCCATAACACCAATTAACAGAATCAAACCAATTTGACTGTAAATATTAAGACTAGTACCGCTTAAAAGCATAGCAATCACTGCACAACCAAGACCCAATGGCACAGTAGCCATAATAATAAATCCAGAAATAAAACTTTCAAACTGTGCAGCTAAAACTAATAAAATGATTATAAAAGCAATTCCAAAAACAATTGCTAAATTGGAAGATGTTTCACCAAGCGTTGCAGCTTCTCCCAAAGGAACAATATAATTATCCTCTGGTAATAAGGGAGCTGCAATATCCTGCATAATACGGTAACCACTTCCTAACGCAACACCTGGAGCAAGATTTGCGCTTATAACAACAGCACTCATACGTTCCTCTCGTTTTAATTGAGGTGTAGTCGCTTTTTCTTGCATATCTGCTATAACTGATAAGGGAACGTATCGATTATCTTTTGTCTTTAAAACAATATTTTCTAAATCTGCAGGATCATGGATGGAATTTTTACGTGATATAAGTTTTACATCGTAGGAATGATTATCCACATAAATGGAGCCAACTTTTTTTCCATCTAACATTGCCTGCAATGTATTAGCCAAATTAGTAACATCAATTCCCAAGTCAGAAGCTTTTTCTCGATCAATGTCAATAAAAAATTGTGCTTGTGTCGCATCCACAGTAAGTCGTGGACGTACAAAATGCTTATCAACTTGTAAAGCACTTACAAGCTTTCCAGCAACTGACTGTAACTTTTCATAATTATCTCCAAGAACTGCAAACTGTAATCCCTGACCAGTTCCTCGGACGCCTAAAGAGTTTCCTTGTGCAACAAATACAAGAACTGACGAAAATTTCCTCACTTTTTCATTAATATCTTTCACAATTTCTTGTTGGTTACGCGAACGTTTTTCCCAAGATGAAAGCAATAAAATAAGGAAAGCTCTATTAGATGCACCACCCATCCCAGCAATAGAATAGCTATTGACAACTTCACCAGCATCGCGCAATGGTTGTAAGCTTTCTTCAATTTGTTTTACCTGTTCATTTAAATATTGCGTTGAAATTCCCTGAGGCCCATTAACAACTAATAAAACAGCAGCCCTATCTTCTTCCGGTGTTAACTCATGTTGTAGTTTCATATAGCCTCCAAAGCAAACACCTAAAAAGACAAATGAAACAAAAACAACAATCCACGGATGTTCTAAACACCTATGTAAATTACGAGCATAATGTTCACTAAAAAAAGTACCTAACTTATTTAAAAACATAAAATAACGAGCATCTTTTTCATTATCCGTAACATGTTCTTTAAGCAAACGTGAAGCAAGCATAGGACAAAGTGTCAAAGCAACAACCGAAGAAAGTAAAACAGAAATCGCTAAAACAAAACCAAACTCTCTAAAAAGTCTTCCAATTTGCCCTGGAAGAAAAGAAATAGGTATAAAAACAGCTACTAAAGTCAATGTGGTCGCTAAAACAGCAAAAAATACTTCTTTTGTTCCCAAAACAGAGGATGATAAAGAACCAAGCCCCATATTGCGCCGTCGTATAATATTTTCAAGAACAACAATTGCATCATCGACAACAAGACCTGTTGCCAAAACAAGCCCTAAAAAAGTGAGAATATTCAAAGAAAAACCTGCAAGATAAATCGCAGCAATTGTTCCAACTAAAGCCACCGGTATAGATATTGCAGGAATAAGCATTATACGCATATCCCGAAGAAAAAGGAAAATAACCACAATAACACTGAGCACTGCAATGGCCAATGCAGACTCTACTTCATGAAGAGCACCCTTAATAAAAATGGCATCATCACTAATAATATTAACAGACACAGAAGGAGGCAAAGTTGTTTTTAAGTGAGAAAGAACTTCTCTAACACCCTTAGAAATATCAAGGGTATTAGATTGTGCTTTACGCACAATACCTAATCCAATACCTGTTTCTCCATTAACACGAAGAATAACTGTTTCTATATCAGGAGATAAAGTAACATGTGCAATATCACCAATCTTTACGTGAGGTTTTAGTAAAACTTGTTCGAACGCCTCTGGCGTTGTCAATCGAGCAGTAACACGCACAATTAATGCTTCTTTAGAATTACGCAATGACCCCACAGGCGCATCTACAGACATATCAGAAAGAACACGCGCAACGTCTGCTACGGTTAATCCGTAACTAGCAAGCTTTTCTTGATCAATATCAATCTGAAAAATTTTTTTGCGAGCATTATCGACTTTTACATCACCAACACCATCAACCGCAGAAATTAAATCAACAATTTGGTCATCTACAATCGTTGTTAAATCATCAATACTCATTGTTTGTGAATTCACAACTAAATACATAACTGCAGCAGCATTAGAATCTGCTTTAATAATCTGAGGAGAATCCGAATCTTTAGGCAAAGAACTTGTAATACGAGAGATGGCATCACGAATATCAGAAGAAGCAACATTTAAATCGACACCAACATTAAACTTAATTTCAATACGAGAACGACCAAAAGAAGATGTTGAAGATATCGTTTTAACTCCTGAAACGCGCGAAACTGCATCCTCTATAGTCTTTGTAATTTCACGATCAATCGTTTCAGCTGATGCACCATGAAAATTTGTTACAACCGTCATTACTGGGATATCTACATCTGGCAATTCACGTATATCAACACCTGTCCACGCAGCAAATCCTGCAATCATAATCATAGCATTTAGCACAAAAGTAAAAACTGGCCTGCGAATAAAGAGTGCTATAATACCGCCTTGCTCTGGCTTTTCCAAAGGCTGTGTTATTTCAGATTCTTGGCTCATTTATGCATCCTGCCCGTCAACTGTTGATAGTTTTTTTTGATGAGCCTCTGCATCATCAATAATAGCGCTTCTACCTGGATAAAGCATTTGAACGCCCTGAATGATAATTTGATCCCCCTCCTCGAGAGAAGCTTTTACAAAGACTTGATCTTCTTTATGTTGAATAATTGATACTGGAACGTACCCTACCTTTCCATCTTTTACACGCCAAACAAAAGATCCTCTACTGTTCCACTGAACTGCAAGAGGATCTACAACTGGAAAAAGACCATTAAAAAAACTAAATTGAATGGAAAAAGACATACCGGACATAAGCATATCCTTCTCATTTTCAATTTCAACTTGAACATGAAGTGTACGACTGTCTTCATCAATTTTATTATCAAGAGCGTAAACATGACCTACGAAAGTTTTGTCTGGCCGCGCTATTAGATTCGCAACGACTTCATCTCCTTTATGAAGGTGAGGTACGTACCGCTCAGGGACCCACACATCAACCAAAACACGCTCCCTATTTTCAATACGACCTATCACAGTATTCAGAGTAACCGTATTTCCTATATCAGTAGGGAAAATACCAACAACCCCATTAATTGGGGCACGAATTGTTCGCCTATCAAGAGCTAAATCAGCATCACGTAGAGCTAAATTCGCATTATCTAAATCTAACCGTGCAGCAATTTCCTGAACCTCTGTTGCTGTATTAGTAGCGCGCAATTTAAGAGTTCGTGAAAGGGCCAATTCACTATTGTCACGCTGCACCTTTGCCCTTGCGACAGCGATTTCTTCTCTTTTAGAGTCAAGCTTTACAATCAAATCTCCTGCTTGTACTTTTTCTCCTGCAGATACATAAATTTTATCAATAACGCCCCCTGACCAAGGAGTTAAATCTGCTGCTGCAATAGCTCGTCCATTACCGATAGCAATAAACTGTTTATAAAAACGTCGAATTTTAACAGGATTAACAACAACATGCGCTGGCGGCATCCCTCTCGATGCCTTTGATGTTGCACTCGGTATATTTTTTACTTTAGTAATAGATTGTTTTGAACCGTGTTTTGACCAAAAATAAGTAGCAGTCAAAACAATGGCTAAAAACACTAATGGAATGATTTTTCTTAACAACCCCATATACTATACCCCTGCTTTGGAATCATATGTAATTTTTTTGAAAAGCCCCTCAACAAAATAACCGAGTTCGACACAAGAACCGGAATCTACAGGCAAGTATCCTAACTTAAGCCGGCCAGAGAACATAGCCTATCCATTGCTATGCTGTCAATCTAACTATAATTTTGTGCGCCCTAGTATAAAACATTGTTAATATACCATTAAACGCACATAAAAAACTTATTAAATCCGAAGATATAATGTAATTTTAAAAAGATATAATGCATAAATGGATAAAATTTTTATTTCTGTCAAGTTTCACTTGCAATTCTAAAATGAAACGATTAGGAAACCTTTAGTCTTATATAAGAAGATTAAAATTTAAATGTGTGCACCCGTAGCTCAGCTGGATAGAGCACCAGACTACGAATCTGGGGGTCAGGAGTTCGAATCTCTTCGGGTGCGCCACCCTTTCCCTTTACTTTAGATGCTTTCTTTTTTCGTGATTCTCTTTACATACTGAATAGAGTTTGTTGAAATAAATTGAAACTATTTGGCATTTTTCATATTTTAGTACTTTGATTCTTCAACTTGTCACCTATCTATTTACTTTACTGAATATCCTATAATGATGAATTCTTCTTGTCAGTAACTCGCCTTGCTCTTCACCCAGCGCTGTATAGCAAACCTTTAGTGGTATTTAGCTACCTGTTTTATGTATTACAAAACTTTTACTTCTTTCTCTATATATACAATTATATAAACAATCTAACATCAATAAAAACTAAATTAAAGAACTCTCCTACGTCCAAAACAGATACTGAAATTGCCCACGCCGCACATAAAAAACATATTACTGAAGTTGCAGAAAAAATTGGTATCGCACATGAAAATCTTATTCTTTACGGATATGATAAAGCTAAAATTTCCTCTGCATACATAAAATCTCTCAGTAACAATCTGAATGGGAAACTTATCCTCATCACCGCGATCAATCCAACACCTGCTGGAGAAGGAAAAACAACAACAATTGGGCTTAATGATGCCTTCAATCTGATTGGAAAAAAAAACAATAGCAGCTTTAAGAGAGCCATCTTTGGGCCCTTGTTTTGACATGAAAGGGGGCGCTACAGGCGGTGGTTATGCTCAAATTATACCGAGAGATGACCTTAATTTACATTTTACAGGCGATTTGCATGCTATTACCACTGCTCATAATCTTCTCACTGCAATGATAGATAATCATCTCTATTGGGGAAACAATTTAAATATTGATCCACGCCGAATTGTTTGGAAAAGAGTTCTTGATATCAATGATCGAGCATTGCGTGATATTGTTATTTCATTAGGGGGAATAACCAACGGCTTTCCACGTCAAACCGGCTTTGATATTACTGTCGCATCAGAAATTATGGCAATTTTTTGTCTTGCCAATGATGTAGAAGATCTAAGGCAAAGACTAAAAAAAATTATTGTTGCCTATCGCTATGATAAAACACCTATTACAGCTTCTGACCTGAATGCTGAAGGCGTGATGACAGCTCTTCTTAAAGATGCTATACAACCTAATTTTGTGCAGACCATTGAAAATAACCCCGTTTTTGTCCATGGCTGCCCTTTTGCTAACATTGCTCATGGCTGCAGTTCAGTAATTGCAACAAAAGCTGCTTTAAAACTTGCGGATTATGTTATTACAGAAGCAGAATTTGGCGCCGATCTTGGAGCAGAAAAATTTTTTGATATTAAGTGCCGACAAGCGAATATTGTCCCAGATGCTACGGTAATTGTAGCCACAATTCGCGCATTAAAAATGAATGGGGGCGTGGACATAAATAACCTGACAGTAGAAAATATCACCGCTTTACAAAAGGGAGCAGATAATCTTTTACGGCATATCAAAAATATGGAATTATACGGTATCCCTTGTATTGTTGCCATCAACCATTTTGATACTGATAGTAATGCTGAAATAGACACATTGCAAAGAATAGTAGCAACAACTGGACACAAAGCCGTTTTATGTTAACATTGGAAACACGGGGGAAAGAGGGCTATAAATCTTGCACAAGAGGTTATTGGCTTAATTGAAAAAAATGATGCTCATTTTAAAGTCTTGTATCAAGATGATCTACCACTCACGCAAAAAATTAACTGTATTATAAAAAATCTATATGGTGGACGTAGCGCCATAATTCCAAGCCGTATTCTCAAACAACTTGAATACTGGGAAAAAGAAGGCTATGGGACATACCCTATTTGCATGGCAAAAACACCCTATTCTTTTTCTACAGACCTTACAAAATATGGCGCCCCTGTTGATTTCGAAATTCCAATACGAGAAGTTCGTCTCTCGGCAGGTGCTGGTTTTATCATTGTTATTTGCGGAGATATCATGACGATGCCTGGCTTACCACGTAATCCGATCGCCGAAACAATACATCTTGACAAAAATAACGAAATTCAAGGTCTTTTATAAACTTATATTCCTAAATTCGTTATAGATGACGAAAAATCATAAATGAAAAAAATAGGGTTTTTTAAAATGATATAGACAAACACTTCATTTATGTGCTATGCACTACTTGGATATCTTTTAATGAAGATTGATTTTTGCCCATTATTGATAGATTGAAATAAAGCAGGATGGACTGTGCAAGTACTTGTTCGTGATAATAATGTTGATCAAGCGCTGCGTGCGCTGAAGAAAAAAATGCAGCGTGAGGGCATTTTTCGTGAAATGAAAATGCGTGGATACTATGAGAAACCCTCCGAGAGGCGTGCACGTGAAAAGGCTGAAGCCATTCGCCGTACGCGTAAATTGGCGCGTAAGCGTGCGCAAAGAGAGGGCCTTGTAGGAAATGGGCGGGTTAGTGGTATAAGATAATATATTCCTTTATATGCTGTTAGAGAGTCAGTATAGGTTTAAATTGTCACTGATTGAAAGGAAATGGTAGATGTGTTTTCTCATTTTGTCTAAGTTAATCTTAAAGCTTTGGATACTTTGGGAAAATCAGGAAGATTAGAAATTAACTCGATTATTTTTAAATTCTAACTTAAGTATTTTTTAACCTCAATGGAGTAGTGTGTTTACTTTAAATGAGGGAGCAGGTTTTAATGTGCGTAGCATATGTTGCAAAATAGTTTGCTAAGATAGTATTTATCTTAAATATAGCTAGCTCCTAAATAGATACCATTCTCAATGCGCATTGTTTTAAGTTGTAGTACACATGTATTAGTTTTCAATAAAAATGCAATTAAAAGATATCTTGAAAGCTACCAATTGCGCATGTATCATAGTTTTCTCAATATAATGATTTAATTTTTAATACATGCGTATTTTATTGCCTTTCATGATACGACCTTTGTTGAGCTAAACCAGAAAATATAACGAATAAAAAATTATATCGTATCCGAATTTTTTCTATTAGCTTATTCATATACACTAAATAAATCTCTTACATATAGTTAAAATTAAGATTATTATAATGTGTCCCAATCTGCCTATTAAATTTTAGTATATTCAGAATTATCACAACTTGTTTCAACAAAATTATTAAGCTCTATGACTGATCTATAAAGCCTAGTAATGCATTATAACTAAGAAGTAAAAACAGTTAACTTTTTACTGCGTGCGACTCGTTATTAGTTTTATCGATATTTAAACTGAAAAGAATATACAAATAAAAATTAAGAAGGACCACATTTTATGATTAAGTAAAAATTGGGCATTCCACCTGCAAAATATAAAATGCTAAAAACAATAGCGTACTTGCACCTAAACCCACTGTACTTATCAAACACCAAATTGTTTAAGACCTTACTACAACCTTCTTTTAAAATCCTTTTTGATGACTGTATATTCAGAACCTTAGAAAGCTAACCAGTAACCTTTTTTTATATAACTAAAACTCTTGATTTGTTAGTACCAGCTTAAGGCAGTTTCTTCTTTACAGATGCAAACCTTGGAATATCATTTCCTCTGACATTTAACTTAGTTCATAGACTTCTATCATAATATTCTGGAATAGAAGGTATAATTCCCCCTACTTTTATAAACTAAGAGGAATTTTCCCCATATAGAATTCTAAAAAGTATTTTCTAAAAAAACTGGTTCTACAGACTGATTCCAAATAGAATGATAATTAGCCAAAAGTTTATCAGCATTTGTTTGTCCTACTGCAACTATCTCTTGTAAAGGAATTAAAAATTTTGTTTCATCAAAACCATCATCATCATATTGTTTACGGTTTTTTAAGCCTTTGTACGCAATAGAAACAGCCTGACGCGCTAATTCTAAGATAGTGGTTTGACGAAAAGACGCTTTTAAACCTTCTTTAGAAACACTTTCACGCAGATCTAAAACTTCTTCTAAACACCAATCTTTTGTCAAAGTCTCTGCTTCATCCAGTGCTTCACTATCATACAAAAGTCCTACCCAAAAAGCTGATAATGCGCATATATGCTTCCAAGAACCACAATCAGCGCCTCTCATTTCTAAAAATCGCTTTAAGCGTACTTCAGGAAACAACGTTGATAGATGATTAACCCAATCCCCCATATTGGGGACTGAATTTTTAACCTTTCCTTTCAATGCTCCATTCATAAACTGTCTGAAAGTTATGTTCGTACAATCGTAATATTGACTATCGCGCACAACGAAATACATTGGCACATCTAGTGCCCACTCAACATAATCTAAAAAGCCAAAATGCTCAGAAAATGTAAAAGGAAGTATCCCACACCTCTGATTATCAGTATTGCACCAAATTTCAGAACGCCAAGATAAAAAACCATTTGGACGCCCTTCAGCAAAAGGCGAATTAGCAAACAATGCTGTCACAAGTGGCTGTAACTTCATTGATACTTGCATTTTTCGTCGCATATCAGCTTCAGATGAAAAATCAAGATTAACCTGAGTAGTTGATGTCCGATACATCATATCAATACCATTGCTGCCAACTTTCGGCATATAATCAGCCATAATCTGATAACGTGATTTAGGCATTCGTGGTGTTTCTGCTAATGTCCACTTTGGACTAACACCTATACCAAGGAAACTAATGCCTAATGGATATGAAATTTTATTAAGAAGAGCCAAATGCTCCATAAGCTCATTATAAGTCTGGCCAACCGTTTTCAACGGTGCACCAGATAATTCAAATTGTCCTCCAGGCTCCAAAGAAATAGCGCCTTGATCAACTGATCCTACAAGCCCAATAATATTCCCTTTATCTAAAACAGGTTCCCACTTTAAAGCTTCTTGCATTCCCTCTAAAAGTGCGCGGATTCCTTTTGTTCCCTCATAAGGAACAGGATGAAAACCATCTTTATAAAATGGGATCTTCTCATGCTCTGTACCAATACGCCAATCATTTTTTCCTTTACACCCCCCTTGGAAATAGCTAACCAAGGAATCTAAATTATAAATTTCACTTTCATCTGTTATATCAAGTGCCATAACTTATCTGATCCTATCATTAGTTCTATTATTTTAATGAATCATTTAAAATGACTTTATAAACTTCTCAGTCAATTAACCCAATTCCCCCCAATAGCATTAAGAAGAGCTAAGGCAGCAACAGCCGCAGTATCAGCACGTAAAACACGTGGACCTAATGATATTGGAATCACAAAAGAATATTTTTTTAAGAGATCACGCTCTTCTTCACTAAATCCACCCTCTGGTCCAATTAAAATCCCCAACGCAGAAACTTCATGCTTTTTTAAAACAGGCAATGGATTGTATGATTTGTGTCCTTCATCACAAAAAAATAAAGTCCTCCTTTTATCCCAACGCGCTAAAAGCTCTACTAAAGACACGGAAGCAATACATTCAGGCAAAGACAAAATACCACACTGTTCAGAAGCCTCAACAACATTAGCCTTCATTCTATCCATATTAATACGCGTAACTTGCGTATGATGCGTTACAACAGGTTGTAACACCGAGACACCCATTTCCACAGCTTTTTGTACCATATAATCCAAACGAGCGCTCTTAAGTGGTGCAAAACAATAAATGATATCTGAATATGCCGTTTGTAATCTTTCTTGACAAATAAGTTGAACTACAACAAACTTTTTCTTAACAACGATGAGTTTAGCAAGCCACTCTCCATCTTGTCCATTGAAAAGTAAAATTTCATCTCCTTCTTGCATACGTAAAACACGTACGAGATAAGAAGCTTGTGCCCCTTCTATCTTGATTTCTTTATCCAAAAACAGTGGCTGTTTAATAAACAACCTTTTAAGCTTATAATTTATGCGCATAAAAACTGTGCCTTAATTAACTATAACCTTTTAAAAATAAAGAAAAAGTTGTATCTAGAGCATGATAGTACATAAAAACTATAGAAATTCTTTATCTTTATAAAATAATAACGGAACGAAGAAAATATTAAACAGTTCTACCCCCATATAAATTCATAATAAACACAATTTTACATTGCCTATAGTCATTGATCACATGATTGGAAAGAATATGTCTGCTAAAAAGGCCACAATTGTCACTATTACTATTATCTTAGCTTTTATTGCGGTTTCTGTAGGAATTGGTTCAGTTGGAGCGGGTGGAAAATACATCGTTATAAAAGATGGATATGGTATCTCCTCTCAAATTAAATAAATGCACTCTTAAATATCTTTAAGACTTGCATTAATGTAGCATTTTTTTAAAATTTGATCTTCTCTAACACTACAAAATAAAAATCAATTTATATAAACATCTCTTTTATCCCCCAAATTGCAATGATATTGCCTTGCAGATTTAAGAAAAAGCAAATGGCCCATAACAAAACTACTCGCAGAACAATTAGTATCTCTACATCTATTGTTTTCATTGTGGCTTCATTGTAAATACACTCCACCAATTATGAACAGTAACAGCTGCAACCTTCTCTTCAATGAACAGGCCTCTATTCACTGTACGCATCACCGATTCTACCACATCATCGTATTATATAAAAATCTTGTTTGAATATCCTATCAATTTAAAACCGTTAATAAAACAACCGTTATTGACTAAGAAAAACTACTTATTCTCCACAACTCTTGCTTGCAAATCATTTAAATTATATCTTAACAGCCGGTTAGAAAACATATTTCAGCGCTCACCCATCTCACATTTAAGAAAAAACTTAACCATAATGAATTATGTAATTGTACATTATAACTTACCGACACAATCAAATCCTGCACCGAACTAACACGAATCACATCTATAAATAAAAATAGAGTAAAGAGAAAACACTAACTCAAAACAACAAAATAACTGTAATGAAATCAAAGCTCAAAAACTTTATTACCTCGAAGTACATAATTTTTTCTTTTATAACGAACTAAACGAGAATTTAAATTTAATAACTGAATTATTCTTGTTCTTATCCAAAGTTTATTTAGACAACAATATTGCTGCTTCTTCACAAAACAACTATTTTAAAGTCTTCCTAAAATTTAAAAGATATAAAACTACCTTCATCACTTTTCACATTAATATTGCTACAATGCTCTATTGTATGGTCAGAAAATGCTCAAAAAAACAAACAATCCTATCGAAAGGGATAGCCTCTTATGAATAATATTATCGACGGAAAAAAGCTTGCTGAAGAGATCATTGTGAAAGTTAAAGCTGAAACAATAAAACTCCGCACACACTACGAGATACAACCTGGTATCGCCGTTATAATTGTCGGAGATAATCCCGCAAGTCAAGTATATGTCGCATCAAAAAGTAAAAAAGCTGAAGAATGTGGTTTTTTATCCATCAAGCACGTCCTTCCCAAGGATGTACAAGAAGAAGAACTTCTTCAATTAATTGCAAGATTAAATGCTGATTCTAAAATCCATGGTATTTTAGTGCAAATTCCCTTACCTGAGCATATCAATACAAATCGCGTAACACAAGCTATTTCCTTCCAAAAAGATATTGATGGTTTTCATTATATCAATATAGGAAAACTTTCTGCAAATGCTCTAGAAGATGCTATTATTCCCTGCACTCCAGCGGGTATAATGATGATGATTAAACAGCAATGTGGGCACGATTTATCTGGTCTTGATGCTGTCGTTGTTGGACGGTCTAATATTGTTGGCAAGCCTATGGCAACCCTCTTAACAGCAGCCAATGCTACTGTAACAGTTGCCCATAGCCGTACCCGAGATATCGATGATGTATGTCGCAGCGCTGATATTTTAGTAGCAGCTGTTGGCCGTCCTCACATGATTAAAAAAGATTGGATTAAAAATGGAGCCATCGTTATTGATGTTGGCATTAATCGCATTGCAGTACCAGAAAAAGGTATAGGGAAAATACATCTTGTTGGTGATGTTGACTTTGAAGAGGTAAAAGAAAAAACCACAGCTATTACCCCTGTTCCTGGAGGGGTTGGACCAATGACAATTGCTATGCTCATGGTTAATACGCTCAAAGCCACCGCTAGATTACATAATCTTCCTATCCCGAAATTTTAAATATCTTACAAACTTTTCTTGAATTACATTACTTTTGCTTTTATTTATACTGGTCAGGTATTCTGTTAACTTTATGATTAACTAACTGAATAAATAAAACTTATATTGAGCATAATTTTAATAACTGTTTGCACATTAGTTTTTAACATCTTTTTAAAAGCTAACGTGTACCCACTTGAATTAAAAAAGATACCTCTCTCACCCCCATCCTACAACCAGTAAAAAAAATGTTCTAACATTATATAAGCCGCAAAAAGGATTCTTTATCATAATTACACTCATTGCTGATAATATATTTTGGCACTAAAATTGCTTTAGTTTATCAAGCTCTGACAATATCCATTTTTACTTTCTAACCTTCGATAATGAATAATTATAGCACCTCAGTTACGTTTCTATCGTAGCATAGTTTTTAAAATCATCTAAACTAATTTCACTATTATAAATAGCTTAATTTCTTTCCTGCCTAAATTCAAAAGGTTCAATAACTTCTTTTGTTTTCTAATGCATTCCACATGATTTTATATACTAAATTTCTTCTAAACAACGACTAGCTCTCTTAAAAACTTACTAAAAGCATTATAAGTTAAGCTGTCTCTAAACTATAGTCTACTTGGTGCTGTGCTTTTATTCTTCAATCTTCCACGCATGTTCCTTGTTAAACTCAATAGCCCTTTGGATCTACCTCAAAAATTCAACCGGACGCTCTCCTTTAAAATATTGAAGATTGAAAGCTTTTCTTATTGTTGAATTCTTAAAGTAACATACAATAAAGAATAGATGAATGTAAAACCTTTCTATGACGATAACCAATAATATATAGAAAATGCTCATATTTTATGTAACTGCACATTTTACTGCCACAAAAAAACTAAGCGTTAGCACCCGTATTATGCTCTATTTCACTTATTTTATTTTCTGCAGGTGACCAATAAACCTGAAGAAGATGATGAGCATAGCGCAAAATTGCCCGAACAGGCATTTGCATTTCAGATCCGTCCTGACAAACCTCTTCAAAACAATCACGTTTCTGTAACCCTTCAAAATGGAGAACAATATAACGAGCTTGCAATATAATCGGTAAAGTTAAGGTAAGCCTTGGTTCAGGAGCACTCTTTGCATGAATAGGCAAAACAAGCGCTCGCGTCCGAAGATCAAGAGCTTGCTTCAAACGATCAGCATCAGGAAGAAAGGAGGCGGTATGTCCATCAACATCCATTCCTAAAACAACAACATCAAATGGTCTAGGCAAAGTGTTGATACGGCTCGCTGCTGAAAAAGCTGCAAGCTCAACAGTAACTGTTTTATGATAAAGACCAACGAAACGTGCTTTAGCCGCAAAATTTTGCAACAAATAACGACGCACAACATATTCGTTGGAGCGTTCATGATCAATAGGAACAAAACGTTCATCAACTAAAGTAATAATAATATTTTGCCAATCAATGTCAGCTTTTGACAAATAATGAAAAAACAGTTCTGGTGTTTTCCCACCAGATACAGCTAAAACCGCTCGCCTGTGTTCACGAACAGACACACTAAGCTCTGCTGCAACCCGATCAGCTAATGCCAAAGCTAAAGCAGTAGGCGTCTCAAAATTTAAACGATCGATATTAATTCCATGCATTCTTATTTTCTAAATTAAATGATTCCATATACATTCCATCATATTCCACAAAACATATAAAACATTAACTAATGTATCATACCTATGAACAGGCTACTTTGCTGCTTTTTATTCGTTAAGAATTACAGCAATATGATACCCAATAAACCCAATTTCCTCATAGAATATAAACAGTATTCATTTCCATAAATAATATCCATTAGTAAATATTTATCAGCCAATAGGACATACTTTTTTCAAAAAATACAGACATAAAATTCATGTCAACGAAATACACAAAATGCACCCCATAAGAACCTATGCTGTTGTTTTTTACGCACTTATTAAGCTGAAGACAAATAATAAATTTACCGAATCCATATCAAAAATAGGATGGGAAATATGCTTGAAAACCACAACGTTTTTAAAATCTATATAAAAACATTCGCTAACCAGTTTATAAATGAAAAACTGTAAGTGTTCAAAACGCCAATTATCAACACTAATTTCTAATTCTACACACTTTTTCTATAGGCTTTTTCAAGATATCATTATTAAATTGTATTTAAATTATATACAATACTCAAATATTATCTATATCATCATCTATGTACAGTGTACTCTCCTATATTATTGATATCAAGAAATACTCGATGATACAAAATTATAGTTTTTTATCACACGTATAGCATTTGCATAATTAATAAAATGATATTTCCACCACAGCCTAAAACAGAAATTGCACCATAGCAATCTAGCCCATGCACTCAATGATAAATACTGTAAACTTCCAATCTTAGAAAGATTCAGCAACCATTGGCTAAACGTAGTTTATATAGTTTAAATACTTTAATGAACTCGTACATAATGTTATTAACAAACTGTCATATTATCAAATGTTGAATCATTTCCTCGTAAAATAGGAGTCTAGGAATCAACGCCCAAAATTGGATTTTTATCAATACTGTTTTGCACATATGTCATGTAGCCAATTATTTTAAAATGGTAATCCATGTCTTTTGCTTTACTAAATTGTTTTGCTCCAATTCTATAATAATATCACAATATAATAATAAACAAGACTACTTTGATATCCCTCATTATTTAAAAAGAGCATATAAATCTAATGATACCGTTAGTGACTTAATGAATTATCAAAAGCGCTAAAATATGAGGCAGATATTAATTTTATGTGGCGCCCCAATTATCATCTCTACACAAAATAAATCAAAGAAAAAACTGATACCGTTTTCTCAACCATAAGCTTATCAATTCTTTTCATTCAATTATTAGGAGCTAATACAATTTATAGAGTTCTGGTTATTACAGAAAATATTTAAGCAAACTATTAACTTTTTATACGAGATGATGCCCAATTAAAAGCGATCCATTAAAGAGAACCAATACATTGCCAAAAATACAAGCGGATAACGCAAAAGCCTTCCCCCTGGGAAAGATGAAATCTTTAAATCCTGAAAAGACTTAAATCGCTCACACTTCCCAGTAAACCATTCAGCGTATAACTTCCCCATAAAAGGAGCCATAATAACCCCATGCCCCGAATAACCACCACAATAAGTTACCCCTGGTAAAAGTTGTCGAACATAAGGCATACGTTCAATCGTAATAGCAACCGTTGCACCCCAGCAATGTGTCAAATTGACCGATTGTAAGTAAGGATAAATTTCAAAAATCTGCCTTTTTATTTTCTCATCTAAATTTACAGGATGCTTATTATTGTAACTCTCTACTCCACCAAATAGTAAACGATTGTCAAAACTTTTGCGAAAATAACGAACCATAAACCGAGAATCATCGACCGATTCGCCTTCCACAAGAATTGAACTCTGCGTCGGTAATGGTTCAGTTGCTCCAATATAAGAGTTGATAGAAACAATATTTTTCTCAATCAAACGTTGAAGCCCAAGCCTATAAGCATTGGTTGCTAATAAAATATGATTGGCCTTTACATTACCTCGCTCTGTTATAAGGACATAGCAGCCACCACTGCGCTTTATTGCAGTTACTTGTGTTTTTTCATAAAGCTTAGCATTAGCGTTTTTTGCATTTTTTGCCAACCAAACAACCAATTTTAAAGGATTTACATGACCAGTCTCTACATCATAAATACCACCGCAATAAAAACATGACCCAAGTCGCTTGGCTGTTTCATCCTTATCTATAAAAGTGAGACCATGATAACCATAGCGCTGCATAATCTCAACATGCCGTTGATAAGATATTATTTCACGTTTCCTGTGAGTCACAGAAAGCTGCCCTACCATAAAGTCGCTATCACAATCAGGCATAGCACACCAAGATAAAATATCTCTTTTCGCTTCTTCAGCTAAATCAAACAGAATTTTACTGCGCTCAAAACCATAATTTTTCTCTAATATTTCTACCCACTGTCGTTGGCCCGTACCTAATTGACCACCATTGCGTCCTGAAGCACCATCACCAAAACGTGCAGCTTCAAGCAAAACAACGTTAACTCCTGCCTTAGCTAAATGGTACGCAGCTGAAAGCCCTGTGAACCCACCTCCTACTATGGCCACATCGCACTGTATCTGTTCACCTAAAAATGGATAAGAAGGACGTTCCTTTAAAGTATCTTCATACCAAGAAATTCCTAAAGAAATTGGATTATAATCAATCATTATGATAAAGATTAAACATTAAGCAAAAGATACTCACGCTCCCATGGACTAATTACTTCCATAAAAGTTTCAAACTCTTGTCGTTTAATTGCAGCGTAAGTGTTTACAAATACATCCCCTAAAATAGCACGTACAGCCGTATCTTGTTCAAATAAATTCACAGCCTCAATAAGTCCTCGCGGTAATTCGATATTATCGGCATTCACATTATCTACTGCTGGCTCATCTGGTTCAATCTTTTTTTGCAAACCAATGAAACCACAAGTCAAAGAAGCTGCAAATGCTAAATAAGGATTAGCATCTGATGAAGGAATTCTATTTTCAACATGCCGTTCCTGTGGAGCAGAACGTGGAATACGAAAAGCAGTAGTACGATTATCATACCCCCATCGCAAATTAACAGGAGCAGAAGCATTAGGCATAAGACGGCGATAAGAGTTCACATAAGGAGCAAGCATCACGAGAACTCCAGGCATATGCTTTTGTAATCCACCTATAAAATGACGAAAAAAAACACTTTCCTTGCCATCCTTCTCCGTAAAAATATTAACGCCCGTCTTTTTATCAACAACTGATTGGTGGATATGCATAGCAGATCCTGGTTGCCCTTGAATAGGCTTAGCCATAAAAGTTGCGTACATATCATGCTTAAATGCCGCTTCACGAATTGTTCGTTTTAACATAAAAACTTGATCAGCTAATTCAACCGGATTTCCATGATGTAGATTAATTTCAAATTGTCCGGTTCCCTCCTCATGAATAAGCGTATCAATTTCCAATCCTTGTGCTTCTGAAAAGTAATAAATATCATCAATTAGATCATTAAATTCATTCACTCCAGCCATCGAATAGCCCTGTCCCCTACCAATTGAACGACCAGAACGACCAACTGGAGGAACTAAAGGATAATCCGGGTCAGGATTCTTTTCTACCAAATAAAACTCAATTTCTGGTGAAACAATTGGTGCTAATCCTATTTGAGTGTAGAAACCAATCACTCTTCGTAAAACATTTCGTGGCGTATAATCCACGACTTGTCCATTCTGATATACAAGATCACAAATCACCTGTGCAGTAGGATTATCTTCCCAAGGGATAATGCTTAATGTAGAAAGATCAGGGTCAAGGTGTAAATCACCATCTGTTTTAGGATATTCAAAACCACGACCATCTTCGGGATACTCTCCTGAAATTGTTGTCATAAAAACAGCTGAAGGCAACGCTAATAATGTTTCTGATATGAACTTTTTAGATAGCATAACCTTGCCACGTGCCACACCCGCTTGGTCAGGTGTAATACATTCAATATTTTCGATATTCCGAAAGGTGAGCCATTGAGAAGCTTGCTCCCAACTGTCCACACCACGTAAATTTTTGAAAAAATCAGCAACAGTCCCAAAATCTTTGCTTTTCATTTTTTTACTATTTGTTACAGTTAGAATATAACAATCAAAAATCAATATTGGCTATTATAGCATTACTCTAATTGCATATAAATACTATACAAAAATGTATCAATCTCATTTTAAGAGCACTACAGCTCCTATCAAAGTAAAATATGCATCACAATCATTATAAGTTGCTTATCATATCTAACATAGTGAAGACTGGTACGGTTGGTGGGATTTGAACCTACGACCTCTGGTGCCACAAACCAGCGCTCTAACCAACTGAGCTACAACCGCATAAATAAACATCTTACTCAGTATTTACTATTTAGTAAACACTCACTTCCTCTTAGTCTGACATAAGGAAGATCAGAAAAGTTTGCAAGCCCCCTAAAAGAAATCTCACATTTTTTTATTAAAAAAACTAATTTTATCATAAACGCAATGCGCGCTCTGCCCAATATTCAACATGTTGATCACGGTAATTTTTTATATTATCAATACCATCCTGTTGCATAAGTTGCAAAATCTCTTTCAAAATAGTGGTAGCAATATCTGGTCCTTCATAAACCATCCCGCTATACAATTGAATTAAGTCTGCACCCGCTTTAATTTTTTCTAAAGCTGTTTTTGCATCTTTTACACCACCAACACCTATAATTGCAATATCTTTACCTAATTTTTGACGCATTTTGGCAAGCACAATAGTAGAGCTCTCAAATAATGGACGCCCAGAGAGTCCTCCCTCTTCACTGCTTAATATATTATCCGTCAACCCCTGACGTGAAAGAGTGGTATTGGAAATAATTACACCTTCAAAATCAGAAAGTTTTATTTCTTCAGCTATATCATTTAGTTCTTCCTCTGATAAATCAGGCGCAATTTTTAAAAAAATTGGAATGGAGAATCCATGCTTCTTTTTCTGTTCACTGCGCATTTTTGAAATAGCATTAATCAAAAGATGTAAATTTTCACGAACCTGTAAATTTCGTAAACCAGGCGTATTAGGCGAAGAAATATTAACCGTAAAATAATCAGCAACATCATAAAAACAAGAAATGCCCGTGATATAATCATTAATTTTATCAACTGTATCTTTATTTGCGCCAATATTAATTCCTATAATGCCGGGCCTTTTACAAACACAAATCCTGCTGTAGACAATCTGGTGACCTTCATTATTAAAGCCCATCCTATTAATGATAGCTTCATCTTCTCTCAAACGAAAAAGCCGTGGTTTAGAATTTCCCGCCTGAGGTTTGGGTGTAACTGTACCAACTTCAGTAAAACCAAACCCTAAACGAAAAACAGCATCCACCACCTCTGCATTTTTATCAAAACCCGCAGCAAGACCAATGAAATTCTCAAATGCAAGACCTGCAACAGTCACACACAAACGTCTATCAACAACCTTTTGGCAACTTTTTAATCCACTTTTCAGACTGATAATCGCTAAACGGTGTGCATATTCTGGATCTAACATAAATAAAGCAGAACGACCAATACAACGAAAAAAACTCATCAATCCTTCTCCACAACTAAACATAACCTATTGCATCTCATACAAACCATTTAATATACAAAATCACAAATAAACATAATAAATATAATGAACAAAATTGGAGGCTCCTCTTAATGAATACTAAAAAATTTACAATCCATGGTCATCATTTATGTTCATATTTATGAACATTCAAAAAATAGAACTTATGCTATAAAAAGATTTTATTTTTAAAATCCCCAAAACAGTAAAAACCGAAAATTAAACGCAATTCTTTTCTAGTTAAGGGAAGAGAATACGCTTTTCAAAAAAATCTTCGTTAACCTGAGCCCTATAATCAACCGGTTTGTTTATTAAGGTACTCTAATATATTCTTCATAACAATTTTTTATATTTGTAAAATTAATCTTGCAAATAAAAGAGCTTTTCTGCCCTCTTCTTTTTATTAAAAGAAAGAATAAAACTCATCCGTATTTATATGGGTAAATATGGAAGCATGCTATTCAAAGCATTTGCCATAAAAGAAAATATGAATGATCTTGCAATCAGTGTAAAAAGCATCTGCCATAATTGTAAAACATTTTCAATAGTTTTATCAATACTATTAGACTGTCAATAATATTATTATGTATCACAGATAAAATTGATTTTTCTGACATAATTACCCAAACTGCAAGTAAAAGGTCAATGAAATTGAGTGCAATAGAAAGCTGGGATCAGAAACAAGAAAAAAGAGAAACTTCCAAAACATCTTGAGAAAAATAAATCCTACAAAAAATGAGAAGTTTATTCTCAACAAAACGGAATAATTTATCTATGAACCTTTTCATGCAATATAGGAAAAAACATTTCTACTGTTGTTCCATGATTAGGCTTTGAAAATAGCATAAATTGGCCACCGCTCTTTTCTACCATTGCCTTACACATAGGCAAACCTAAGCCAGTGCCAACAAAAGCGCTATCACCAGATCGACCATCTTTGCGCTCTACTTGACCATAAGGCTGTATAGCCTGAACAATTTCTTCATCGTTCATCCCTATACCGTTATCGCTCACAGAAATTTTTACCCGCTCTTTTTTTACATAAGAAACGTGAACAACAATTTGCCCACCAGATGGTGTAAAACGGATAGCATTAGAGAGCAGATTCCATATAATTTGACGAAATATCTGTTGCGACACACAAATAAACGGCACATGAACCGGTGCAACAATTCGCATAATAATACCATTATGATTAGCCTGCGTTTCAAGAAAAGCTATGCTTGCACGCAAACAAGATACCACATCAAATGCTTCAGCCATAAGAGACCTATTAATCTTATTCCCTGAATTAAAATGATTTTCTTTCGAGCACTCTAATAATTGATTAACTAACGATAATATATGTTTTCCAGATGAAATAATATCACGTAAATATCCACGATAACGCTCATTATCTATAGAACCAAAGCGACCCTCTATCATGATTTCCGCAAAACCGATGAGAGCATTCAAAGGTGTCCGCATTTCATGGACAATTCCAGCAGTTTTATTTTCTTCATCCTTTTTATCTAAAGATAGAACCACTTTTGTCATATCACGTAAAATCACAGCATAATTATCTTGTCGCACCAAAGGTATGATGATCATAAAGATTGTTATATTTTTATGACTTTTTGTTACTAAATCAACTGTTTCACCATTATTTAAAGCCCGACCTTTTTCTTTCAAACGAATTAACTTAAAATATTTTTCCACCGAAGAACGACTTTGCAAAGTAAATAATGATGATAACGACTTTGCCAATAATTCGTTTATTTCATAGCCAGTTAATGCCAAAGCTGCACTACTAACTGATTGAATACATCCCTGTCCATCCAGCCACAAAATACCATCAGTAACTGTATCCAATAGTGATAAAACCACTGCTGGTTCTTTTATAAGGATTTGTTTTATCACATTTACAGGCAATGTTCGAGCAAATGGCATTTCAATCGCCATTTTTTCAGATAAATGCTCGGAGCCTAAAGATGAATGCAATTCACCACGTAACCGTTCTGCAATTTCACCAAAAGCTGCACGCTCTACCTCTGAAAGGCCTGATATTTTTGTACCTGGCTCTTCATCACTTTTTTCTTGCATTTTTTAAATACCAACTATGAAAATTGTAGATCTATTTTTAGCATCAAAAACCGGCAAAGCAAATAATTCAATAGTAAGCTATTTAAAAGAACCATCAACATGCTATTGAACTGTTTACTCAATGTCAAAAATAGAAAAGCTTAATAGTAAAATCGCTAAGAAATGAATATCGTTCACCTTTAAAACTAAAAAGCTCAAAAAACATCAGCCATTTGTTTTATTCATATAGCTTTGTTAAATTCCTTTATATTTCAGATAATTTTAAAACGCCAAAGACATCTCAATCATCCTTTGTACTCAGTACTATTCACCAGCATTTAATGAAAGATATTTTCTCCCAATCTATTTCCATTTAATATTTCCAGTTTTTAAATATCTCCGTTATGAGTCCGTAAAACTATCTTGCTTCCCATTATATTCATTGATTAGAATTTCACGTTTACCAACATGATTGGCTGCTCCAACAATGCCTTTTTCTTCCATTCGTTCCACTATCGAAGCTGCTTTATTGTAGCCGATTGAAAGTCGACGTTGAATATAAGATGTCGAACATTTTTTATCACGCATGACAATCTTAACAGCTTGCAGATAAAGTTTATCACCATCATCACCTATATTTTCTGCAGCAGCAACTTTTTCAATTGAATCAGAACAATCTGTATCTTCAGCATCCTCTTCACTATCTGTTACTTTTGCTAAATAATCGGGTTTCCCTTGTACTTTAAGATGTGCAACTATCGATTCAACTTCTTCATCAGAAACAAAAGGTCCATGAACACGCACAATACGCCCACCACCTGCCATATGTAACATATCCCCTTGACCTAAAAGTGTTTCAGCGCCCTGTTCTCCTAAGATTGTACGACTATCAATTTTTGACGTCACTTGGAAAGAAATGCGTGTAGGAAAATTTGCCTTAATTGTGCCTGTAATGACATCAACAGAAGGACGCTGTGTTGCCATAATAAGATGAATACCTGCAGCGCGTGCCATTTGAGCTAAACGTTGAATAGCATTCTCTATTTCCTTACCGGCCACCATCATAAGATCAGCCATTTCATCAACAATAACAATAATATAAGGAAGCTGTGTCAAATCCATTGCTTCTTCATGATAAAGCATTTTCCCGCTTTCCTTATCAAAACCTGACTGCACAGTGCACATGATTGTTTCACCTTTTTGTGCTGCTAATGCAACTCTTACATTAAAACTATCAATATTACGCACACCTAATTTAGCCATTTTTCGGTAACGATCTTCCATTTCACGAACCGCCCATTTTAAAGCTGTTACAGCCTTCTTAGGATCAGTCACCACAGGAGTTAATAGATGTGGAATACCATCATAAACAGACAGCTCTAACATTTTGGGATCAACCATAATGAAACGGCACTGTTTCGGTGTCATTCGATAAAGAATCGATAAAATCATTGTATTAATCGCAACAGATTTTCCTGACCCTGTTGTTCCTGCAACCAATAAATGAGGCATTTTAGCTAATTCTGCAATTACAGGTTTACCATTAATTCCTTTTCCCAAAGCAAGAGCTAGTTTAAATTGACTTTCCCGAAAAGAATTTGATTGAATTAATTCGCGTAAATAAACCGTTTCACGAACTGCATTTGGCAATTCAATACCAATAACATTGCGTCCCGGTATCACAGCAACACGTGTGGAAATAGCAGACATAGAACGAGCAATATCATCAGAAAGACCAATGACCCTCGATGACTTTACTCCGGCAGCAGGCTCAAATTCGTACATCGTTACCACTGGCCCTGGATGAACGTGGATAATTTCACCTTTAATTCCAAAATCCTCCAAAACACTTTCCAAAAGTCCTGCACTACGCTCCAATGCTTCTTGCGTAATAATTGTACCATCATGAAAAATAGGATCTTGCAATAAATTGATCGAAGGAAGTTTATAATTAGTACAATCAACAGGTTGACAATTTGGCATAAAATTGGAATTAGGATTCCTTAACAACGCACTAGAGGTGCTTAATATTTTTCTTTTTTCTCCCGGTATAGAAAAACTTTCTGGACCTTTTTCAATATCTTCTTCTGTACGATCAGTAACACTATTAAGTTTTTTGGTTATTGTGGTAGCCTTTACATCGTTGCGTGCATTAGTAGTCTTTTCAAGAGCAGGATCAGAATTAAATATTTGAGTTTTTTCAACAGTGTTCGTTTCACTATTTGCACATCTTAAATTGGGGGTTTCCCTAATGCCTTGAATATCCTCAGTTGAAGATTCTGATTTAATTGAATCATATAATTTGGGAAAGCGGTATTCAAGAACACGATAAAAAGCGGTGATTGACTCATCAAAAGCAGAAACAGTACCGTGTATCACATCATCATCTTTACGCTCAACAGATGTTGTATCTTTTTTGAAAATTTTAGTATCGACCTGTTCTAATATAAAGGGCTCACATTCAAAAAATACATTATCAGAAAGGTAAAAAGTAAGCTTTTTTGAAGACACCGTATTCGTATTCTCTACTCGTAACTTATACTTTTCTGCATTTTCTTCAATCTGAATATCAAGATTTTGTTGTGATGACTGTCCCAGAACTGTTAAATCACAAAATAGCTTTTTATCTTTAAGGGATAGAGAATCAACTCCGCTTTCAGTTAACTGCGGATTTACTGTTTTTTTGCTATGACACGGAATTTCCGTAAGCTTTTTCTGCTTTTTCTCAGCAGAAATTTTAAACTGTTCCGCAAAAATTGGATCTGTTTCTATGCGACGACGTAGAATCTCAACTTCTGGTGTTCGCGTGAAACGTACATTTTGTCCAAAAGCAAATGCCTTTTTCCATACTTCTGGATAAGTAAATATTTTAGCAATTTCAACAGACGAGTTTTTTCCTGATACAATTTCTGCATTTTCATCAGAAATGGAAGACATAGAAATAGATTTTGTTTTCGAATTATGCATGATACCCAACAAAATTGCAGCAATGAGAACAATTGTCTTTTCAATAAAGAACGCACAGAACATATAACATGAAGGTTAATAACTTTTTTCCAGTAATAACTATTTTATGAAAAAATTATAGCGTACTAACGACACACTTTTTCCCCACATCTGCACAAGCAATATTGCCTCTATCTTCCGTCTTGAATTATACAGGGAAACTTTATTTCTTCACTTTTTATAAAATTATCCTTATTATTTTTTTCAAATAGAGTGAAATTAATAACAACAAGGTAGGGAACACAACATGCTTAATAAACGTAAACTTTATATTAATGGTCAATGGGATGATCCAGATGCTCCGAATGATTTATATGTCATTAATCCATCGACAGAGGAAGCTTGTGCTGTCATTAGTATTTGTAATAAAAAAGATGCGGATAGAGCAATTAGCGCTGCTAAAAATGCTTTTCAAAGCTGGAAAACAACTCCAGTGAATGAAAGACTTAGCTTCGTTGAAAAAATTTTAGATATTTATGAAAAACATTCAGAAGATATGGCAAAAACCATTTCGATGGAAATGGGAGCGCCTATTGATATGGCACGCAATGCACAAACTGCATCAGGCTATTCTCATATTCGCAACTTTATAAAAGCTTTCAAAGAGTTTTCATTCCAAAATGTTTTAGTAGAAGGAAATGAAAAAGCTATTCTTCACTATGATCCTATCGGCGTGGTAGGATTAATTACCCCATGGAATTGGCCTATGAATCAGGTAACTCTTAAAGTTATTCCTGCTTTATTGGCAGGATGCACAATGGTATTGAAACCTTCTGAAATTGCCCCTCTCTCTGCTATGCTCTTTGCTGAAATTTTAGATGAAGCTGCTCTACCTGCTGGTGTTTTTAATTTAATCAATGGAGATGGGAGCAATATAGGCTCTTACATAGCCTCTCATCCAGATTTAGAAATGATAAGTTTTACAGGATCAACCAGAGCAGGAAAATCTATTTCCAAAAATGCTAGCGACACTTTAAAAAAAGTTTGTCTCGAACTTGGAGGTAAAGGAGCTAATATCATTTTTGCCGATGCTGATTCAGAAGCTATTCAACGTGGTGTGCAGCATTGCTTTTATAACAGTGGACAAAGTTGTAATGCACCAACGCGCATGCTTGTAGAGCATACTATTTATGACAGAGCCATCAAAACAGCCAAAGATATCGCTGAAAAAACAAAAGTAGGGCCAAGCCACCAAGCGGGGGATCACATTGGTCCTGTAGTATCAAAACAGCAGTACGATAAAATTCAAGAGCTTATTCAATCCGGAATTGATGAAGGTGCAACTCTTATTGCAGGTGGCTCTGGTTTACCGATGGGAATGAAACGTGGTTATTATGTACGCCCAACAGTCTTTTCTGATGTGAAACCTAATATGCGTATTTTTAGAGAAGAAATATTTGGCCCAGTTCTTTCGATTCTTCCTTTTAATACGGAAGACCAAGCCGTCGCTTTAGCCAATGATACCGAATATGGTCTATCAAACTATATACAATCGCAGGATCAAAACAAATGTAGACGTATCGCTGTGCAAATGCGATCTGGTATGGTAGAAATTAATGGACATGGCTTACCCAGTGGTAGTTACTTTGGAGGAGTCAAATTTTCTGGCCGTGCACGTGAAGGCGGACAATGGGGTATTAAAGAATTTTTAGATACCAAAGCAATTTCATACTGGTAGAAAAATTTATTAAAAGCTTAATTAGGATCATATATTGGTACAATGGATAACGGATGAGAGTGCTCTTGGGCAACGACTTGATCAATGGCTTTCTAAACAATGCCAGAATGAGTTGTCACGTTCACGTTTGCAAACCCTCATCCGCGCAGGTTTTCTTAAAATTAATGGTCAATTAATGAAGGAACCTAAAACGAAATTAAAACCTAATCTAATAGTTGAATTAAAAATTCCTGCTCCTAGCGCTGCAAAACCAAGCGCTGAAGCTATTGAATTAGATATTTTATTTGAAGATAACCATGTCATTGTCATCAATAAACCAGCAGGTCTTGTTGTTCATCCTGGTAATGGGAACTGGACTGGTACGCTAGTTAATGCCCTTATCTACCACTGTGGCGATAGCCTATCAGGTATCGGTGGTATTAAGCGTCCTGGTATCGTCCATCGTCTTGATAAAGATACAAGTGGAGTTATGGTTGTTGCTAAAAATGATTTTGCGCATAAAAATCTTAGTGCCCAATTTTTTGATCACGGACGCAACACTTCACTAGATAGATGTTACCATGCCTTAATTTGGGGATACCCCAAAAAGAATATTTTAACAATTGATGCACCCCTTGGCCGTTCTCCTCATAACCGAATAAAACAAGCTGTTGTTCATAGCCAAAATCCTCACGCTCGCCGTGCAATTACACATTTTTCCTTACTTGAAAAATATGGAACCTGTGCCGATAAAACATCTATTGCTAGCCTTTTAGAATGTCGTTTAGAAACTGGTCGCACACACCAAATTCGTGTTCATATGGCTCATATCGGGCATCCACTGATAGGCGATACTGTTTATGGGAACGCTTTTAAAACAAAATCAAATACACTTAATCCCATAGTAAAAAACGCAATTAATCAACTTAAGAGACAAGCTCTCCATGCGGCCAGTCTTACTTTTGAGCATCCTGCCACAAATGAAGTTATGTCTTTTTCTTCACCACTCCCTCAAGATATGGCTGAACTTATTAATAATTTTAGAAAAATGAATTGAAACTTTTGTCTTTTTCATGATTTTATAATAAAATATCCATTTTTGAACAAAATTTAAAATTATAGTGACGCAGCTGTTATAAAAGAGAGTTAAATATCTAAAAATAGGATTTGCCTTGTAAGGAAATTCGTGGAAGAGGAGGGTGCGCTATATGGCCCATATGAATTTGGTATCAGTGATAGCAGGTGACGGAGGACTGAATCACTACTTGGAGGAAATACATCGTCTTCCAATGCTTGAGCTAAAAGAAGAATATATGTTAGCTCAACGTTACCGTGAACATAATGATCTCAAAGCTGCACATAGATTGGTTACGAGTCATTTGCGTCTCGTTGCTAAAATTGCAATGGGATATCGAGGATATGGGTTACCTATTGGAGAGGTTATTTCAGAGGGTAATATTGGACTTATGCAAGCTGTTAAACGTTTCGAACCGGAACGGGGATTTCGTCTTGCGACCTATGCAATGTGGTGGATTAAAGCATCAATTCAGGAGTACATATTACGATCTTGGAGTCTGGTGAAAATGGGGACAACAGCTAATCAAAAGCGTTTATTTTTTAATCTTCGTAAATTAAAAAATAAACTACAAGCATTTGATAGTGGTGACCTCAATGCGGAGCAAGTGAAGGAGATTGCAACTCAATTAAATGTAACAGAAGATGAAGTTATATCAATGAATCGTAGACTCGGTGGTGATGCTTCACTCAATGCACCTCTTCGTATAAAAGAAGGTGAAAATAGCGAGTGGCAAGATTGGTTGGTCGACGATTCTGAAAATCAAGAACAGATTTTGATAGAACAGGATGAGTTGCAAAATCGTCGTTCTATGTTAACGCACGCTATGGATAATCTAAATGAACGTGAAAAACGTATATTTAAAGCGCGTCGTTTGAGTGATGAACCGCTGACGCTAGAAGAGCTCTCTAATGAATTCAATATTAGTCGGGAACGTGTACGGCAAATTGAAATGCGTGCATTTGAAAAAGTACAACACTCTATATCCATAAGAGCTTCTGCTTTATCTCAAAGACAAATGCAAAGTTAATGATACTTAGTAGGCATTCTTGAAATCGAGATAGGATGCAATATACGCCGTTTTTTCTACTTTTAAACGGATTTGGCTTGCTCACTTTTTTATTCACCCACCATCAACGCTTGTTTTTTTGATCAAGAGCTGTCAATTTATTTGGCGTTATGAGCCACTTTTTAATAACCTCATTAAAAATAGCTTCGCCTGTTGGTCCTTTTGCAAATGTGAGCTCATTTATACGCCCGTTTTTATCAGTTAACACCAAACGTATCCAATCTAATTCCCGCATCAATTGTAAATTTCTATCAAGAAATGGATGATTTCTGCTTAATGCAACAAGAAAAAAGTTATCATCAATTTTTGCAGAAACAGTTTTCATCAAAGGCTGCCCAATTGATTGTTCACTTGCCTTAAAAGTCAGAGCTTGAACACTACTTATAGCTTGGCCTGAAAATTTATCAGAAAGAATAAAAATAATATCCATAGTATATGCAGCAGGAAAAGATATGTCGATGTTACGACGTAGAATTAACCGCAATGATAACCCTTCATCCGGAATCGTTATGTCGCCTTGTATAGCTGACTCTTCTGAGGATCCTTTAACAGTTTCCTTTATCAGAGACCATCGCGCATTACCTGTCGCCACTTTTTCTGTCTCATAACTCGTACGCGTTTTATAGAGAATAGCTTCACCTAACTGTTCAATTGGCTGAAAATTATTAGCAACAACAGTTGAACTTCCTTCCTTATTTGAATAATTCTCTTCTTGACCTAAGCCAACATCAATTTCACTTCCATCCTCTAATAAACGTTGCGTCAATTTTTTATTAACTGAAATCGTTTTTGGTAATGAATTAGAAGCTTGAATATTTGCATTTGATATCTTGTGTTCATTTAATACAAATATACGCTTACCAATAAAAAAAATGCCAATAACTAAAATGGTAACACTGGTAAAGGCAACAATACTAGTTATGATACGCTTTTGCATCGATGATCGATTAGCACGGCGTAAAGCTTGAGAAAAAATATGAGAAACAATATGGGAATGATCTGCTTGCGAAGTAAAAACTAATTCTTTTTTGCTGTCACATTTAGACAATAAACAAGCACCCATATTGACAGGTTCTGCATCTGGTAGATTTAAGGCAGAAGACTCATCATCTTGTAACAATACAGAATTTTGTATGTTTTTATCGTTTGCAATTGCACCTATTGATTTCCAACCAATACCCAAAAAAAGCAACTTTTTTTCAGAAGCTAAATATTCTTCTTCAACAGTTGTAATAGCATTTTGCAAAATCTTTCTTTGTTCATAAGCTACCTCTTGTGCAATTTTTGCTTCTACAAATTGTTTTTCTAGTGTTTCGATAGCTCGTTTATAGATTCGTTTTCGCACCTGTGGTGTAGCATTACCTTGTGCGTCAATTGTTTTTTTTAAGATTCTAGTGAAATCTACCATATCCTATGCAATTTTTATTATACTGAAAAAATCTCAGCTGCACCCTTATTTTATAATTTTATAAATTGATTTAATTATTTAATATAAATATTAGCTCTTATTTAAGATGAATATATCAAATAAACAATACTATTTTGTACTTCTCTATCATTCATATTCAAATTTATACTTTTTTATAGAAGAATAGAAAACAAAAATAATTAGTCTGCAAAAGGATCAGTAACAAGAATAGTATCTTCACGTTCCGGACTAGTGGATATTAAAACCACCTTCGTTCCTATTAGTTCTTCAATATAGCGTATATACTTGATAGCCTGCACTGGTAAGTTTTCCCAACTTAATACACATGCTGTTGTTTCCTTCCAGCCTTCCAATGTTTCATATATCGGCTTCACGCGAGTTTGAGCGCCCGTCGAAGAAGGAAGATAATTAATTCTTTTACCATCGAGTTCATAGCCAACGCAAATTTTAATTTCATCTAAACCATCTAACACATCAAGTTTTGTCAATGCTATACCCTGAATACCGCAAATTGTTACCATCTGACGTACTAACACAGCGTCAAACCAACCACATCTACGCTTTCGACCAGTTACAACGCCAAATTCATTCCCACGCACCCCCAAAAATTCACCAATCTCATTTATCTGTTCTGTCGGGAATGGCCCTTCTCCAACGCGTGTTGTATAAGACTTTGCAATTCCCAAAGCATAATGAATCGAACCAAGCCCTATACCAGAACCAGTATATGCCTGCCCTACAACTGTATTTGATGATGTTACATAAGGATAAGTTCCAAAATCATTATCTAGGAAAGCACCTTGCGCGCCCTCAAAAAGAATGCGCTTCCCCATCCTATAATTTTCATCCAAGAGACGCCATGTACAATCCATAAAAGGCAAAATATCATCTGCTACCTGTATCAATTCATTATATAGCACTTGAGAATCGATCTCTGCAACCCCCATTCCACGACGCAAAGCATTATGATGCTGCAAAAGTCGTTCAATCTTGACCATAAGCGTGCTTGTTTCCGCCAAATCCATTACTCTAATAGAACGACGACCTACCTTATCTTCATAAGCCGGACCAATACCGCGCTTTGTCGTCCCGATTGTTAAACCTGAAAGACCACTTTCTCTAATTGCATCTAAATCGCGGTGCAAAGAAAGAATTAAAGGAGCATTTTCGGAAATACGTAAAATTTTTGGTGTAATCTTCACACCCTGGCTACGTAATTTTTTTAATTCTGCAACAAAATGATGAGGATCAACTACAACACCATTACCGATAATTGATAATTTTCCCCGAATTAGTCCTGATGGCAAAAGCGATAGTTTATAACTAACCCTATCAATAACCAATGTATGACCAGCATTATGCCCCCCCTGATATCTTACAACAATATCTGCTTGTTCAGATAACCAATCTACGATTTTACCTTTTCCTTCATCTCCCCATTGAGTACCAACAACTACCACATTGGCCATAACCTTCTCCGTTGTATTTGGTAAAATATAAAACTAATGTAAAAAATAGATGCTTCTTTATAGAGTTTATAAAGAGGCCTTAGAAAAAGTTCTACTCTTCATGTAAAACTTCCTCAATATTAATCTTCATGATAATAAAAAAAATACGCCTAAAACATAAAGCCTATTTTCATTATTAACCAATTATTCCTGCTGTAAAAAATAAAAAAATTAAAGGCCCTTACTACTATTTTTTCATAACTTAACAAATCATTGTATCACCCTTTGACCATTGATAATCTACGCAATATTGAAAGACTATACAAAAACGTAAGAGGCCATAATAGCCTATTACATTATCTTTTATGAAAAATTTATATTATAAAAATAGAATAAATTATTTAAAGATGGGCTCTTTCAACTTGAAATGCCCATTCAAGCCAGTTCGTTAAAGCTTCTAGGTCAGAAGTCTCAACTGTTATACCTGTCCAAATGCGAAGTCCTGGAGGAGCATCTCGATATGAACCAATATCATAAGCAACGCCCTCTTCATTAAGGCGATTTACTATAGCCTTTATAAAAGACACCTGTTCTTCAACATTTAAAGCAGTAATAACTGGATCCACAATTCTCAAACAAACAGATGTATTAGAGCGTGTTTGAGGAACCTTCGCCAAATACTCCAACCATGGCGTTTTACCAATAAAAGTATCGAGTACAGCAAAATTTTTATCAACTCGTGCTCTTAAAGCTGGCAAACCACCCAGAGACTTTGCCCACTTCAACGCATCAAGATAATCTTCCACACATAGCAGAGAAGGCGTATTAATTGTTTCTCCCTTAAAAATATTTTTGTTCAGTTTCCCACCCTTTACCATACAAAAAATTTGGGGAATGGGCCAAGTTGGAATATAATTCTCAAGTCGCTCAACAGCACGAGGACTTAAAATTAATATACCATGCGCTGCCTCTCCACCTAAAACTTTTTGCCATGAAAAAGTCACAACATCTAATTTAGAAAAATCAAGCTTTTGAGCAAAAGCAGCCGATGTCGCATCACAAATTGTTAATCCTTCCCGCTTATCTGGAATAAAATCTGCACTAGGAATACGCACACCAGAAGTTGTCCCATTCCACGTAAAAACAACATCACGGTCAAAATCAATCTGTGATAAATCTGGCAATTCACCATAAGGAGCTTGAAAACGACGCACATCAGAAAGTCTTAGTTGCTCAATAACATCATCGGCCCAACCTGAACCAAAACTTTCCCATGCGATCATATCAACCCCACGACAGCCTAATAAAGACCACAGAGACATCTCAACCGCACCAGTATCTGAAGCAGGAACAATACCTATATGATGATCAGAAGGTACTTCAAGGACTTCACGGGTTAAATCAATAACTTCAGCAAGTCGCACCTGCGCTACTTCAGATCTATGAGAACGCCCAACCAACGCATTTTTTAAAACTTCAACAGTCCAGCCCGGCCGTTTACTACAAGGGCCTGAAGAAAAATTAGGATTATTAGGACGCTCATCTGGTTTTTTCACTACTATCATTATTCTCCCCTTTCAAATGACTCACCTTCCCTCAAAAGAAGGAAAATCATTAATGATTTGTGGTAATAGCTTTCGTGCAAAAATATCAACAGTATTTTTTATTTATTCTGTAAATTATAATACTTAGTTTAATATAAAATTTTTATAGAAATGCCTCTCTTCAACCATGCTTCTAAATTGATTCTGTAAATGGAATTACCTACATTATTACCACAATACAACAATATCTTGATGGTAATATACTAATGTATCACAATATATCTATCAAGTTGATTTTATGGAAAGAGTAATTATAATACTTCAAATACAAAGATTAATTTTAAAAAATTAATTATTTTTCTCTTAATGGCTAGACAGAGAGAATTTTAATGTTATAACCGCACACGTTTCATGTATTTTGTGATACACGCCCAGATAGCTCAGTTGGTAGAGCAGCGGACTGAAAATCCGCGTGTCCGTGGTTCGAATCCGCGTCTGGGCACCACCTCTCCCTGTAATAAAAATTTTTTTAACCTGTTTTGTCATTAACCTTTCATTTCTAATTAATGAAACAGAACCCATAAAACTGTTGAAGTTTAAAATTACGATACTTTAGAAACAATCTCTAACATAAAAAAAATCTTCAATGCTGGGAATTCAGATATAAATAACATACCATCGAGTATCAAATCGTTGATCTTTATTCATCGTATAAATGATTCTTAAAATATCCGTGTTAGCTAAAATCCGACTTCTCACCCCCCCCAAAAAAAACTATCTCAAAAATAGTTTTAAGGGTTATAATTTGAAAAACTTTCTCAAATTTTTCGAATTGTTAAGCTACAAAAATTTAAACTTTACTTCATCAATTTAAGCATCCTTTCCTGGATATCGCACCAGAAATTTACTCACGTGAAATAAATGTATTTCATCATAAAAAGAAGTGCTTAAATTCATAAATGTGCTACAATTTATAACAATATCAAAGTTAATCATAATAAAAAAATTGATGGAAATTCATCAATTTAGATGAAAGATAATAACATAAAATTCCTATACAAACTATATATCAAATATATATATATGATCAAAATATTATTAAAAATCATACTTCATATCATTTGAAATAAATGTAAAGTATCCTAATCACTCTCTCAAAATGTCTCCATAAATGAATACCATTCAAGTGAAAATATACGACATAGTCTATTGAACAAAACCTATTATTATGTAAGAAAATAAATAGTTAGTACAAACGGCGCCCAACCATAACTGTCTACATTATCTTTAAAATCCATTTGAACTATTCACTTAATAATATCAAAGTCCTCTGTATAAAATTCGCTAAACCTTCTATAATAAGTAAAATTTTATTGTAATTGATTATGAATTATTTTATTAATTTTGATTAATAAATTGTTGCGGGATTTTTATTTATAAAATGTTTTCATAAAGAATTCTATATATAAACTTTAATTGGGATATCTTAAATGAAAAGAGCTATCTTTTTTCTTTGTTTATTGGTGCTTACTGCCTGTGCATCTACAAAACTGAGCGGGATTATTGATCCAAAGTATAGAAATAATTTCCAAATCAAAAAGATGATTGTTTTCGGCTATGATATGTCAATTAAAGAACAAAAACTCTTAAAAAATGCTTTAGTACAATCTCTTGCTGGATATGATATCCAACTCTATAGTGGATTGGATGTCTTTCCTATACTAAACAGAGACTACTCAAGTACAAAAGAAATTTATAAAGTCGCAAGAAGAATAGGTGCAGACACAATTTTAATTGTCAACCCATATCATCGTGACGTAGAAAAAATGTACATTCCTGGACACTATGTTCCAGCTTCAATTCACAGTCAAGCTACTGGATATGTTGATATTACGAACACCTATCACGTTACCGCTAATTCATATGCAACACCTGGTTATATGACTCCTGGGTCTAATCTCTCAATGCCTATTATGAATATCAGAGCATATCTTAAAAATACTCAAAATGGAGAAACTATCTGGTTTGCTGAAGGTATTAGTGAAGGTTCTGAATTCTCATCATTCTCTGATCTAATAATTGATACAGCAAAAAAAGTTGCAAAAACATTATTTCGAGATGGCCTTATTTCTAAAAAAGATTCTCAGAAAATTCAGTACATCAAACGCTGAGATGTAAAAATAGTTTTATCCAAGTAGGGCATTTTTAAAAAGGGGTGAGTTAATTAAAAATAGTAAAGTTCTGAAAGAGTAATAATTTCAAGAGAACTTAATAAAATGTAAAAAAATTATTTAAGTCAAGAATGGTGTAAAGCTTTGGCTTTTGTTTAAATTTCTTTTGTATCTAATAATTAACGTATCGCTACTAACAAAAAACCATGAAGACGGTAAAAACAATTTTTTCACGATAATATTGAAAGCATGATACCTTAGACATGTAGGATCATGCTATCATTAAATTTATTCAGAAGAATAAGCTATGTTCTCTAGCATTTTTAAAACATCGCGAAAGAAAGTTAAGATATATAAAATGCTCTACACCGTACTGAGATAATCATCCATCAATATTTTCTTTCTTATTTTTCTCATCATGCATAAATACCTAACGTAATAATCATGTAAATCTCTATTTAAAAAAAATAATCATTATTATACATTTTTAATAAATACTGAAACTTAAGCGTCATCCCTGATCTAATTAAGAAAAAACCATAAAAATAGATTGCTTCTGTACTTAAAATATTATCTAAACTCTCAAAGTGATAAACATAATAACCCTCAAAACCCATTCTAAGGCAATTTTGATGTTTTTTAGGATTTTCGTTCTAATTAAAAATAGTTTTTTGATGGTTTCTTTACAGCATATTATGCAACGCATCAGTTCAATTTATTCTACTTTTAAAGTCATCATAAGAAAGAAAACTGGCTTGTTTAATAACCTTCATCACTTAACTTGATGAGAGGAACTCGAAAATCCGTCATTGCATCACGTCAACCTTTCATCGCTCCAGCAGGAATTGTCCCAATAGTACCGATCAATGATCTTAATGAAGATAATACAAAGGAATATATCTAACATCTATTGGGATAAAAAGACGTAAAACAAAATGCGTTATTGTTCCTTCATTGAATGTTGCATAAAAAGCTGAAACCCCTTGCCAGTTCATTACTGAAATATTCTGCAACTTATGCGTTTTTTCCCTGATAAAGCTCGTGTTCTGTCTGTTACTTTTAAATCAACATCCAATCCAAGCGCAGCAGCATCTCTTTTAAACAAATATTGAAAATATTTATTATTGCTTTTCTAGCTGTTTCCACTTTCAAGTGCCAAATTAGAACTTTACTTAGCTTTGTTAGAACATGAATCCGTAAAGAAATAAACCGGCACTCTACCTCACCATCTCCTGTGAATTCAGCTTTATAACTTTCAAAAACATTCATAGCAATATTTCTTAGTAAGTGGAAATTACAAATGAAACGGATTCATATTTTATCTTCTTCTGTCTCTTTGATAAAATCATAACCCTGTACGAACAAAACCATACCACTATTCAACTGGTTAGTAGACTTGCTTTAAGAATATGTTTATAAGCCCCTAATCCCATCCCCCTATAGCATCATCCATTGAGAGCATAAAAATACCCTTTGGGCTCCATCATCCTTGCACTTGTAAAACTCATAAACCAATTCATCCGTCATTATATTTGTGGGCCAATGTTACAACTGTTCTTGTACTTAAATGATTTACAGTCCTTATGTTCAATTGACCCTTAAAACGCCCCTTGTCAATGCACTTGCATATTTTCTCGGATAAAAATGCAAATAAATGAGGTAAGAAAAACTTCATCATATTGCTATTTTAACTTTTGCTATACAAAAATTTCATTCAAAGCAACACTCCTCTTTTTTTTGCCAAAATAAGAGGAGAGGATTTTTTTACGGCAAGCGCTATAGAGCATGAAAGTAAAACTTTTAAAATATCTCCAATCATAAAACCTGATGAAATTATTAAAGAATTTAGCAAAGAAACTTTAGTAATATAAGCCATCCATGGTATTCCAAAAAGATACACAATCCCAATACCACCCACAACATTTATTACAAACAGTACGATAAAATTTAATCGCTGCCAAAATAATTCAACCATAAAGCCAATAAAAAATGCTGCAAATGGAAAACCAATCAAATAACCACCACCAGCTCCTAAAAAAACACTGATACCTCCATGCCCACCAGATAATAAAGGTAAACCAACAGCAACAAGGAAAAGAAAAAGAACCGATGATAAAATCCCTCTTTTCGCGCCGAGTATAGATCCTACTAACATTGGCCCCATAGACTGAGCTGTAATAGGAACGCCAAGAAAAAAAGGAAGGTTGATAGGTGGGAAAAGACCCAAAACCGCATAAATAGCCGTAAACAACGCAATATAAGTTATATCTTTTGTACTCATTCAATTATTCTCTCTCCATGGGTATTTTTATGATTTTATTTTAATTAAAACTTTATCATCAATCTCCATCATAAGAGCGAGCATCTAGGGCTTCAGCGACCTCTTCCGCCATTTTAATTGTTCGTATAATTAATGGCACAGCAAGAGCAAAAATATTAGTTTCAAATCCGCGTGCACGCTGTGCTTCACGCACCTCATGAAACTTTTCACTAATAACTGGAATAAATCGAATTGCCATAGATAAAACTATACTAAATTTTGATGGATTTATACCACAGCACTGAAATGGTCGAAGCCCTGTTTCAATTGAGTTTACCATATCCGACACTTTGGTTGTTAAAGACACAAGTAAGGCTAACAAAACAAGAGTAATAAGGCGTAATATAACTTCAACCCCTAAAAGCCAATTATAAAAAATAACCTGCAAAATAAATATGAACCCTAAAAATAGACTCATTGATTTGAGCTGCATTAAAATATTGTTAAACGGAATCCGTGCTATCGCATATAGTAAAATAACAAGTAATAAAAATAGTGAGAGCAAAGGTATAGACGACACCATAAATATGATGGATGTACATACAACAAGAAAAACTACCTTAACCCCTGGTCGCAATCTATGAATAAATGTATTGTGAGAACAATATAAACCGATCATGACATTCTTCTTATATATTCCTTTATAGCAACAGAAGGCACATCATCAACAACTATTTCCCCCTTATCAAAGACAAGAACTCTATCAAATTTTCTAAGAAATTCTAAATCATGTGATACAATAATTGCTGTTTGTGATAACCCCTCTATAACTTGTGTAACGCGGCGCTTATTTTTTAAATCAAGCAATGTCGTCGGCTCATCAAAAATAATATAATCCGGGTTCATTGCTACTACACCAGAAATCGCAATTAATTGTTTTTGCCCACCGCTTAGCAAATGAACTGAATGATTTCTAAAATCTTGGAGATCATAGCGCTGTAAAATTTCATCTATACGTTTCGTAATTTCATTCTGACTAAGTTTTAAATTTTTGAGACCAAAAGATAAATCTTCTTCTACTAACGGAAAAACAATTTGATTATCAGGATTTTGAAAAACAAAACCCACTTTACGCTTCACTGCTTTTGCGTCACGCTTTGTATTAAGTCCATCAACACTCACAAAACCATACGACGGTAATTGCAACCCATTAATAAGACGAACAAACGTGCTTTTCCCAGAACCATTTGCACCAATAATTGCAATTCGCTTTTCAGTAAGCTGTACAGTAATATCTCTTAAAGCGTAAAAGTCTCCAAAAACTTGCGTTACTTTGTCAAATTTTATAATTCCCAAAACTTATTCCAATCAATCTCTTTCTATTATCCTTTTATCCTCTCCCTTAGGTTATAGCTCAAAAATAAAAGGAAACACCATATAGGAATGATAATAACTGCCAAACTCATATCAGGCATCTGTACAGAAATATATGATTCAAGGGATGGGACCTTTATCCCTATAATACCGAACAACTGAACCATTAATCCATTTTGTCGAAAGCCACTTACAAACATAATGCAAAACAATAAAACAAGAAAGCAAAGGCAAAAATAATTGGCATAAGGATGTAAACCAAATGCATAAATAAATGACCCTTTCCTGTCTTTATGTGCTTTTCGAAACTTTAAATGGACAATAACAATAATGGTCCAAGTAATAACCGCTGCTGCAGTCGCAAGAGCCATGATACGCATAAAACTATTATCGGGAACAAAAGCATTAATAATGATGACTATCGCAGTACAAATCGATGAAAAAAGAGTCGCAACATAAGGAACACCAGCAGAACTAAGCTTACTAAAAATATGTGGAGCATTTTTTTGTGTAGCTAAACTATAAAGCATACGACTGTTAGAATAAATACCACTATTATAAACAGAAATAGCAGCTATAATAACTACAAAATTCAGAATATGACCCGCTGTGGGAACTCCTATAGTTTCAAAAATTGTAACAAAAGGACTACCATTTTTCTTGATCATATTCCATGGACTTATCATCATAATAACGCTGATAGAACCAATATAAAAAATTAGAACCCTCCACATTACTGTACGAATAGCCGTTGGTATTGCTTTTTGTGGATTAGATACCTCTCCAGCAGCAATACCAATAAGCTCTGTTCCACCAAAAGAAAACATCACCACGCAAGTAGCCAAGATGACCCCCATTGCACCATAAGGGAAAAAGCCTCCATCATCCCAAAGATGATGAACACCTGCTTGATTTTCGCCTACTCCAGTGACAATGATAAAAACTCCCGAAATAATCATACCAATGACAGCAACAACCTTAATCAAAGACAAACAAAATTCAAACTCTCCAAAAAAACGGACATTCCATAAATTAATTAACGTTACCAATGCAACGATAACAAAAGATGATTTCCAATGATCAATTAAAATCCAATGATCGAGATAAAACCCAATAACTGTAAGTTCTGTCATACCGACGAGAATATAAAGGAACCAATAGTTCCAACCTGTTATGAAACCCGCTAAGCCCCCCCAATATTTATAGGCAAAAAAACTAAAAGCGCCTGAAGTTGGCTCTTCTACTGACATCTCACCGAGCATTCGCATGATGAAATAAATAATAAGTCCCCCTAAAAGATAAGATAAAATGGTAGAAGGACCAGCTAACTGTATAGATTCCGTCGACCCATAAAAAAGACCTGTGCCAATCACTCCTCCTAAAGCAATCATCTGAACATGACGATTTTTAAGGTTACGCTTTAATTCATTGTTCTTTTCCTCAAACATCATTCCTCATTACTCTTGTTAGATTCAAGCTTAATTTTTATTGAGATAATTAACCACGATTCTTATGCAGAAGATGCACTTCTTTCAAAAAAACATAAAAATAAACGCAAATTCATTGTTTGTAATAATGCAACCACTTGTTTGTCTATGCATTACATAAATGTTCCATTAAAATGACAAGAAAAAATATGCTCCGCCCTTTATTTAAACTAATGACTTTCATTTTTGTTACTATGACAATCATAGTATCTGTCATTGATAGTATACACACTGTGATCACAGAAAATTGGGAAACAACTTCTTTAGGTAAAATATTAGCAAACCTTTTGCAAACAGATACTTATCATCTTAATCAGTCTATACATACTATTACACCACCTTTTCTTTCTTCAACGTGTATCACCATAACTTGTTTACCAGCATGGTCTATCTTTGGTATCTTAGCAGCAGCGTTTTGTATATTAAATTGCAAAAAACAAAAACCTTTTCACAAAATCTCATATTTATAAAGAGAGAATATATTTGATATGAAAAAGGTTCTCTAAAATTCAACTGCACCATGCATACTAAAACATCTACATTTAGAGATATTTTATTCTTTCAATATATTGAAAATGCTTTATTAATGGAGAAAATAAAGAAGGCATTATTATAAACATATTTATCATAATTGATCCAAGCTGCTATAATATGAAGCTATTTTGATTAATTCAAAAGATTTAACCAACGTATACTGCTCCTCTAATACTTCCTGTGAAAAATCTGTACAGAAACAACTCAATAGCCGAAGCGCATCCAAGTTATTTATAATTCTTCATTTGATTACTAAAAAACTCGAAATCTTAAAAAAGTACCCGATACTCCCATTAGTAAAAAACAAATAGAATAACTTTAAAAAAATTTAATTCTTCTCAATTTGAAAATCGTTTTATTAAGGCATTAAACGATTTAGATATTTTATTTAGGCCTTTTCATTGATCAATTACCACATAGAGAAAACTCGTCATTGCGTTTTTATTGATAAACTAGATCTATTTGCAATTCTGTCAGCCAGTTTTAATCTAAAATAATCTCTTACTTCATCTTAAATAGCAGATTAAATAGCAAACATATATCCAACCTTACCAAATTATTTCTCTTTCCCTCGATTCCTATAAAAACAGAGCATAGCTTTTCTATCACATTATTACACTCGTTTTATTTTCACATTATGAAAGTTAACAATACTATTCATTCCCTCAATAAACTTACCACACTTCCTTATAAAAACCGTAAATATCTTGACACGGCCTAACTAAGATATCTTAACACCATATACTATCCCAAAGATACTCTTTTCATATCGCTTATAAAGCCAAACACTTTTATAAATTTATCAAATATTTTATCGGTAATTATAGCATAAATAAAAATACTGTTCTGATTATAATTCCCATGAGCTACTTTTCTCATGTCAAATGTCTGCAATATTTAAAAAATGATTAAACAAAATGCATACTTGCTTTTGTGTATTCTTTTAGCTATTACCCTCAGACTAGCTTTTGTTCTTTTGTTTAATTTAATGTATGAGTTTATGCCGCATTAGCTCAGTTGGTAGAGCACATCATTCGTAATGATGGGGTCGCTGGTTCGAGTCCGGCATGCGGCACCGCTTTATATTTAAACCAAAATATAGCCAATAAATTAATGAGCGTCATTCTTTTTTAATTCATCGTTCATTATTTAATTGAGCACATTAGTGCTTGCATAGAAATAGAACCTTAAACACTAAGAATTAAAGTCTGAGTAATAACCCTATACATAAAATATCAAATTTGCTAATCTTTATCGTCATACAAATAGCCATTTAAAAACTACTTTTAACTAAAAGACAAACTCTCAAAACTTTCACAGCTACCCTAAAAAGTGTTTTAAGAACTATGAAGATTATCACGTTAAGCATTTCCGTACATTTTATTGTGATATTTAAAACTTAAACAAATCAAGATTTTTCTTTCTCAACTTTGTACTAAGTTTATTCACCTTACGTGATAAAAAATATATGTTACCGTAAAATGAATATTTTGATCATCCCTTTTAAACAAATATTGAAAAGCTTTATTATTGCTTTTCTAGCTATTTCCACTTTCGAGTGCCAAATTGGAGATAATGCATCACAAATATCCGTTTAGCTAATCTTTAAAATAAAAAAACTTTACTTAACTTTTGTTAAAACATGAAGCCGTAAAGAAATAAATCGGCTCTCTGCCTCACCATCTCACGTGAATTCAGCTTTATAACTTTCAAAAGCATTCATAGCAATATTTCTCAGTAAGTGGAAATTACAAATGAAGCAGCTTCACATTTTAGCTTCTTCTATCTCTTTGATAAAATCATGACCCCATACGAACAGCATCATACTACTATTCAACTGATTAGTGGACTTGCTTTAACAATATGTTTACAAGATACTAATCCCATCTCCCGATAGCATCCATCAAAAACATAAAACCAATACCCATTGTGCCCCATTATCCTTGCACTTGTAAGCTCATAAACAAACTCACCCATCATTATACAACTGTTCTTGCACTTAAATGATTTACAGTCCTTATGTTCAATTGACCCTCAAAACGTCTCTTGTCAATTCACAAGCAGACCCATCTTTTAACTTACAGTTCAAAAATTGTTTATGATAATGTACAAAAAAAGACTGTAATTTCAAACGATCTGATAGATTATAAAAGCTGATGATATATAATCAAAAATCAATATGTTGACAGTATACATTCATTGTTTATCCATTAAGATCAAAAAAAATTGGTTATCTGAGGTTTTAATTACTCACAAACCAATCTTGTTGTACTATGACTAGGAAGCGAATAGCTTTATTTTATACATGATGTTCACAGTTCTCGATTACAGTAAAAAAAATCGAAAGACTTCCCTCTGATTGTAATGCAAAGCATAAAAGCATTTTATAGATATTTTGCAAATTATAACTCGAGCTGTTATATGACATTTTTAATGTATAAAATTATCACATAACTTGCAGATACATCAAAATATCTATCGTATAATAATCAGCTTTATTTCTTTTATTATGCGCTCCTATATTTTAAAGAACGCGACTAGTTATACATTTTCATTCTCATTTTTCCAATAACTCTACTAATAAAAAAGCTTTTTAAGCTCATTGTTTTCTTCTTATGATGGCTAAAATGACTGATTTTTAGTCGTGTAATTGCGCAATTCAATACCGTTAATATGACATCTTCAATGCTTTATGCATTACTTTTTCCTCAATATATTCTAAATGAAGTAATATAAAAAAGATTTCAACGCGCTTTACGAAAATAGATCCCAACCAATAATACATTGATTAATCAAACCATTGCATATCTTTTATCCTTATAATTTAATCAACAAATAGCATTTGCCAATCGTGTGATATTTTCAACTAACACGTCATTCTACACTGCAGACACTAAAGATTGTTATGATATACTTGCAAAAAAATATTTTGGAAATGCAACTGTTAAATTACTTACAGAACAAAGCACCACAGACCAATTTACATGATTATTAAAAATATTAAATAATGAAGCAACTTGTAATAAAAGCCAGTTGTTACTATTTAACAAAATTCTAAAACTAGCAAAATGATACAATTAAGAGCTCTTTCTAATAATACACGCAAAATATCAGATTGCATCTCCATATACTAATCAATTAAAATCGTCTTTTTAAAACCATACAATCCGCATTCTCTATTGATCTATAACATTTGAACTTACCAAACTCTCACGTGTAATTTCCTTAATTGATCGTACACCAGTCAATACCATAGCAACTTTCATTTCATTAGCAAAAAGATCAAGGAGGTGCATAACACCTTTTTCACCAGCAGCCGCAAGGGCATAAACAAAAGCACGACCAATCATAACAGCATCTGCGCCTTGTGCTATCATCCGTACAACATCAAGACCAGAGCGAATACCTGAATCAACTAAAATCGCTAAATCACCCTTAACAGCCTCTGCAATTACTGGTAACGCTCGTGCAGTTGATAATACACCATCAAGTTGACGACCACCATGATTAGACACAACAATACCATCAGCACCAAACTGTACCGCCTCTCGAGCATCTTGCGGATCGAGAATACCTTTTAGAATCATTTTTCCTTTCCAAAAATCCCGAATCCATTCTAAATCAGACCAACCGATAGATTGATCAAAATTTTCACCAAGCCAACCTATATAATCCTCCAACGCAACCTTTTTTTGAAGATAAGCAGAAACATTTCCAAATTCATGTGGACGCCCCATAATGCCGACATCCCAAGCCCAATATGGATGAATAACCGCTTGTAAAATACGACGTAACCCAGCATAAGGTCCTGACATCCCTGAATGAGCATCACGATAACGTGCACCAGGAACTGGCATATCAACTGTAAAAACCAATGTACGCACACCAGATGACCAAGCCCGCTCTAAAGCATCACGCATAAAACCACGATCCCTGAGAACATAAAGTTGAAACCAAAACGCGTTTCCAACCGCTGCATGCACTTCTGCAATGGAGCAAACTGAAACTGAAGATAATGTGAAAGGAATACCCTTTGTAACTGCCGCACGTGCAGCCTGTACCTCACCTCGGCGTGCATACATGCCGGTTAATCCAACGGGTGCAAGCACAATCGGCATATCAAATGTTTGATCTAAAATCTTGACTGATAAATCAACTTGACCAACATGCTTCAGAATCCTTTGACGTAATGCAAGTTCTTGAATATCTGTCCAATTACGTCGCATCGTTTCTTCAGTATAAGCCCCACCATCAATATAATGAAAAAGAAAAGGAGGAAGACAACGTTTTGCTGCTTTACGGTAATCAAATGTCGAGGAAATAATCATAATAGCACAACTGTTCCTATAAAAAGTAAAAACACTTTAAAGCCAATAACCCCCAACCCGCATCGTTCTATTATATATTTTTATAAAACTGTCCATTCAGTAATTGCAGGGAAAAGAGATTGCAAGAACAAAAAAGAAAATGATTAAAAACAACGTGTTTATTTTTGCAGATTTAAAATTGTAATCCACTACAATTAATGACGTGCAAATTTCCACGCTGTAATAATCTGAAAGTTGAAGTGTAAATCTCTATGCTACCAATGACATTTTTAAAAAAATTATTTTAGCAGTTTGTCTTAAAGTCCCTAACATTATCTTATCAATAAGGCTTACCACATCTACACTCCGTAAAAATATATGACCAATTTCAAACTTAAGGCATCATTTACAAAGATAAAAAGATACTGAATGAATTTCACTTATTAACTACACCTAAAATAATACGAAAAACCTTATAAACGCGCCCTTAATCAAGATTGTTTTAAACACACACTGATAAGGCGTACATAAGGCATTTTTTTAAATTTTAAATGTCAAAAAATATGAATAAAGAAGAAAATAACCAATAAAATCATCAAAATGACATTTTATATGCAAGAAAATACACTATGCTATCATTCAAACTCTAGGAATAAAATAAACGGCAACAAATCGTCTCATATAAATTTAAAAATTTTATACATCAACGATATATTGTATTTTTAAGCAGCATAGCTTTCTCTTCAGTGAAGATATTTAATCAAAATTCTTATTTTGAAACTCATTTAAAGTGCTTCGATAACTTTAACCCTTGAGCTTGATAATGTGATCCAGCATCCTGTCCGTAAAGTACTAAGGGCCGAGTTAACATATGCTCATACATTAAACGACCGATAATTTGGCCATGCTCCAAAATAAATGGAACTTCATAGCTACGCACTTCCAAAACCGCCTTTGCTCCTTTTTCTTTCTCCTTCACATGCCCAAATCCTGGATCAAAAAAACCTGCATAATGCACCCTAAATTCACCAACTAAAGGATCAAAAGGCGTCATTTCAGCTGCATAATGCGGAGGAATATGGACAGTTTCCCGTGAAACTAAAATATAAAACTCATTAGGATCAAGAATCAGCCCCTTTTGACCCCGATCGTAAAGAGGCTCCCAAAAATCCAAAATATGAGCAACAGCACGTTTATCAACATCAATGACACTTGTATGACGTTTACCACGATACCCTATAAGCCCGTTCTCATTTCCCTTTAAATTAATGGAAATCGCAATCCCATTATTGCTAATATTAGGGAAATCATCGGATATAAGGGTCTCATTCTTATGCAAATTATGTAACTCAATTTCATTTAAATAACTTTGCCCCTTTCTAAACCGAAGCTGAGATAAACGTGACCCGGTACGAACTACAATTGGAAATGTACGGGGACTAATTTCAAGATAAAGTGGACCATGATAACCTGCACAAATTTTATCAAATTCCTGAGAATTATCTGTAATCACACGCGTAAAAACATCTAACCTTCCTGTAGAACTTTTGGGATTAGCCGCCGCAGACAAAATTTTTGGTAAAGACAAACTTTCTAAAAGAGGAACAATATAAACACAACCCGTTTCCAAAACTGCTCCATCCTGCAAATCAAATTCATGCAACTTTAATCGCTCAATCTTATCAATAACTTTTGTATCACATCCCGGCATAAATGAAGCACGTATACGATAAGCTTTTTCTCCTAAACGAAGATCAAGACTTGCTGGTTGTATTTGACTAAAATCAAATGGCCAAGAGGCAGAAAAAACGACAGTATCAATTAAAGCCTGTATATCATTATCAGCTAAAATACCATTTACACGCGCCATATCGTCTTCCCTCTCAACGTTGCTTTGCCTCATTTTGAATCAAATGATTAACCAGTGCAAATATCTTCGATAAGAAAAATCATTCTCATTTTTTCTAATCTAGCTTATTTATTTGCATAATTAATAAATGCTATAGGTTAGATAATGAAAAGCGTTTGATACAATACTTTTTATAAAATGAATATAGCTTTTTAAGGATAAGATTTCTTGTGCCCCCTTATTCTTGAATGTTAAACAAATAATGTTATCATATCAGAAAACTTCTATAAATTTAGTAAGAAATCTTTAAATTATGATTATACGCCACCTTAGCGAAAATATTATTAATCAAATCGCAGCAGGAGAAGTTATTGAACGACCCGCAAGTGTTATCAAAGAGCTTGTTGAAAACGCTATTGATGCAGGAGCAACTCGGATCGAGATTGTGACAGCAAATGGTGGAAAAAATTTTATAAAGGTAAGCGATAATGGCTGTGGAATTCCCGAAGAGCAATTAATTTTAGCAGTTTCTCGTCACTGTACATCAAAGATTACCGATGATGTCCATAATATTTGCTTCCTTGGCTTCCGAGGAGAGGCTTTACCCTCTATTGGTTCTGTTGCTAAGCTTAAATTAACCTCACGCACACACAATGCTGACAACGCTAGTGAAATTGTTGTCACAGCAGGACAAAACATAGGACCAAAACCAGCTGCAGCTAATCCCGGCACTATTGTTGAAGTTCGTGATCTTTTTTTTGTCACTCCAGCACGATTAAAATTTATGAAAACCGATCGCGCTGAAGCAAATGCTATCACCGATATCATTAAACGAATTGCCATCGCATTTCCGCATATCCGCTTTTCTCTTTCTGGTCCAGATCGAACTTCCATGGAATTTCCTGCTACAGGAAATAATATCCAAGGACAATTAGAACGTATTACACAAGTTATGGGAAAAGAATTTGCTCCCAACAGCATCTCCCTAAATGCTGAACGTGAAGCAGTCCGTTTAACTGGTTTTGCCTGTTTACCATCCTTTAATCGTAGCAACAGCCTTCATCAATTTATTTACGTTAATGGGCGTCCAGTGCGCGATAAATTCCTTTGCGGAGCAATTCGAAGTGCCTATGTCGATGTTATGGCTCGAGACCGCTATCCTGTATCTATTCTTTTTATTAATTTACCGCCAACTGATGTAGATGTGAACGTACATCCAGCTAAAGCTGATGTACGATTTCGTGATCCAGGACTAATTCGTGGTTTAATTATTGGAGCAATTCATGAAGTATTGCATCAAGCTGGAATCCGCCCCATTTCAACAAATTCTGAAGCAATGCTGGCTGCATTTAAAACATCATCGTCATTTCAAAATTCTCAAAGCCCTTCTTCTTATAACCCACAACAATATCCCCTTTCACCATCATCCGTACCAATATTTCACAAACCATCAGATGAGACGATAAATGCTGTTAATTTAAGGGAAAACTCCACCCCCATTATGGATGCCTTAAAGACACCAAGTGGTGATGTATGCACTACAAATACTACACTTTCATCAGAAGAATTACATTATCCATTAGGAGCTGCTAGAGCGCAAATTCACAAAAATTACATTATTGCTCAAACACAGGATAGTTTAATAATTGTTGATCAACATGCTGCTCATGAAAGACTGGTATATGAAGCACTCAAGAACGCACTTTATTCTAAACCACTTCCTTCACAATTGTTGCTTGTCCCTGAAATTGTAGAGCTATCTGAAGAAGATGCAACATGCCTTTTAACTCACAAAAATTCTTTACAAAAATTTGGCTTAAGAATAGAACCATTTGGACCTGGCGCAATTGTCGTACGTGAAACACCTTCCATGTTAGGAGAAGTTAACATACAGGCCCTCATTAAAGACTTAGCAGATGAAGCCGCTGAATATGATACTATAGACAATTTAAAAGTAATGCTCGACCATCTTGCAGCAACTATAGCCTGCCATGGGTCAATAAGGTCAGGACGTCTTTTGCACCCCGAAGAAATGAATACACTCTTACGTCAAATAGAAGCAACACCCAATACTAGTACATGTAATCATGGTCGACCTACTTATATTGAACTTAAATTAGCTGATATAGAACGACTGTTTGGAAGAAGATAAATTATTACTCAAGACTTGACCAAAAAATATTTTTTAAATTTACTCTCGACTTTATAAAGTATCTTATGGCACTTTACTTTAGTTGGTGTTTTCTTACACAAATAAGAAGGAATTATAAAATGTTTTCCAATGATGAACGTGAAGCGAAAGTTTATTATTCTAATAATGGATATAAAATCATAGAATACGGAACTTATACCCTTTGCGCAGTCAGTGGACAAAAAATCCTTATAGATGATTTAAAATATTGGAATCATAACCGTCAAGAAGCATATGCCAGTTGTGAGATTTCTTACCATCGCGAACTCGAATGTAACCCCTACCTTAGCCAACTGCTAAAAAAACATGGAATAATGACTAAGTAAATAAGTGTAGTATTTTCATTAATTTTATAATAGATTAGAAAGATGCTTTCGCTTTGAAAAACGGGCTATAACCTCTTCAAGAATCGTATGACAAAGATTTTTTTGAACAAAATCAACTTCAACATCAAAGACAATGAGCTTTTTCAGATATTGCTGTACATTATTGGTCTGTATACGTATATAATCTTTAGCAGTTGTGGCCAACCATAAGTTTTGATCTTTAGCTTTTTTTGCAAGATTCTTTAAATCCATATCAGTAAAAAAATAATGATCCGGATAAGAATAAGTTTGTACAACATGACCAGATAATTCTCTGATAGACTTAAAAAACTTATCTGGATTGCCAATACCCGCAAATGCTAAAAATAACTTTTCTCGAACCTCATCGGAAACTAATGATTTAAGATGGGCGTGATACAAAGGCTTTCCAGTGCCAGAAATAAGGCGATCAACAGTATCATTAGTATCCGAATCGCCAATCAACAAAACACTGTCCATCAAAGAAAATTGTACTTTTAGCGGTGCACGCAAAGGACCCGCTGGAAAAACAGAGCTATTACCAAAATTACGCATTGCATCTACAACAAGTAATGCATAATCTATATAAAGACGACGGCTTTGAAATCCATCATCCATCAAAATGATATTGCATCCCTCAGCCTTGAGGCGTTGTGCTGCTGTATAACGATCAGGTGATATAGCAACCAAAGCATGCTGTGCAAGTAAAAGCGGTTCATCCCCAACATCGCGCGCGTTATCACACTTCTTATCTACGATATGCACCCCTTTAATTGTTCCACCATAACCACGCGATACAATACCAGGAACTAAACCAAGCTCTTTAGCAACTTGAGCAAAAGCAATAACAACAGGTGTTTTACCTGCACCACCTAATGTAAAATTACCAATGCACAAAACTGGAAGATCAATAATCGGAGGCTGTTTTGCCATATAACAACGTAAAAAATATCCATATATCCATGAAACTGGCATTAATGAAAATCGTAAAAAGCTTTTATTTTTCCACCAAAAATTTGGCGCTCTAATATACATACCGGCTCCGACTACCCCGATGATGACTTAAACTTGTCTGTATTACAAGAGGTTGCAAAAACGGATCAAGAACCTTTAGCGTACGATCAAGCGCACCTTCCATATCCGTTGCAATCTCATGAGCTTTATTAACCATTTCTTGCCTTATCACTTCATTTGTTAAAAGCTTATACACTTGAATAGCAAGCTGTTTTGTATCTTGAACCATATATGCTGCACCACGCATTAAAAATTGTTCAAACGTCTCTTGAAAGTTTGAAACATGAGGCCCTGTTAAAATAGCTGAACCAAGAAAAGCCAACTCTAATGGATTGTGCCCACCATCGCAGCACAACGACTTACCAATAAAAGAAACTTTCGACAAACGAAGAAAAAGTCCCATTTCTCCGATCGTATCTCCCCAAAAAATATCTGTATTAACATCTGGGATAGCATCGTTGCTTCTACGAATAAAGTGCAAATTCTCACTTCCAAACCTGCTGATAAGCTCTTCTGAACGTTCAGGATGACGAGGTACAATAATTGTCAATAAATCTGGCAAATAATTCTTAAGAATTTTATGAACTTCAAACGCAACCTTCTCTTCTCCCTCATGGGTTGAAATAGCTGCCCACACTGGACGATCGCCAATAGCATTACGATAACGTTCCAATAATGTACGATCCTCAACCAAAAAAACATCCGCCTTAAGATTTCCAGAAAGTGCAACAGATTTCACTCCAAGCGTATGGTAATAAACCATATCTCTCTCATTTTGGCCAATTGCCACGTCAATATGCTGAAAAATATACCTAGCAAGAAAGCTCCATTTTTGCCAAGCTTTAAAAGAACGCTCAGACATATGGGCATTAACCAAAATCTGAGGAATACGCATTTTTGCAAGTTCCTTAATACGTAGAGGCCAAATTTCCGATTCACAAGTCAATGCTAAATCAGGATTCCAATGCTTAATAAAACGACGGACTGCTGAATTAAAATCCAATGGAGCATATTGATGAATTAATCGATCGCCAAAATGCTTTTTGACAAGAGAACAAGATGTCACAGTACAGGTCGTCATTAATATATTGATATTCAATGATAAAATATAATTAATAAGCGGAACAAGAGCAAGAGTTTCCCCAACACTTGCTGCATGCAACCAAATCAATGGGCTCTTGGGACGTGCTTGACGGCTTTTACCAAAACGCTCTTTTTGACGACCCCAATCTTCTTTTCCACGCACAGCACGAAGAAACAGGTAAAAAGGTATGACAAAATGCAAGAAAAAACCAATCATCCGATAGATTACAAGAGCCGCACGTGCCTTTAATTCTATCATTTAACCACCTCATTCACCTATTTAAAATGTCTCTAAACGTCATCGTATATCTATTATTGTATCTATTTTTCTTTTTTAGAAAAAAGACTGTCTGCACTTTAAAAACAGAAGTTACTCTATTAAAAAAACAAATGCCTAAATATTTAAAGAGAAGCGCAGTTATAGTTTTTTCTTGTATTAAAAAAAAACTTTTTTATAAAAACATTAGACACAATAATAACTGCTCTTTGCTTAAATATAAAAAAGATTTTGAAACTGCATATTTATATCTAAATTAGAAAAATAAAAAATATGACAAAACCTTATACCTAGAAAAGGAAAAAATTTCATCATACATTACCTACACAAATAACAATGATTAGTCTTTCGTTCCTTTACAACATTCTATCTAAATTTTACCCATTTTTCTAATAAGAAAGAGCATATACTAACTTTGCTTCTTCTTATAGAAACCCCCGTTTTACTAATAAGCACTGTATCTCTTGTTAAGTGAACTACTTTTCTTTTTTTAATTATGTCCATATCAAAGCTAATTTTTTACATTCTCATAATCAAAAAAATAATGACTTCATATATAAACCTTATTCCACACCACCTGCTTCAGAATCAAGAAATCGGTATAAATCTACAATGTAATAACGTTGTAATGCATTATCTACACTGCTCTGCGCTTTCTCTCCCCATGCTTTTCGAGCCGATTGATAATCTGGAAAAATACCAACCACATCTAAATCATCAAGATTCTTAAACTGATTACTACTGAGATTTTTTAATTCCCCGCCAAAGACAAGGTGCAAATATTGTTTTTCTTTATTAGCCTCAGCCATATGTGTCTCCATACAATTATTATATTAAAGAACTTTAACGCACTTTTATTTGATTAAACCAACTTTGCGTGACGAACAATATCTATCATATTTTGGCAGCAATTATTTTTTCCAGCAATTAAAAAACCATATTGATGAGGTTTAATTCCGTAAGATATACAGGAGCTATTAAGTGATAAAAAACATCCTCCACATTCCTGCAAAATAAGATCAGCCGCTGCTATATCCCACTCATGACAACTTGGACGAACCAACACAACATCGATCTCACCTTGAGCAGCAAGAACTATACGATAAGCAAGAGAGGGAATATAGTGATAAAAACTAACCTGACTGCAAAAATCACTTGGCAATTTCTTAGCTATTGATTCATCAAGAGACACTTTACATTTGCGATTAACTTGAGGTGTCAAAAGAGGAAGGGCTATACCATTTAATGTTGCCATTTCACCAATAACAGCTGCATAAATATCTCCCCGCGCTGGACACTGCAAAACACCTACAATAGGGCGTCCATTTTCAATAATAGCAATCGAAATACACCAATAGAAACTACCTGAGAGAAAACCGCGAGTCCCATCAATAGGATCAACAACAAAGTAACGTTCATAAACTTGTTGTTTACGATTATCTTTTGTTTCTTCTGAAATCCATCCATAAGTTGGACGCGCCTCAAGAAGCCTTTTCTTCAAAAAACAATCAACTGCAAAATCTGCCTCGCTAACTGGTGAATTACCTTCTTTCATCCACACATTTAATTCACATCTAAAATACTTCATCGCTAACTCCCCTGCCTCTCGACAAACATCAAGCAAAAGATTTAGATCAGAAGAATGATGCATATTATTTTCCTGCAAGTGTCATCCCTTCGATTAACAATGTCGGAGCAGCAGTACCATAACGCCGATCAATATCACTTGCAGGTGTTAAATGTGCTAACATATGAAGTAAATCAGAACCTAAAGTTACTTCGCTAACTGGATGAGAAATTTCACCATTTTCAATCCAAAAACCAGAGGCTCCACGACTATATTGACCTGTAATAAAATCAATTCCATGCCCAAATAACTCCGTAACATAAAAACCGCTTCGCACATTTTTTATCATATCATGAGGTGATATTAAGCCTGGTTCAATAGCAAAATTTGTACTTGCTGGCTGCACTAAAGACGCTGAACGCACACCACGTCCATTGGTTTTAAAACCCAGTTCACGTGCTGAAGATGCTGAAAGAAGCCAATTTTTCAAGATTCCATTTTCAACAATATTTAGTGTTTCTCCCTCTACCCCTTCCCCATCAAAAGGACGTGAAGAATTCCCACGCAATAGTAAAGGCTGGTCTGTCACATTAACATCAGGCTTCATCACAGCCTTACCCAAGAAATTTTGCAAAAGACTCGTTTTACGAGCAACCGATGCTCCATTAACCATACATGCAATATGCCCAGAAATTCCACGAGCTGTGCGAGGATTAAAAATAACATCAACAACTCCTGTAGCTGCGCGAACCGACCCCAAACGTCGAACCGCACCTAACCCTGCATTCTTACCCACAGTTTCTGCTTCTTCTAAATCAGAAAAATGTAAAGCAGTTGTATAATCATAATCTCGTTCCATTGCAGTACCTTCACCAGCAAGCGCACTACAAGAACGAGAAAAATAGCTAGAATGATAAGACCCACAAAAACCATTGCTAGTTACAAGAACAAATCCGCTATGGCCATAAGCTGTCGTAGCTCCACCAGAATTGCTTACCCCTTTAACACCAAGCGCCGCTTCCTCCATTTTTAAAGCATCCTCTGTTAAAAAATGACTATGAGGAATAAAATTATCAACGAGATCAAGATTTTTGGGATAAGTAACCAGATACTCTTTATCTACCAAACCTTCAAATAAACTGTCCGGAGAAGCTTTAGCCATTGCAATAGCACGCTCTGCTATTTCTGATGGATAAGATGATAAATTAGCAGAAATGCTTGCTACTTTCTTGCCGACAAAAACCCTTAATGTAAAATCATCGCTCTCTGAAGCGTCTATAGATTCAACTTTTCCACAACGAACTGATACACGGAGAGAGCGTGTGCCAATAATCACAGCGTCAGCAGAATCTGCTCCTAAACGCCTTGCAGATTCAACTAATGAAACAGCTTTATCAATCTGGTTTTTGTCAGTCATTATGAACTCCCTCAAATATTGATCATTCCATTGATGAACAATCTGGAAAATTTATAAAAAACATAATTCATACATATACATTGATAACAATCATATAATGCAATTAACACACTTTTATTATCAATGAAGCGCACAAATTCCTTTTTAGCTTCTTTCTAAAAAGGTGCAATATGCAATATATTGTATAAATTTCTTTGAACAGAGTCTTTCTAATTTTTCTTCTATCACATTTGATAAAAAAATCTGCTCTTACAATTGAATAAATAGAAGATGTGCAATAATGATTGATTTTAACTCTAAATTTTTCAAAGCTTTAATAAAATACCCTTATTATTTTTGATATCATCCAACAAATGACTTCAACCCCATACTTTTAAATTATTAAATGCTAAACTCATTTTTGTTATCTTTTGTAATATTTCATACAAACATAAGGCAATATCTCACATAACTATAATATTTTTTTTCATTTATTAGCTTTCTCGTAAATGAATAAAAAACACTACTTATCAACCCAAAAGATTTTTTCAATTGATATAGTCTGATTAAAATTACACTATTGATTTTATCTCCACACAATACTGTATAATCAAACAGAAATCATCAAAACCTCTAATTGGAATAAAGATAAATATTTATATTCATAAAGAATTTATTACCCATAAGAAAAATCAATGAAAAAACTATATAACAATCTTTATATTATTGGATAAAAACTAAATTTTCTCAAGGTTAAAACCATGATTGTAATTTATAAAAGCGTATTACTGTATCACCATAAGAACGCTCATCATCTACATAAAATATATCCGGCAAATGAATAACTGCATCTTTCTTTTCTTCAAGAACAAAGAGTGTATCAGCTTTTGCCCACCCTCCTTTTAGAGCCTCTACAAAAGAACGTTCTCCTAAACAATGACCATAAGGAGGATCTGCACAAATAACATCAAATGGAAGCATTGTCCCAATACTCCCAAGCTTTGTTGCATCACGACGCAAAATACGCCCCATTGACTGTAATTCAAAAGATTCAATATTTCTTCGAATCAATCCACGTCCTTCAACTGAGTTTTCAACAAAAACAGCCACTTTTGCACCGCGTGAAAGCGCTTCAATTCCTAAAGCTCCTGTACCAGCAAAAAGATCAAGAATACGCTTATTGACCCAGAACTGTTCTTCACGACTGGCAAAAATATTAAAAAGACTTTCACGTGTACGATCACTCGTTGGGCGAATTGACGAACCAACAGGAGCAAATAGAACGCGTCCCGCTAATTTACCTCCAATGACCCGCACGTGATCCTCCAAATAGCTTTGATGTTTTTGCACTACGATTATACAATTTAGTTTTTTTTACGGCACTATCACATGACATCGTCTTTCGCTTCTCCTGGGAAGAACGTACATCTTGATTTCCTTTAATAATTTTATTTCCCTTTTTTATAGAACCGCTCTTTTTATCAGAAGCATATGCTTCACCACGATAAGGTTTTTTATCATGTTTTTTTTCTTTCTGAAACCGTGCCTCTTTAGACTTTTTCTTTCCTCTATAGGATAATTCCTTATTGGCGTTACTCTCACCATCATGGAAACTATCCGTACTATAGACAAGCTTTCTAGATGCACTCTGCGGACGTGCACCAGGTGCCATCCAAACATTAGAAGAACGAGAACGAGGTAAAAAATGCCTTTCTTTTTCATTCTCACTCTTATCCTTATTCATAATTTTTTTATTAGGCTTTGTGCTTAACTGAGTTTGACCATGCTTAACAGAACCATTTCGTTTTCTAGGTTGAACTTCCTTTTCACTAGAAAAAATCCAACCATCATTTTTAACAATATGCTTTTTATTATTTTTCTTTTCCGTAACGACTGCAAAATTCGAAAATGGCTTAAGAATAGGAGCATCAAAATTTGCATTGGCTTGCATAATTAAACGCTCACCTAATTGATCACGTAATGTCCGACCTTTTATCTCACGAACGGCTCCTTCCTCTAAGTCAGATAACTGAAATGGGCCATAAGATACACGGATTAAACGATTCACTAACAATCCTAATGCGCCAAGAACATTCTTTACTTCACGATTTTTTCCTTCACGTAAAGACACAGAAAGCCATATATTTGTACCTTGCTCACGTTCAATCAGGGCTTGAATTGAACCATAAAAAATACCATCAATCGCAATACCATTTCTAAGGTTATCAAGTTCGCTTTGTTTTATTTTCCCATGAGCACGAACCCGATATTTACGTACCCATCCTGTTAAAGGAAGCTCCAATACACGTGCCAATCCCCCGTCATTAGTAAGCAGCAAAAGCCCTTCCGTATTAATATCAAGCCTGCCAACAGAAAGGACACGGGGCATTTCTTTTGGCAAATTGTTAAATACTGTCGGTCTTCCTTGAGGATCACGATTAGTGGTAACAAGTCCTGCTGGCTTATGATAAAGCCATAATCTCGTTCGTTCTATAGGGGACAAAGGCTTGCCATCAACTTTAATAACATCAGAATGGGTAACATTAAAGGCAGGCGTTGTTACAACCGTTCCATTAACAACAATACGGCCAGCAATAATCATCATTTCTGCATCACGACGCGATGCAACACCGGCACGTGCCAACCTTTTAGCAATCCGTTCACTTTCATTATTTTCATTCATTCGCTTTGCACACCAATCTCTTAAAGTACGTTCAGCAAATTATTCATATCTACTATACCGCTTATACTAAAGAAGGAAGTAGCATAATCAGTTATCATTTTCTATCCTTTAGCGATAATAATGTATATGTTTACTTGCACAAATTTATTTTAAATGCTTTTTTAAAAATAATAATCTTTTCAATTTTTTGAAAAGAGTGATTTTACTCACTTTGCAACATAAACATCAATAGAGAGAACCCCTCTAACTCTCCGTTCTTCAAAGGAAAGGAAACATAATTTTGACCCCTATGGAAATAGCTCTTTTAGAAGCGCGGCTGGCAGCAAAAAAAGATGAAGTACCCGTAGGAGCCGTGATCATGTATAATAAAAAAATCATTGCACGCGCTGGTAACTGTACAAAAGCTGTATATGACCCTACAGGACATGCAGAAATACGCGTTATCCGTATGGCTTGTGAATTATTCCAAAATGAACGACTTCCTGATTGCGATCTTTATGTAACACTTGAACCTTGCGCTATGTGTGCTGCAGCTATTTCATTTACACGTATACGACGCCTCTACTATGCAACAGGGGATATAAAAGGAGGTGCTATTGAACATGGACCACGCCTCTATAAACAATCAACTTGTCATCATAAGCCTGATATTTACTCTGGTTTAAAACAGACAGAAGCTTCTCGATTACTTAAAGATTTTTTTGCAAAAAAAAGAAATGTTAAAAAGTAATCTATCTTCTTACAAAAACATCCACCTTTTTAAATAGTAGCCAGATATCTTTTTAAAACCCTCCCCTTTTACTATAATCTGTTGCTACAGCATTATTTTCATACTCTTTGAATGTTCAATTTTTAATAAATAAACGCAACTTCAGCCAATTAATGATAACTTAACGGTGGCTCAATGAGATTAGAATTTATGCTTTGTCCTCTCTGACGCTGTAAATATTCCTGCTGATACTTCGCATTTAACCTAACAACACCCTTTAAATTATTAATCTCATCCAGCGCATTAACTGATAATACTTTTGGTAACAAAACAGAAGCTCTACCACTTTTAGGATAACGCCTTAACACCACTTATCTTATCAACAGGCAAGCTATACTGCGTTACATTTTGCTGAGGCTGTGGTAACTTTATATGTCCATCTAATCTAGGAAGCACAAGTTGCTTACGGGGCTTCACAACAGGCTGAATATGATTATTTTTAGGTTTTAATAAAGCCATATCAGCAATGTCTCTGAAAAATTGTACAGAAACTGCTTGCCCCGTACCATAGGTAGGTGCAAAAGCACTACATCCTGTCAAAATAGCACATGTACCTAAAATACCCATAAAAAATACTCTTAATTTACGCTTTTCCACTGATCACCCATAAAAAAAATAACATAAGCTCATTATTTCCGTAATTTATTTTAAATAACCTACACACTCCAAACTGTAAAAGAAGTAATGAAGCCCACTCATAACATATCCAAAAACATATTTATCAACGATAAAACTTCAATGAAACAATGATATAATAATTTTGTATTTATTCCCCTGACAAAAATTTTTAAATTTTGCCCAACATTTGTAATTCCCGCAAAGCAGACGCATCACGTGCAGATACATCAGGAAAATCTGGATCACTACCAACATCTTGTGTATAGCGCCATGATCGAGCGCACTTTATACCTGAAGCCTTATCTGGACACACACCAACACCTTCGACATCACTTAAAGTAAAGGAGTCTGAAGGTGGTACACCCTGAACAACTTTTAAAGAACTTGTAATACAAATTTCTGCCATATCCAAATTTTCCAATGCCTCCAATAAAACTGGATTAGAAATAAAAACGATAGGCGCTGCTTCTAAAGATGATCCAATTCGCTTATTGACTCGCTCAAGTTCCAAAGCACCAGTTACAACTTTACGAATCTGTCTAACTTTTTTCCAACGCTCCGCCAAAGATTCGTTTTTCCATTCTTTTTGTGCAGAATAAAATTGCTCTAAATGTACCGAATGACGTTTTGGATAACGCTCCAGCCAAGCCTCTTCCATTGTAAAAGGTAACATCGGAGCAAGCCACGTTACCATTCTATCAAAAACTTCACGGATTACCTGTAAAGAAGCCTTCCGTTTTTTTGATGAAGGCGCATCACAGTAAAGAGAATCCTTACGAATATCAAAATAAAATGCCGATAGTTCAGTGATTGAAAAATCCAGAAGCGCACGCATAATCTTCTTAAAATCAAATTCATCATAAGCTTTACTAATTAAATGATCCAACTCAAAAATTCGATGCAATATAAATTTTTCAAGCTCTGGTAGCGTGTTATAAGATACTTCTTCTCCCTCATCATGCGCCAAAGTCCCAAGCATCCAGCGAATAGCATTACGCAACTTACGATACGAATCTACATTCGTCTGAAGAATTTTTTTCCCTAAACGCTGATCTTCCCAATAATCAGTTGTCATCACCCAGAGACGAAAAATATCAGCGCCAGATGTTTTAATAATTTCTTGTGGGACAACTGTATTTCCTAAAGACTTAGACATTTTTTTGCCATTTTCATCTAAAGTAAATCCATGTGTAATTACCGTCTTATAGGGCGCACAAGCGCGCGTACCACAACTTTCCAAAAGAGAAGACTGAAACCACCCACGATGTTGATCAGACCCTTCAAAATAAATATCTGCAGGCCATTTTAAATCACTCCTACCTTCTAATACAAAGCTATGACTTGCTCCAGAATCAAACCATACATCAAGAATATCACGAACTTGTACCCAAGGCTCATGGGCGCGCTCACCTAAAAAACGCTCACGTGCGCCTTCAGAAAACCATGCGTCAGCTCCTTCTATTTCAAAAGCCTGCAAAATACGTTCATTCACTTTCTCATCCTTAAGAACAGTACCATCCTCATCAACGAAAATACAAATCGGAACACCCCAAGCACGCTGACGAGAGAGAACCCAATCAGGACGATCTGCAATCATAGAAGCTAAACGATTTTGACCAGAAGAAGGCACAAAACGCGTTGCTGAAACAGCGTCCAAAGCTCGCTTACGTAAAGTTGACCCATCTCCCAGATCTTTATCCATCGAAATAAACCACTGTGGCGTATTTCTAAAAATAATCGGTTTTTTTGAACGCCAACTGTGAGGATAGGAATGCTTTAAACGACCCCGTGCAAATAATCGATCCGCTTTAATCAAAGCATTAATAACTTCTTTATTGGCATTACCCATCTTCCCATTATCATCAATAACACGCACAGCACCGTCTTTGCGATCTGGACCAAACCCAGGAACATCTTTTGTATAAAAACCAGCATCATCAACTGGAAAAGGTATAGATGTTTCAATACCTTCCTGCTCTAATACAGATTTATAAGCATTCCAAATCTCAAAATCCTCACGTCCATGACTGGGAGCGGTATGAACAAAACCCGTACCAGCACTGTCTGTTACATGTGAACCATCAAGCATTGCAATCTTATAATTATAGCCTCCCGCTAAACCTCTTAATGGATGGGAAAGAACAAGACCTTTTAATTCATCAGCAGAAATGGAACGCAAATGCTTTAATACAAGATTTGCTTTCTCCGCACAACTCATCGCTAAAGCATCAGAAAAAAGGAGTTTTTCCCCAACTTGGGGACCAAAATCATTCTCTGTACTCTCAACAGAATAAACACTGTATGAAATCTGCGAAGAATAACTGACTGCACGATTACCTGGAATTGTCCATGGAGTCGTTGTCCAAATTACAATATATGCATCTTGTAAATCATTAGAATTTGTTTTTAAAATAGGAAACTTAACCCAAATAACTTCTGACTCATGGTCATGATACTCAATCTCTGCTTCCGCTAAAGCTGTACGCTCAACAACAGACCACATAACAGGCTTTGAACCACGATACATCTGACCTGACATCGAAAACTTCATCAATTCACTTGCAATGCGTGCTTCTATATGAAAATCCATCGTGGTATAAGGGTTATTAAAATCTCCAACAACACCAAGACGTTTAAACTCTTCACTTTGAACAGTTATCCAATACCGCGCAAATTCACGACATTCTTGGCGAAACTCGTTAAGAGGAACATCATCCTTATTTTTTCCTTGTGCACGATATCTTTCTTCAATCTTCCATTCAATCGGAAGTCCATGACAATCCCAGCCAGGAACATAATTTGCATTAAAACCACGCATTTGGAATGAACGGACAATAACATCCTTTAAAACTTTGTTTAAAGCATGTCCAACATGGATATGGCCATTTGCATAAGGTGGACCATCATGAAGAATATAAAGTGGCCGATCTTTTGCTTGCTGACGCAATTCATCATAAAGCCCTATATTTTCCCACTTAGCTAACAACTCAAGCTCTTTCTGTGGCAAACCTGCACGCATAGGAAAATTTGTTTGTGGCAAATAAAGAGTTTTCGAATAATCTATTGTTTCATTTTTCACAGTCATTGTGAAATATTCCCGTCCACTTTTACAATTTCATTTTGCATAACTTTCCTGAACCCACCCTGCAACTCTCGTTTTTTACCTATAGGGGAAAACAAAGAAGAGCTAATCAGTTTATTAAACAGTGATCAAGAAAATATATCACGCTCATGGGCTTTATCATGAAACGATCCAAAAAGAAAACACCAAAGTGATTTTCTCAAAAATAAAGGCTCTGCGTTTGGCAGAGCCTCTTAACAATTTTATTTTGTATGAATTAAAATTTGTAAGCTATACCAACACGAAAATCATTAGTCTTGTAGTTAATTTCTAATTTTTCCTTTGCAAATTTCTTTTTGCCAAAGTCAGAGTAACGATATTCTGCACGCACCAAAATATTATCTGTCATTGCAAAGTCAATGCCACCACCAAGCGTATAGCCAATCATTGTCTTTGTTTCATCCGCTAATTCTTTAGAAGAATTCTTTTCACCTTCTTGCTTTTCTAACGATAATGAAACAATGTCTTGTAACTGTGTATAAGCAATGCCACCAGCAACATAAGGCATAATGCGATCAGAAGCAAAACCAATACGTATTCTTGTAGCTCCAGCCCAATTTTGTTTTAAAGTATGACTCAACTCTTTCTTACCATTCTCTGGAGCAAGACCAAGACCCAAGATCATACTTTTAATCTGCTCTAAACCGTACGAATTATCACCTTTTGTATTCGCATTTTTTGCTTCCTGTGCACCACGCATAGCTCCATGAGGCGCTGCCGCATGCGGATTAGAAGACCCACTAGCTCCATGAGGCGCTGCCGCATGCGGATTAGAAGACCCACTAGCTCCATGAGGCGCTGCCGCATGCGGATTAGAAGATCCAGCCCCGTAATGATGAGGATATGATCCCGAATGTCCTCCTAATTTAGACACTGCTGCAGGTTGTCCCTCTGATTTCTCTTTTTCTTTCGCTGGTACTATTGCTGTCACTGATCCTGATGCTGGTGCTTTTGATGTTATTGCTGTCGCTGGTCCTGTTACTGTCACTGTTTTTGATGGCGATGGCGATGGCGATGCTGACCTACGCGTCCGTCCAACTATATTTTCAATTTCAGCATCATTATGAGCATCTAAAATGACCGTTTTTGTATGCTTTCTTCCGGACCACATAAAATCTGTATCAATACCTACAAGGAAATTATCTCCAAGATCAAAATTAGAACCTGCATAAAGACCACCTATAAAACCTGAAAGTTTAGGCAACAAATCTTCATTCAACGGTACAGCTGTATCCCTATCAATAATACTCATATCAATTTTACTAGAAAAACCGCCAGCCTGGGCACCAAAATAGAAACCCGTCCACGTAAAATCAGGAACTACAGTAGCTGACGGAGAAACAGTCTGTGCTGGCTGATTGATAACCATCACATCAGCAGCTTGCACCGTAGAAGCAGAAATTAAAGCAAAAATAGATGCCTGTATAAAACGTTTTGTGTTCATAAATAATCTCCAAATATCCAAAACGACATTCATATAAAATATCTTATTTGAAATATCTGTAGTAAAAATGACACACTCACAATAAAATAAAGGCTTCGTCAAAAACGAAGCCTCTTGATAATTTATTTTTTGCTATATTAATTTCTGGATTAAAACTTGTAAGCTACACCAACACGGAAATCATTGGTTTTGTAAGAAACTTCATATGCATTCTCTTCAAACTTCTTTTTACCAAAGTCAGAGTAACGGTATTCTGCACGCAAAATAACATGATTATCAACTGCAAAATCAACACCAGCACCGAGAGCGTATCCAACAAATGACTTTTGGTTATTCGACAAGTTGCCAGAAGTAAGCACTTTACCTGTACCTTGTTCAGACACTGATAGCGTTTGCGCACCATCAAGCCGCGCATAAGCAACACCACCAGCAACGTAAGGTAAAAAACGATCAACAGCAAACCCAACACGTACACGTGTAGCACCAGCCCACTTCTCTTTTAAATTAAAACCATGAATCTGTGTTTGACCCTGTGCAACTGTAATTTTCTGATCACCAATTTTGGCATCATCTAAAAGCTTACTAACGCCATTTACGTCACCTTCAGCAATATCGCGCGCTAAAAAATTTTTACTATCGCTTTTGTTAGCCCAAGATAAATCAGTATCAACACCTAAAACAAAGCCATTTCCAAATTCAATATTAGAACCAGCATACAAACCACCCATAAATCCTGATGGGTGAGGCAATAAATCTTCGTCAATATTATTTGTCTCTTCACCACTCAAAAGACCTATTTTATTTTGACTTGAAAAATTACCAATCTGACCACCAAGGTAAAAACCCGTCCAAGAAAAAGAAGGGTTAACAACTGATGCTGTTTCTGCCGCTACAGATTCACGAGGAAGAACAACATCTGCCGCCTGCGCTGCTGAGGCTGAAATCAAAGCAATAGCAGAACTTGCTACTAAACATTTTATATTCATAATTTTGCTCCTAAGTTAATTACAGCGCGTGACTTTATAAGACTCTGAAAAAAAAATCTGTAGTAAAAATAACACAATCATAAAAATAAAGGCCTCATTTAAAACGAGACCTCTTGATAATTTATTTTTTACTATATGTTATTTACATCAAAATTTGTAAGCCATTCCAAAACGGAAGTCATTGGTTTTGTAAGAAGATTCCAATTTCTCATTGAATAACTTCTTTTTACCGAAATCCGAGTAGCGATACTCTGCACGTAAAATGACATTGTCGGTCATTGCTAAATCAATACCGGCACCTAAAGTGTATCCAACCCAAGCCTTTTTTTCATCAAACAAGTCACCAGAAATAAGATTATTACCTACCTTATCACTGACCGATACCGTTTGAGCATTTTTAAGCTGTGTATAAGCAATACCACCAGAAACATAAGGCAAAATGCGATTAGCAGAAAAACCGATGCGCACACGCGTAGCACCAGTCCACTTTTCTTTCAAGCTATAACCTTTAGCTATCTCATTACCGACTTTAATTTGATCTCCCTCTTTCAGAATAAGGTGAGCCTTATTTAGCATCTGATTAATAACGGGTATATCACCTTCCCCAACTGTTTCTTTTGGTAAGCTTTTCTCATTACTTTTGTTAATCCAAACAAAATCAGTATCAACACCTAAAACAAGACCATTTCCAAGATCAACGTTAGAGCCAACATAAAGACCACCCATGAATCCCGATAGTTTAGGCAAAAATTCGTCACCAACAGAAGTAACCTGTTCACCACCAAGCCTATCCGCTTTTACTGCACTTGAAAAATTACCGATCTGGCCACCAACATAAAAACCCGTCCAAGAAAAAGGAGGACTAACAACTGATACCGTTTCTGCCGCTGCAGGATCACGAGAAACCGTAATATCAGCTGCCTGCACTGTTGAAACAGTAATCAAAGCAACAACAGAACTTGCTGCTAAATATTTTACATTCATAACTTGCTCCTCAATTTAGTTACAGTGCGTGACCCTATAAGACTCCACAAAAGAAATCTGTAGCAAAAATAACACAGTCATAAAAATAAAGACCTCATCAAAGATGAAGCCTCTTGATAATTTAATTTTTGCTATAGGCTTTCGTTAAAATTTGTAAGCTATACCAGCACGAAAGTCATTGACTTTATAAGAAACTTCATGTTTACCTTTTGCAAACTTCTTTTTGCCAAGATTTGAGTGACGATATTCTGCACGCAAGATAACATTATCAGTCATTGCAAAATCAGCACCGCCACCAAGAATATAACCAACTAAAGATTTTGTTTCATCAGATAAATTACCAGAAGCAATCACCATACCACCCCTTTTTGCTATTGATATCGATGCAACATCTTGAAGCTGTGTATAGGCAACACCACCAGCAAAATAAGGTAAAATACGGCCAACAGAAAAACCGACGCGCACACGCATAGCACCAGCCCACTTTTCTTTTAAAGTGTAACTGTTAGTGTGCACATCATTCTCTTCAATCCCTATACGATCATTAATTTTAATTCCAGCGCTTCTCAAAACTCGATGAATATTGGCTAGGTGATCACGTTTAATAGTCTCTATTCCAAGAACTTGAATACTGTCTTTGTTAGCCAAAATAAAGTCAGTATCAACACCAAGAATAAAACCATTGTAAAATTCAACATTGGAGCCAGCATAAAAACCACCCACAAAACCTGATAATTTGGGCAATCGATTCCCATCAACAGAGATTTTACCATCGCCACTAAAAACACCCACTTTAGTTTTACTTGAAAAATTACCAATTTGACCACCAAGGTAAAAACCTCTCCAAGCAAAAGTAGGAGTAATAATAACTGGTGTTTCTGCTATAAAATCGCGAAAAGTGTTAACATCTGCAGCCTGCGCTAATGAAGCCAAGGTCAAAGCAATAGAAGAAGTTATCATTAAACATTTTACATTCATAAATTTGCTCCTCAATTAACATACAATGCACACACCTTTATGTAGCTACACAAAACCTGTAATAGCATGATATTCTCTATTTTCATTTTTCATTGAATGTTATCATGTGAATACACAATTAAAGAAGGCTCCCTCGATGGGAGCCTCTTAATGATTTAAGATATAATATCTTAGAATTTGTAAGCCACACCAACACGGAAATCATTGGTTTTATAAGAAAGATCGTATTTATCCTGTGCAAATTTCTTTTTACCAAAATCCGAATAACGATATTCTGCACGCACCATAATATGATTGTTCATTGCAAAATCAACACCCGCACCAAGAGTATAGCCAACCAATGACTTTGTTTCATCAGTTAAAACACCAGAAGCAAGCACTTTACCTGTGTCCTTTTGTGCTACTGATATAGATGTAATATCTTGAAGTTGTGTATAAGCAACACCACCAGCTATATAAGGCAAGATGCGATTAGCAGCAAAACCGATACGCATGCGCGTAGCACCAGCCCACTTTTCTTTAAATGTGTAACCGCTGGTGCGCATATCATCTTGAGCAATTTGAACCCTTTCTCCGTTAATTTTAATTCCAGCCTTTCGCAGAACATCATTAAGATGTGGTAAATTCTCTGCCTTAATTTTACTTGGTCTCAATGTTTTAGTATCGTCTTTATTAGCCCAAATAATGTCTGTATCAACACCAAAAACAAGACCATTGCCAAGATCAACATTAGAACCAGCATATAAACCGCCCATAAAACCTGAAAGTTTAGGCAAAAAATCCTCAGTTACAGGAACTTTGCTTCCATTACTAAGAACATCCATTTTAGTTTTACTTGAAAAATTACCAATCTGACCACCAAGGTAAAAACCTGTCCAAGAAAAAGCAGGGGCAGCAATAACTGGTGTAGCTGTTGTAGCTGTTACAGGTTCGTGGGTAACAATAATATCTGCTGCCCGTGCTGCAGAAGCTGAAACTAAAGCGAAAGCAGATGCTGTTATTAACCATTTTATATTCATTAAATTTATCTCCATAGCTGATATTTGAATACGCAGCCTCATATAGAGCCCTCACTTAAGATGTCTGTAGTAAAAATGATACACTCTAAAAAACAAAAACCTGCCCCAAACACAAACCATTACTTGTGCTGCAATAAGTTCAAACTCATAAAGAACTATGGTTCACATCCCCCTTTTCTCATTATCCAACTGAGGTTTAACTTTAATTCTTTAATAAATTTTAATAAAAAATTGAAAAACTTAACTAAACTCTAAGCAATAATATTCTGCTATGAAAAACACTGCTCTAAAGAATACCGTAACAATATGAATAGTATTTTTACCTTCAATCACTCATGACGAAAGAAATGATTTATCCTATCATAATTATTCTCTATCATAGTTAAAAAGGAATATATTATATTTCGCGTAAGGAAATTCTAACTAACTTAATCCCTTTCTTAAACTGTAAAAATAACTCTCCTTTATATTTTTCTAATTATCAAAAAACAAAACTGGATATCTGATGTTTCCTCTTCAATCTATTCTAAATGCATATAGTTTCTTGTAGACAAATTGTGCCGTCTATGCCGTACTCTAAAACCTCCTTGATTTCTCTTCTTTTTAATCGAAGATGGTACAGGCACCAACTTCACAACCGCTCTCCGTTTACTATAAATGTAAGAAAGCTTTGCTCGAGTGGCTCTACTTAAATAATTGCTCCCCTCTCTATCAAAAAAAGAATTTCTAGAAGAAATTTCTACCGAAGATTGCACAATTATAAAAGTAGACCCCCGAGCTTCAAAAACTGAAGAGAAAGCAAAAGCTGCTATCAAATATTTCATATACATAAATTTGTCTCCATTCAATTATCCATAATGTATTCTAAATAGCAGTCGATATCTAAATTTCTATAGAGAAACGCTAAAATTACATAGGATAAGAAAACCTATTTTAAACAAATATTTTCAATACTTTAATTTTTTAAAATGGAATTTTTTAAACTATATTAATCAAAAATTACTAACTTTTCAGATCAATAAAATACAATATACGATCAGCAATAAAATCTATTTATGAAAGAGGCTATTAGATTACATCTTTTTAGAAAGAACACTTTATCCTTCTAACCCTTAATAAAATATTTGTATGCAAGCCTCTATGCAGCCTTTACTTTTCATATTGTATCTAAAATAAATTATTTATCTTTTTGATCTAACTGTAATACAAATAAAGAGCAATAATGACTAAAGAAAGCACATATTCATAAATGTGCCTCCATTACATTGCCTCAAAGTTAAATAAAGGAAAAAAGCTATCCTTCTCATACAAAAAGCCTAATTTATTACATTAATAGTTTTTCCTTATTTCTTATTTTTAAAAAAGTTCTGTTTAACTGTGCGCGAAAATATCAACTTCTGGCCACCCTAAAAGATCGAGTTTTGCTCGTATAGGTAAAAACTGAAAACATGCCTTCGCAACAGTTTCTCGTTCTTCACGTCTTAAACGTTCTTCAAATATATCTTTTAAACGATGTAAATATAAAACATCCGATGCCGCATATTCAATTTGTGCACGTGACAAAGTCTCTGCCGCCCAATCTGAAGACTGTTGCTGTTTAGAAATATTCACATTTAATAATTCACCACAAATTTCCTTTAACCCATGGCGGTCTGTATAAGTACGAGTGAGCCTTGAAGCAATTTTTGTACAAAAAACAGCATCTGGCATAACACCAAATGTGTGTGCCAAAATAGCCAAATCAAAACGTCCAAAATGGAATATTTTAGTAATAGCTTTATCTTCAAGCAATTTTACTAAATTAGGTGCACTCTTCTGCCCTTTTGCTATCTGTATAACATCAGCAGTACCATCTCCAGAAGAAAGCTGCACAACACATAAACGATCGCGATGTGGCTGTAAGCCCAAGGTTTCAGTATCAATCGCAATCGCATCAATGCTATAGTTATCTAAATTTGGCAAATCACCTTGATGAACACGAATCTCTGTCATCTATTCTCCTATTTTTGCTAAAGTTGCAAGAATGCGTGCCCAAGACCGCTGTCCCTTATGAAATGATTTCAAATTATACTTTTCATTAGGCGAATGAATGCGATCATCATCCAACGCAAATCCTACCAAAACGGTTTCCATACCAAGAATTGACCGAAAATCTCCAACAACTGGAATTGATCCACCCATGGCAGTTAATAAAGCAGGATTACTCCACTCTTGAGATAAAGCATCTTTCGCCGCCTTAATAAAGGGGGAATCATAGGGAAGCTGAATCGCTGGAGAAGCACCGTGCTCCTTAAATAAAACTGTACAATCTTCAGGAATTAAACTGCATACATAATGACGAAAAGCATTACGTACTTTCTCTGGGTCTTGTTTATGTACCAAACGAAAAGAAACTTTTGCACTTGCCTGGGAAGCAATAACTGTTTTAAACCCTTCCCCTTCATAACCACCACTAATGCCATTAACTTCTGCTGTAGGACGAGCCCATATTTGTTCTAAGATACTCCGGCCCTTTTCACCTGCTGGAACAGAAAGGCCTACAGGACCTAAAAACGTTTCAGTATTACACTCAAGACCATTCCATGACTGCAAAATATGTGGAGGCGTTTCTTCTACGCCATCATAAAACCCAGAAAGTGTTACCCGACCATTTTCATCATGAAGTCCTGCTAAAATTTTGGTTAAAATATGAATGGGATTGGCTGCTGCTCCTCCGAAAGAACCAGAATGTAGATCACGATTGGCTGCTGTAATAGTGATCTCTTCTCCCACAACACCCCGAAGACCAACAGCAATTGATGGCGTATTACTATCCCACATGGCCGTATCACAAACCAACGCACAATCAGTTTTCAACTCATCAATATTTTCCTTCAAGAAAGGAATCAAAGAAGGAGATCCACTTTCCTCTTCTCCTTCAAATAAAACAGTAACTTTAACAGGAAGTTGTCCTGTTTCTTTCTTAAAAGCACGACACGCTTCAATGAAAGTCATGAGCTGACCTTTATCATCTGAAGAACCACGGCCATAAATGATTTTTTCTCCATCCTTCTCTTTTAAAGAAGGTTCAAATGGATCATCCTCCCATAAACTCAGTGGATCAACTGGCTGAACATCGTAATGTCCATAGAAAAGAACATGCAAACAATCCTCTGAAGCCCCCGGATGATGTCCAACAACTATTGGATGACCAGGAGTATTACGACGTGAAGCATTAAAGCCAATACTTTTTAAATCTTCCACCAACCAATCAGCTGTTTCACGACACATATTTTTGTAAGATGGATCTGTAGAAATTGACTGGAAACGTAAAAGAGAAAAAAGGCGCTCAAGACTCTTTTCTATATTATCATCAAGATGCGTTAGCACTTTATTTAGCATAAAAACCCTCTCAAACCTCGTACAATTGTAAATGTGACTTTAAGCCCCTTATTAAATTTTGCAAGACACCTCATTCACTTTTGACACTGCGGACAGTAAAAACTTGAACGTCCTAACTGTAAAATACGCACAATAGGCATCCCACATTGTAAACACTCTTTTCCTTCGCGCCCATAAACAGAAAAAGCATGTTGAAAGTAACCAAGGGAGCCATCAACATGCGTATAATCACGTAAGGAAGATCCACCAGATACAATTGCTTCGGCAATCACACTGCGTATGTTTTGTGCTAAAGAATATGCAAATTCACGCGCAGATACTGTTTTCAATGCCAACGTTGACGCATTACGCTGCGGAGATAAACGGCTACGCCAAAGTGCTTCGCATACATAAATATTCCCAAGACCAGCAACAATAGACTGATCCAATAAAGCTCCTTTTAAAGACATTTTCTTGTTGAGAAAAGCCTTTTGTAAATAACTACCAGAAAATGCATTACTCATGGGTTCAAGACCAAGCTTCTTTAAAAGCGGATGTTCATAAAGTCTTCTTGTCTCTAATAAAAGTATAAATCCAAAACGACGAGGATCATTATAAGTAAGACGATAACCTTTACCGTTCTTTGCCTGAACATCCATTATAAAATGATCATGAGCAATTAATTTATCCACACATTTTTTTTCTGAAGCTTTATCCTCAATGCGCCATGACCCCGACATTCCTAAATGGCTCAGGATTGTCTCATCTTGTGAAAGATGAAATAATAAATATTTTGCACGCCGACCAAGCTCTAAGATTGTTTTTCCCACAAGCCGTTCAGAAAATGCCTCTGGAAAAGGAAATCGCAAACCTTTACGATTAAGTGTAACAGATACAATCTTTGCGCTCGTTAATATTGGCTTAAGTCCACAACGAACCGTTTCAACTTCAGGAAGCTCAGGCATCTATTTCCCCAGTGATTAAGTATTTGCAGACAACATATTTTTGTTAAAATCTAAATATTAAGCTCATCCATTTTTAAGAAATGCAAATGCTCTCGCGCTAGCCTATTCACATACCACCTATATCGATTTCACCTGCTTCAATCATAGTAACCGATTCCTCCATCAACGAGCTCCTATTTTATAGAGCACTGCATAACACAAAACACCTTGTATTACCGTTTTAAAATATATTATGAGAGTGATTTCTTCTTAAAATCTGGAAAAAAATGCAAAGCAAGAAAAACTTTTTCTCTACTTCTTATATTATCACCACTTTGCAAAACCTGTAAAAAACATCTAATTTTATAACATAAGACGTAATTAAATATTTCTTCCATCAGAACATTCGGATTATGAACAATGCTATCATACAATACATAATTACCTATCAAACACGTTATGGATTAGTGATCCCTCTAAAATGTAAATTAATTTCCACATGGTTTTCCCATTCCTTCATAAAGCTTAAAGGATGCTAATAAAAATCAGTAGTGTACATATTTACAATAAACAGCAGAAAATTATCACTAGAAATCAATATGACCATACTGTTCAGAATTGTAAATGTTATATGCAAGACACACTAAACTAAGAATAAAACTGAAACTGCAACAATTACAAAAACACCCAACTTTTCTTTTAAATTGATCACCATTCTTATTTTAATTTTTGCAAGATAATTTTGCACTTTAAGTAAATTTTTTTATGAACATAAAGAATTACCGACTTCTATACCTTTCTTCTAACATTGTAACAATTGCATTTAATTGATCTTGAGAAGGCATAGCATACGCCGCAACTGATCTTATTTCTTCTTTATAACCTGAACGATCAGGCGCATGTTTAGGAATGGGTATCCTATCAAATTGAGCAATAACAAAAGGCGTATTGTATCTTTTACTCTCCTCTTCTTTCATCACTCCTAAATTTGTATCCATAAAACTCGGCATGTTGCCAGAACGCTCTTGGGCGAAGGCAAAAGCAACATCGTAAGGACGATTATTAGCAGGAATCTGACGTGATCCATCACGTGCACGCTTTTCATAAAAAGCATTACCCCCCGCAACACGTACATAATGCATATTTTTATAAGGGAAAGATAAACCCGCTGTATGAAAAAACATAGCGTCCTTAACTTTCTTATCCCGCTTGCCACGTAAAACAGCATCAGCTGCTTCTTTAACACGAGCAACAGACGCTGGTTCAGTCATAGGACGAGTTAAAACACCTGGAGCAAATTGCTTGTATTGGCCAACAACACCACAAATTGTTTTTGGATAAGCACTTGAGTTAACACGATTCATAACAACCGTTCCAACTGCAATCATCCCTTCTCGGCTTGTACGATTCGATTCAAAATACATTGCTCGCATAAGACATTGACGTTCTGTCAATGGATAAGCTACTGTTTTCACATTCTTATTATTGACTTTTTTTATGCTGAAATGATTTGAAGCACACCCTCCAAGAATCAATGATGTTACGCAGCAAGTAACAAAAACAATCCCACGATTTTTTTTCATTTTATGCAACACATTTCCTTATTTCGGGAATATTCAAATTCAAAATTTAGATACACTTTTTAAACATACTATTCATTATTTCCACTGAATAATTTTTTAATATCAGTGACTACCAAAGTTATCTATGGGAAAAAAAATAAAAAACTCTTAACCAAAAACACAACTCATTTCACAAATGAGCTATTTAAAAATACAGAAACCAATACAAGATTTCTGTCATAAAATTATTTCATACGTATAATTAAAATGTTAATCTATTTTTTCTTTACACCAACCTTATATGTGAGATCATCACGAGGTCGGTCAAAAGACATATGATAACCTGTTATAATATAATGCAGTGTCTCAGCAATATTAGTAACATGATCGCCAATTCTTTCAATGTTTTTTAGACAAAAAAGTAAATGCGTACAAACTGTAATATTATGCATATCCTCCATCATATAAGTCAAAATCTCACGAAAAAGAGAGGTATATAAAGCATCTATTTTATCGTCACGCTCTCGTATTGCATCGACATGATTTAATAATCGGCTCATATAAGCGTTCAATACTTCTTTTAACTGATGAAGAGCTAAAGCTGTAATTTTTTCAAACCCAGAGTAAAAGGCTTCAGGTTGGCGCATCTCTGAAATAGCCACCGTCCGTTTAGCAATGTTTTTGGCCATATCTCCAATCCGCTCAAGATCAGAAGAAATACGAATGGTACCAACAATTTCACGCAAATCAACAGCCATCGGCTGGCGTTTACAAATAATTGTAATAGCTTTTTCATCAATATCGCGCTCTGCTTCATCTAAAAACAAATCATCAGCAATCACTGTAGCAGCAAGTTGAAGATCATTGCAAACAATTGATTTTACAGCACGCTCAATCATTCTTTCCGCACAATCGCCCATTTCCGTAATCTTTTTTGCCAAATATTTTAATTCTACATCATAAGAACGGACAGTATGGTTCATAGGCATATTCTGTACTCCTTAACTCATCTACCCAAAACGCCCTGTAATATAATCTTGCGTACGCTGCTCTTTTGGTGAAGTAAATATCATTTCAGTTGCACCAACTTCTACCAAATGTCCCAAATGAAACATAGCTGTATGCTGAGAAACACGTGCCGCTTGCTGCATTGAATGCGTTACAATAACGATTGTATAATCTTTTCGTAGCTCATCGATAAGCTCTTCAATACGCGCCGTCGCAACTGGATCAAGAGCAGAGCAAGGTTCATCCATTAAAATAACTTCAGGACTAACCGCAATAGCACGTGCAATACACAAGCGCTGCTGTTGTCCCCCTGACAAACTCGTTCCTGCTTCATGAAGGCGATCTTTTACTTCTTCAAATAAACCCGCCTGTCTCAAACTCTTTTCAACCACATCACACAACTCAGAACGAGACTTAGCTAAACCGTGAATACGTGGTCCATAAGCAACATTGTCAAAAATGGATTTTGGAAAAGGGCTAGGCTTTTGAAAAACCATACCAACACGCGTGCGCAATTCTACAACATCAACCCCTGAATTATAAATATCATCCCCATCTAATGTAATGAGACCTGTTATTTTAGCGCCTTCAATTATATCATTCATACGGTTTAAACAGCGCAAAAAAGTTGATTTTCCGCAACCTGAAGGCCCAATTAAGGCAGTGACCTGATGTTCAGGAATATCTAGAGTAATACCATGAAGAGCTTCTTTTTGTCTATAAAAAACCTTTACATTCTGACCACGCATTTTAATCTTCATTATTGAGTTTACCTTGCTTAAAGACAAAATACTTTATTGAATTCATTAACGCCGTTCAAATCGTCGTCGCAAAAAAACAGCAGAAATATTCATAATAATAAGAAAAATCATTAATACAATGATAGCACCTGATGCCTTTTCTACAAAAGCACGTTCGGCTTCACCTGCCCATATAAAAATTTGAACAGGTAAAGCTGTTGCCGGATCCATTGTTGTAACAGGAATATTCGCAACAAAAGCGACCATTCCAATCAAAAGCAAAGGAGCAGTTTCACCCAGTGCTTGAGCTACACCAATAATCGTACCAGTTAAAATACCAGGCGCTGCTAAAGGGATGACATGATGAAAGATCATTTGTGTTTTAGATGCTCCTAATCCTAAAGCTGCCATACGAATAGAGGAAGGGACAGCCCGTAAAGCAGAACGTGTTGTAATGATAACCGTTGGTAAAGTCATAAGAGACAAAACAAGTCCACCCACAAAAGAAGCTGAACGTGGTAATCCAAAAAAATTCACAAAAACAGAAAGCCCTAAAAGACCAAATACAATAGAAGGAACAGCTGCAAGATTATTAATATTAACTTCAATAAAATCCGTAAACTTATTTTGACGTGAATATTCTTCAAGATAAATAGCTGTTGCTATCCCTATTGGCAGAGAAACCAATAAAACTATGACCATCATATAGAAAGAACCTATTATTGCAACGCCTAATCCTGCAGTCTCAGCGCGACTAGAATCTCCACATGTAAAAAAACTAAAATTAAATGCTTTATAGAGTATATGTTCACGATCTAAATATTTCATCCACTCTATTTGACGATTAGAAATTTTGCGATTTTTTTCTTCTACATGCAAATTAATCTTCCCCTTATAAGCAGAATCAATATCTGCTGATGCCAAGACTACGATTTTTTGCGTTGTTCCTATTAATTTTGGATTCTTTGTCACCATTTCACGCAGTTGAACACGTACACTGCTTGAAAACATACGGTTAACATCCCGCAATAATATCTGATCATTTTCATCTATATTAAGCTCTTTTATCAAAGCATTACGAACAAGAAGCGGATAATTCGCAGTTGCTAACACTTGCGGGTTTGTCTTACGCTGACCCCCTGGATCAATTAACTCTTCATCTAAATAAACCGATAACGTCATTTGGCTTTGAAAAAAAGCTGTATATCCCTGACTTACAATAGACCATAAAAGAGCAAATAAAAAAAACAAACCAATAAAAATAGCAATCAAACCATATGCGCGAAAACGACGTTCAGCCCAGTATCGACGTTTAAGATCGATATTGCGACGATTGGAAAAAAAAGTTTCCTTCATTCATATTGTTCCCGATATTTACGTACGATATAAAGAGCAAGAATATTCATTAAAAGAGTTATAGCAAAAAGAGTCATCCCCAAAGCAAACGCTACAAGAGTTTGTGGAGAATTAAATTCAAGATCACCAGTCAATTGATTAACAATTTTAACTGTTATTGTAGTCATTGCTTCAAATGGATTAAAAGTTAAATTTGCTGCAACACCAGCCGCCAAAACCACAATCATTGTTTCTCCAATCGCGCGTGATGCTGTTAACAAAATCGCTCCTATAATCCCCGGAAACGCAGCTGGTATAACTACTTTTTTAATTGTTTCAGATTTCGTTGCCCCTAAGCCATAAGACCCTTCACGCAAAAAACGTGGAACAGCCATGATAATATCATCCGACAAAGAAGAAACAAACGGAATCAACATAATCCCCATCACAAACCCAGCTGTTAAAACACTCTGAGCCATTATAAAGCTAATACCGCCAGAAAGGGAAACAGAAAGATCACGTAAAAACGGTCCCACAACCGTCAAAGCAAAAAAACCATAAACAATAGTTGGAATACCAGAAAGAACTTCCAACAATGGCTTAACAATTGATCGCACCCGAGTAGAAGCATATTCCGCCATATAAAAAGCTGAAAACAATCCAATTGGAACAGAAACAAACATTGCTACAAACGCAATATAAAACGTACCAGCAAGTAAAGGTATTAAGCCGAATTGTCCCACTTCATCTCCCAAACCACTAGCTAAAAAACGTGGATCCCAAACCGTCCCTAAAAAGAAATTTGAAAAAGATACATAGTGAAAAAAATTAACTGTCTGAAAAAACATAGAAAATACAATACCCACTGTTGTCAAAACCGCAACTGTAGATGCACAAAATAACCCAACAACAATAAAATATTCAACTTTATTACGCGCACGTTGACGTGGAGAAACTTGCATAATCCCAGAAAAAAAACCACAAAGTGAGATTATAAAAAGTAAAATATAACCAATAAACTTCAGTTTTTCAGAAGAATAACACCATAACTGCGCTATCCTTAATATATCATTTGGCATTTCTTTAGGTAAAATGAACCCTTTTGCAAATAACTGTTCTCTCACCTCTCCATATGAAGCAGTAGCAATATCGCCTTCAAAATGGTGAATAACTTTAACTAAATCACGAATGGTTCCCAAAATAAGATCAAGGTTCACAATCTCTGTCATACACGTTATGCATGTTTTAACCTCTTGCGAAATACTATATTCTAAATAAACTTCACTTCCACCATCCCACAAAATTAAAAAAATAACAGATGGCGTAATGGTCATTAAAAATGTCCACCAGCCATAATAATACGCACGAGAATGCATTTTGTATTGCGCATATTCCAAGTAATATGCCCGCATATAAGAAATACAAAAACCAGTGAGACCAAAAATTAATAATAAAAAAATGCGCATATTATTTTCAAACTTTATAAACAACCAGCACAGAAAACCGTACAATTAAAACTGTTATTTTAAAGTCATAACACGACCAGAAGAAAATGTATAACGCTGCGCTTGGCGTTCCTTGTCAGAAGCAGAAACCAAACCATATTCGGCTAAAGGGCCATTGGGTCCTATCATTTGATCAGAAAGAAAAAAACTAACATACTCCCGTAAACCGGAAATAATATCTAAATGCGCTTTTTTAACATAAAAGAAAAGTGGACGAAAAACTGGATACTCACCACTAGAAATTGTTTCAACAGTTGGTGAGAAACCATTAATAGCTGCGACCTTTATCTTATCAGAATTATTTTCGTAAAAAGACAAACTAAAAATACCAGCTCCTGTTTTATTAGAAGTTAAACGCGCAAAAGTTTCAGAATAATCACCATCAATATTAATAACTTTTCCATCTTTACGTACAGAAACACACGCAGCATGAATTTCTTTATCATCCATGCCCAAATATTTCATGACTTCAACTGCTCCACTGGTTTGACAGCCCAAAGCCAGTAATTTTTCTTCAAAAACTTCACGTGTTCCATGTTTTTCTCCAGGAATATAAGCTTCTATCACCCAATCAGGAAGAGTCGTATTCACTTCACTCCACTTTGAAGTTTTATTTTGCTGTAATTTTCCATTCATAACAACTTGAGCAGCTAAAGCTCTATATATATCCGCTGGCTGTAACTTCCAATCAGGACCATTAATATTTGTCGCGAAAACAATACCATCATACCCAATGAATATTTCTTCAACATCTTTTACACCAGATTCAAAACAAGACTGCAATTCACTTGGCTTCATTGCTCGCGAAGCACTAACAATATCAACTGTTCTTCTTCCAACACCACGACAAAACTCCTTAATACCAGCACCTGACCCCCCTGATTCAATAACTGGAACCTTAAAATTAGGGTAAACTTCTCCAAATATCTCAGCAACGATTTTTTGATAAGGAAAAACTGTAGATGAACCAACAATTCTAATTTGATCACGTGCATGACCAATGTTTACACAAAACACAGCCGCTAAAACCAGCCCCATCCCGACTGATAACAATCTGCTCATCCATAAACTCCCTAACAAATGTACATCAATATATTTCGCTCTTACCATATAATAATTTGGGTTTTAATTGATATTTTTAGCGTAACAAATATAAAAAAGTAATGTTCACCACTTTCTAAAAACTATATACAAAATCCTTGTTTAAATAAATTTAACTCGAACGTTTAACTTCGATTATATCCCAAAAAAGATTGGCAATATCCATACCACCAAAACGTTTAATTTCACGAATTCCGGTAGGAGATGTCACATTAATTTCTGTTATATGATCTCCAATTACATCAATCCCTACAAGAAGAAGACCGCGCTTCTGCAAAATTGGACCGAGACGTTCACAAATCTCATAATCACGTTTTGTTAAATCAATATTTTCTGCACGACCTCCAGCATGCATATTAGAGCGAACATCCATTTCTGCCGAAATCCGATTAATCGCTCCGACAGGCTTCCCATCAAGTAAAATAATTCGTTTATCCCCTTTTTGCACAGCATCCAAATAACGCTGAACGATGAAAGGCTCTCGATAAACTTGTGCAAACATTTCCACAAGTGATGCTAAGTTGCGATCATCTTGTTTCAAATGGAAAACACCTGCTCCCCCATTACCGTAAAGTGGTTTAATAATAATATCGCCAAATGTGGCTCTAAAAGCCATTACTTCTTCAATATCTTTTGTAATTAATGTTTCTGGCATCAAATCAGAAAACTCAGTAACAAAAATTTTTTCTGGACTATTACGTACCCATACTGGATCATTCACAACCAGCGTCTTAGGATGAACACGTTCTAATAAATGGGTAGTAGTAATGTAATTTAAATCAAAAGGCGGATCCTGGCGTAAAAGAATTACATCCATATCTGTCAATTTAACATGTACAGGCTCCCCTAACTGATAATGATTTTTCTCTTCATCATATACTGTCAATGACTCTAATTTTGCAGTCACACAACCATCGCGCATAAATAAACGATCTGGTGTATAATGAAAAAGAGAGTGTCCACGTTCTTGTGCAGCCAAAGCAAGAGCAAATGTAGTATCTCCATGAATCGATACTGTTGAAATATGATCCATCTGAATGGCAATTTTCATGAATAAAACCTCTCTATAACTAAAAGTGAAGACTGGCTTATACGCCACAAACTTAGTAAACAGTTAATGAACTATGACAAGAGAAAGTTTATGATACAAGAAACTAATATAAAATTAAGTAACGAAGAAATTGAGCGCTATGCACGCCACATCATTTTACCTGAAATTGGTGGGGTAGGACAACAAAAACTCAAAGGTGCACGTGTTCTTGTCATTGGTGCAGGTGGTCTTGGTGCTCCTGTTCTCACCTATCTAGCTGCCGCAGGTGTTGGAACCCTAGGGATTGTTGATGATGACACTGTTGCACTTTCTAATTTACAACGTCAAATTATTCACAACACAAGAACAATTAACCAATACAAAACCGATAGTGCGACAACCACTATAAATGCAATAAACCCTTATGTTATAGTTGAAAAACATAATATACGCTTAAATGAAAGTAATGTGGATAAATTATTAAATGCCTACCACATCATCGTTGATGGCAGTGATAATTTCACTACACGTTATCTGCTTGCTGATCATGCTGCACAATGTAAAAAACCCTTAATAAGTGGTGCTATAGAGCGCTTTAATGGCTCACTAACGGTACTCATGCCTTATAAAGATGATAACCCTCATTACCGTGACTTATTTCCTAATCCACCAGATTCCAGTATCATCCCAACCTGCGCAGAAGCTGGAGTTATCGGCGTTTTACCTGGTGTCATCGGAACACTTCAAGCAATGGAAGTCATTAAACTTGTCACAAACATTGGTGAGCCGTTAGTAGGAAAACTTCTTCTCTATAATGGATTGTCGGCACAGTTTAATACAATTACCTATAAAAAATCAGATTCAGGAGAAAATGCAGCAGCAATCAAGATTTGCGTATAAGAATTTTTGGGACAAAAAAATACGATCAACAAAGCCATATTCAATTATTTTTCCATTACGCATAACAATAATTTCATGTGCAAGTGCTTTAACAACCTTCAGATTATGGCTAATAAACAGATAACCCAAATCATATTTTTGTTGCAAACGATGTAAAATATCAATGATCTGTACCTGCGTACTAAAATCAAGAGAAGATGTTGGCTCATCCAACACAATAGAGCGTGACTTGAGAATAATTGCGCGTGCAAGAGAAACTCTCTATCTCCGTCCACCAGAAATTCATGTGGAGAACAATGACGAGTAGAAGGATCTAAATCAACTTCACGCAAAGCTTCAATTATATCATCATCTCGTTCAAGATAGGAAATCTGTGGTTCATGAATTGATAATCCCTCAACTATCATTTCACCCACAGACATACGTGGAGAAAGTGAACCAAAAGGATACTGCAAAACAACTTGAATATAACGACGCAAAGGACGTATCTTTTAAATACGGAATAATTTTTAGTAAAAATCTTGATTATCTACATCTTCAATTTTTCTATTTAAATGAAAACCAATTTTTTAAAAGTCATTTACAGTAAGAGAGTATGCGAGTAATTTATGATTTAAATATAATTGACTTCTACCTAAAATATCAATTTATATTCTATAGATGGAGATATTTTGGTGATGAATACGAAAATATTCACACAGTTTAATATATTGATCTTTAGATAACCTGTTGGTCATAAAAACCGCTCCTAGTTAATAAGTGGTTGTAACGCGGTGTATTTTGAAATTAAAGCGCTTTTCTAAAAATTGCTAATATCTATATTAGCAAAAATAATTTGACCTTTAGAAGACAACATCCGTATCAGAGCAAGCCCCAATGTTGTTTTTCCTGACCCAAGCTCACCTATGACCCCAAGCGTTTGACCTACGCGAATGTAATATCTATATCTTGAACAACCTTTTAATAATCCACCGTCCGACGCAATAAACCCTTCTTAACAGAGAACCAAACACTAATCTTATTTCCTTGTATCAAGATAGGCGAACTAGCATCAACTTGAAGAGAATGGCTCTTCAATTCTGCTTCAAACAATTGTTTTGCATAAGGCTGCTGAGACCTTTTGCAAGTCTTTTAAGTTTTGCTAAATATTTATTAAACGTTAATAATTGTTTTTCGTTATTGAGGATAGCGTTAAAAGATAATCTGGAATTAAATAATTTATCATTTAATTTTTCAGCACGTAAAATAAAATTCTCTTTACGCTGTAAGAAGCTTTTTCTAGCTTGCCATTTCTTTAATTCTGCGCTAATTTCCTCGGCGTTTTTAGCAGTAATGTTTGTTCATGGTTTCAAAGGAAACATTTTTTCAACACTTAACCGTGTTGCTAAATGTTTGTTAGTACAATTAATCCGTCTCAATAAATTTTTATATTCTTTGTTCATTATGATGTTACCTGTAGAGATATAAAGTTTAGAAAAAATTGTTAGTTTTTTCCATTTACTGTGTGATATCCTATTGTGAAACAGTATCTTTTTTTACATTATACTGCTCCTGATTTTAATAGTCTAACATAGAAATAAAAAGAACCATAACGGCCACCATCCACGCGGATTTTGTTTAAAATTACGTCAACGACGCGCACTCAATGAAGAAAAGTAAATACCTTCCTTTCGGCAGTTTAGATTTATGTGATATTTTATGACCTTCATTCTGCATCACAAATTCTTTTTATCAAAATCAATACTTGGATCAACAATCATATAAATGATATCAGAAATAAGATTCATCACCAAACCGATGAGCGAAAAAATACAAAGAGAAGCAAATATAACAGAATAGTCACGATTAATAATCGAAGTATAACTCAAAAGCCCCATACCATTTAATGAATAAAGCATTTCAATCAGTAAATATCCGCTAAAAAATGATGTCATAAAAGTTGTAAGAAAACTAGCAATTACAACTAAAATTGCATTGCGAAAAACATGGTGATATAATACCGATCATTCGCTAAAACCTTTAGCTCGTGCTGTGATAACATACCGCTGACGAATTTCTTCTAAAAAACAATTTTTTGTTAGCAAGGTTGTTGTAGCAAAGGAAGAGATAGCCGATTACCGTTGACGCAAGAATTAAATGGTACAGATAATCTAATATTTTACCAATAAAAGATAGTTGATCAAAATTATCAGATGTTAAATGGCTTAAAGGAAACCAATTTAAAAAAGACCCTCCAGCAAAAAAGACAATTTTTAAAATACCAAAAAGAAATCTTAGAATGGCATAACCAATGTTGATAAAAATACTTGTCCATACATCAAAAACTTCTCCCTCCTTAATAGCTTTACGAATTCCTAACGGTATAGAAATAGAGTAAGAAATTAGTAATTGCCAAAACCAAAGTGAAAGATAGACAGGTAAAGCGCTCTTAATAAGCTCAATAACTAAACGACCTTGTATATAAGAATCCCCAAAATCAAAACGAAAATAACGACCTATCATTATAAAATAGCGTTCTAAAGGTGGTTTATCAAAGCCAAATTACTTTTCAAGTTTAGCAATAAATTCTGGATATAATCCTTGCGCACCACGATATTTTAAAACTCTAGAAGAAGACAATCCAACATGAGCACCATCTAGAATAACATCAGAAGAAAGGCCAAAATCGCTCTCACCACCTATTCGTTCTAAAGCATCACCACCTGTTCCTCGTAATTAAGAAATGATATTTTCAATAGGACCACCTGGTGCAAACTGCACAATAACAAATGTTAATGGTAAAATGTCAATCAATATAGGTATTATTAGTAAAAAACGTCGAAAAATGTAAACTACCATTTTTAACTTTCACTTTCCGGTATAATCTGTACTGCATTAATTTTGATGCAGTCATAAAGATCATTCCAATGAACCTATAACGACTCTTCTAATAAAACACGTTAAATCCAAATTACAAACGTCCATCTTCCTCAAAAATGAACCCTTATAAATAAAAATTAGTTTAGATCCTCTTCTTTATTATTCATTGGTAAGGAAACAGGATGATCAGATAAGCTACGTAAATAAAGTAGAAGATCAGCTCTATCTTGATCATTTTTGATCCCAGCAAAAGACATAATCGTTCCAGGGAATGCTTTGCGCGGTGAATGCAAGAAACGATCTAAAGTCATAAAATCCCATTTTTTATCAAAATTTGCACGCAACGCCCTTGAATAAGAAAAACCTGTCGCAGTCGCTAAAGGACGATTCACGATTTCCCATAGTGTAGGACCAACGCGACGAACTTCATTATGCTTGGAAGAGTTATGGCAAAGAGCACAGCGACTAAAAATTTTACGTCCATTTTCCAAGCTAGCCTGCTGAAGACGCTCATTTAATAACAAAGAAGCTTCAGATGTCTGCTGCTTTTCTTTAAGTACATCATTAACTGTATTCTTATGAGAGGGTTGAACCAATGTAGAATTATCATCGCGGATCGTGAAAATTCCCATCAAAACAACCAATAAAAATAAGCAAACACAAAAAAAACAAGCAATTGTTAAACGATTCATTATAAAATTTAAACACTCACATTCCCATTATTATTTTTAGTCTAATCTTTTTCTTTAAAATATACAATATTATCATCACATCACGCATATCATTTGGAACTTTGCAATGACGATTGAACCAATTATTTTTATTCCTGCTCGTATAGGATCAACCCGACTACCACAAAAAGCTTTAGCTGAAATCGCTGGAAAACCAATGATTATTCATGTTGCAGAACAAGCAAAAAAAGCTGAGCTAGGGCGCACTATTGTTGCAACTGATCACGACGATATTGCTAAAGTTGTTACAGACTACAAACATGAATGTATTATAACATCTCATGATCATAAATCTGGTTCTGATCGCATTTATGAAGCTTTAACTAATATTGATCCTGAACAACGATACAATGTCATTTTGAATATACAAGGTGACCTGCCAACAATAACTCCTAATGAAATCATCAGCTCTTTACGACCTTTAGAAAATAACCTAACTGATATTGCAACCTTAGGAGCAAATATAATTGACGAAGATGAAAAAATAGACCCTAATACAGTGAAAATTATTGGTACACCTCTTTCTCAAAGTCGCCTTTGTGCTCTTTATTTCACACGCGCAACAGCACCATATGGAGATGGCCCCCTTTATCATCATATTGGAATATATGCCTATCGACGTAAAGCACTTGAACAGTTTGTAACACTCCAACCATCTACACTTGAACAGCGCGAAAAGCTTGAACAATTACGAGCATTAGAAAATAATATGCGTATCGATGTAGAAATAATTGACACAATTCCTTTAAGTGTAGATACACAACGTGATTTAGATAAAGCACGTAAAATTTTAACATAAAAACAACTCAAGCAATGCATAAAAAAAGAAATGTAATGGTAGCTTTTATATAATGCTTACTCCAATATATTTTTGATATAAGCGTTATTTTATTTCTGTACTTTCTGGATTTAAGAATGAAAATATCTGGTACTTTTACTGATCCAAATGCTGTAATCGACAAATTTATTCATATACTGCTATCAGTACATTGATTATTTTTGTCATACATTTAACCACAAAAAAAGCATCATTTATTTCATCATATTCTCCTTCTAAAGCTTTTGTTTTTTTACAAAAAAATCAATAGATCATGATAAATATTCTATTCACAGTTTTTTAATTGGCCAATTGAATGATCTAAATTCTTAATTTTTTTCCCTATTTTAATTCCGCAAATACTTCAATGTAACTTAACAACTATACAAATGAACACTCTTAACTTCTAAGCCTTAAATAAATATTAGCCAAACAGACTGGTTAATTATCACCTTCTTGCCATACGTGTCTCAAAAAACATTAAAACATCTTACCCATATCAAAAATATAGAATGCTGCTTTAATAAAATTATATAAATTCTCCTAATCTTTAGCTTTCATAGTATAAGAATTAAGCTCGAAAGAAAAATCTGTGATCATTTTTCTTATATTTTTTCTTCTAAGCTTGATTTTTTATTTTAAATCGACAATATGAGCTTGGGAGGTTGGTGGTGGACGAACCGCTCGCCAACTGGGTCAGGTCTGGAAAGAAGCAGCCCTAACGAGCTTTGGTACGGGTCATCATACCAGCCTCCTCACTATGATCAGTCAATGATATTCTTTTTTTCCGGTGTAATATTTTCAATCTTTATAGCAGTATCTTTCATAAAGACAGTTAGAACTTTAAGTTGTTTTTAGGAAAATAGTTTTGTTCTGCTAAAATAAATTTATTGAGAAAAAACTATTTTATATTTAGAGTGCAACATCAACGCATGCTCTTGTATTATAAAAATGTATTCAAAAAGCCTCAACATTGGAATTATTGATGAAAAATATGCCCGTAGAAAAGGCCTATCGCGTTCTTGCTCGCAAATATAGGCCTCAGAATTTTTCTGATCTCATTGGTCAAGAGGTGATGGTACGTACCCTTACTAACGCCTTTCAAACAGGACGTATTGCACAAGCATGGATATTAACAGGGATTCGTGGTGTAGGAAAAACAACAACAGCACGTATTTTAGCTCGTGCACTCAACTACAAAACACAAAATATTAATCAACCAACGACTATATTAGACACATTCGGTGAACATTGTAAGCAAATTATTGAGGGATGCCATCTTGACGTTATAGAAATGGATGCAGCTTCACACACAGGTATTGATGATATTCGTGAAATTATTGAGCAAATACGTTACCGACCTGTTTCAGCGCGCTACAAAGTATATATTATTGATGAAGTGCATATGCTCTCAACACAAGCATTTAATGGCTTATTAAAAACGCTTGAAGAACCACCACTCCATGTAAAATTTATTTTTGCAACAACAGAAATTCGCAAAGTCCCTATCACAATCCTTTCACGTTGCCAACGTTTTGACTTGCGACGTATTGAATCAACAGTTTTGATAGATCATTTGCGTCAAATTGCTAAACATGAAAATATTGAAGTGGAAAATAGCGCACTTTCCATGATCGCTCGTGCCGCAGAAGGCTCTGTACGTGATGCACTTTCCATTTTTGATCAAGCAATTGCTCATAGCAATGGCCATGTCAGCGCCACTGCAGTGCGTGCAATGCTGGGATTAGCCGATCAAGCACGCATCATTGATCTCTTTGAATTTATCATGAAAGGTGATGTTGTAAACGCATTACATGAATTACGCAGTCAATATGATGCGGGTGCTAATCTTTTAACTATAATAACAGATTTGGCTGATTTCAATCATTTGGTTACACGTTTACGTTTCACACCAGATCTAGCAGAAAGTTTTTTGCTTTCTGAGGATGAGCGCTTAAGGAGTTTGGACTTTTCACAAAAACTTCCTGTTCCTATTTTATCTAGAAATTGGCAAATGCTGCTTAAAGGCTTGCAAGAAATTAACCAAACAACACGCCCCCTTCAAGCAGCTGAGATGCTATTGATTCGTCTTACACACACTACCAATTTTCCTACTCTTGATGAAGCTTTTAAAAAGCTTACACAAGAAAAAGAACCTCTCACAATTACCTCAAATGTTTCTTACCAAGAATCCAAAAACACGAATAATAAAGCAGAAGAAGCTATATATCCCTACTCTACTCAATGCGTTGCAAATACGCCACCACCACAAGCCCAACCAAATTTAAAGGAACCCTTAAAAAATCAATTAAGGAGTGCCTTACAGCATCAAGATTCACTAAAGGTGCAAGATTCTAAAAATATAAGCTCTTTTAAAATAACAAAAAACCCTGAACCTCTTCCATCTTCTACTATATTTGAAGATACTAAAAATTTATCTTATCTTCCCACACACGCAGTAGAAGAAACTTCTGAAAACAAAAAAATAGTTATCAATTCATTGCATGATATTGTTAAATTAGCTGAACAGCATAATGAAATATCTTTTAAGTTATTTATTAAAGAATTTGTTCATCCTGTTCTTTTTGAATCAGAGCATATAACTTTGAAACTTTCTGAAAATGCTCCACCTTCACTTCCTCGTGATATAGAAAAAATGTTATTTAAGTGGACTCAAAAGCGCTGGACTATATCCTTAGTTAATGAAGGAGGAGGACCAACCTTAAATGAAGAAAGTGATGCCGCAGAAAAATCGCTTTTTTCCAATGTACAAGCAGATCCTAAAATCGCGAAAATCCTCAATCATTTTCCAGATTCAAAAATTATTGGTGTTCGTTTTAATAAGCAAGAAAACGAGCTTGATTTATCTCCAGATGCCTTTAAAAATATGAGCAATATTAATAATAAATAAGGACACCTACACCAATGCGTAATATGATGAGCATAATGAAAAAAACTAAAGAAATGCAAAAAAAGATGCAGCAAATTCAAGAAGAAATAGCGAATTTGCAAATGACTGGTATTTCTGGAGGTGGGCTTGTCAGTGTTACTTTAAATGGAAAAAATACCATAATTTCAATCAAAATTGATCCTTCATTAATCAATCCTGAAGAAGCTGAAATCCTTGAAGATCTTATTATGGCAGCTTATAATGAAGCTAAAGTAAAAATTGAAGCAGCTGTGGCAGAAAAAACGCAAAAAATAACAGCAGGATTATCCCTTCCAGGATTTAACTCCTCGCTCTAATAAGCTGCGTTTTGGGATAACAATATGACTAAGCACATTGCAGGGCCAGAAATTGAGCGTCTTATTCAGCTTTTAGCACGGATACCGGGTCTTGGTCCGCGTTCAGCGCGCCGCGCCTCTCTTCACCTTATAAAAAAAAAAGAAACGTTGTTAGAGCCTTTAGGTGCGGCAATACAAGCTGCTATAGATAAAGTCTGTATTTGTTCTATTTGTGGAAATGTAGATACAACTAACCCTTGTGCTATTTGTGCAGATACCCGACGCGATAATACAACAATTATTGTAGTTGAAGATATTGCCGATCTCTGGGCACTTGAACGTGCAAGAACTTTGTCAGCACGTTATCACGTATTAGGTGGACGATTATCTCCATTAGATGGAATCGGTCCTGATGAACTCAACATTGCCTCTTTAATACAGCGTATCGCCACTAACCCAATTACAGAACTTATTTTAGCCGTTAATGCAACTATTGAAGGACAAACAACAGCCCACTATATCACTGATCAACTTTCCAATTTTTCAGTTAAAATTACCCGCCTTGCCCACGGAGTACCAGTGGGGGGTGAGCTAGACTATCTTGATGATGGAACCTTAGCTGCAGCCTTACAAGCAAGAACTAATCTTTAAAACTGCCCCCGCTCAATTATCAATTCTGTTTCTTATCAGTTTTTAATTGAGCTGATAAAAGAATATTTTAAAAAACGCCCCTTACTTATACAATTTTTGTCATATCATCTTAGCATGTTCATCTATATCGACTTAAGCTCATAACTAAAGAGACTATAAAAAAATTTTGTAAAAACATGACTAAAAAACTTTGTTGTAATAATTTTATTATTGCAGGCCTTATTACGGTAAAATTGATCAATCTGCATCATATAATATTTAAAGCATTGTACACCACTTTTGTTTCTTCAACGCAGCTCACAAGCCCTTCAAATAAGTAACGATTCGACAGAAACTCCTTCAAACAATTAATCAAAACTTCATTTTCTGTTATACTATATAAAATTGTACATATTGCACCTTAATTACTAAAAGGATAGCTAAAATTCTTATTAAATCGATTCAAGTTAAATAAAAAAATGATGAATTCGAAATTATACAACATCATTTAAACTCTTAAGCTATTAAACAGCCATATTATTTATACTGTTTTTTGGATCAAAATTAAACTCTTTCATAAATTTCACAGCATGCCACACATAATATAACCTTATAGTTTGCCTATTCTAAGCTACTGTTATTCTTCATTGTGTACTGCAAAAAGCATAATGAAAATAAAATTATCATCCACCATACCAACTAAAAAGGATATTGCATTTCTGCAAAATACTTAATCATAGTTTATTATATTCATCCCTTTTTATAAACAAATAATAGTATGCAAAAATACATTGGATATTGACTCTTCATGGTAAACCATTTCAAAAATGATATTGCTTATTTAAGCTGAATTTTCTAAAAACATCACGCAATGCACTAAAAAGATATTAAAAACTAAGAGTAAAACAAATTTTTTATTTATCGTATTGTTCAACGAGAATATTTTTATGCTTACCCTTGCTATAGATACTGCTTCAATTTATTGTGCTGTTGCACTTGTCCGCGATAAATCTGTCATTGCCCGTATCAGCGAATGCATGAATAAAGGACATGCCGAAAAACTTATTGGGTACATCACGCAAATAATTAATCAAGTTAGTATTACTCTAAATCAGGTAGATCGTATTGCTGTCAATATTGGACCTGGATCATTTACTGGTATACGTGTAGGTGTTGCAACAGCAAAAGCTTTAGCACTAGCGCTAGAAATACCAACTGTTGGTGTCACCACACTTGAAGCATTAGCAGCACAAATAAGCAGTAAAAATACTTCGTCCACAATCACCGTTGTTATCGAAGCTGGCAAGAACATGTTTTTTCATCAAAGTTTTAATGAAGATATCACACCCTTAGAAGCGCCCAGTTTAAAAACAATTAAAAATATAATCGAAAATTTACCTAAGAACACTAAGCTAACTGGTCCAGCAGCTGGTATCATTGCAAAACATATCAAAAAAAACGAAAAATACAAAAAAATCGTACCAGACCAAATTATATGTGAAGCTGCTGATATTGTAAGTTACGCTCACCTTGCTGCCCAAAAACAGCCGCAAGATAAACTACATCCGCTCTATCTCCGCAATGCTGACGTCAAAAAACAAACTGGCTTTATTTTACCACGCAAAAAATAATGGACAAATTTTTGTTAGCAAAAAAATATTTTGAGATTGTTCCGCTACAAGCTTGTGATAGCATTTCTATTCAACACATTCATCAGTGTTGTTTTACCCCCTATTGGGAAAAACAAACATTTGATAACTTCTTTAAAGACCAATCTATCTTTGGATATAAAGTTCATCCTATTCACAAACCTGATCAAATCTTAGGGTTTTGTCTATACCGTCTTATTCTTGATGAAGCAGAAATCATCACAATTGCTGTTCATCATCACTACCAACGGCAGAGAATTGGTCATCTACTTCTAGATAGTACATTTTATCATCTTCATAAAGCACGTGCTATAAAATTGTTCTTAGAAGTGGAAGAAACCAATATTTCTGCTTTAAATCTTTATCAGCGTTTCGGTTTTCAAAAAATTACAAAACGTCCTTCCTATTATCAATCAAAAAACGGCTGTGTAGATGCCATCATTATGCAAAAAACTTTTCAGCAAATAGATTGAGATTTGTATAAAAAAAGTTTAGATATGTGCTATGAAACAAATAAATCCTAAAAACTCTCTACCTGCTACTCCTAAAAAAGTTTTTATAAAAACTTATGGATGTCAAATGAATGTTTATGATAGCCAAAGAATGACTGATAGCCTCAGTTCACAAGGATATGTCGCTACGCAAACACCACATGACGCCGATCTTATTCTTGTTAATACCTGTCATATTCGTGAAAAAGCTGCAGAAAAACTTTATTCTGATCTTGGTCGCTTACGGATGTTGCGAAAAGAACGTACGCCTGACAAACCCTTGATGATTGGTGTTACTGGGTGTGTTGCACAAGCCGAGGGGAATGAAATCTTACGCCGTTCTCCAGTAGTGGATATTGTTATTGGTCCACAAATGTATCATCGCTTGCCGCATTTGTTAAAACAAGTCGAACAAGGGAAAAAAGTTGTCGAAACAGATTATGCTGTTGAGGACAAATTTGCTCATTTACCTCCTCATAATAAACGTGCTGTAAGAAAACGGGGTGTTAGTGCATTCTTAACAGTGCAGGAAGGATGTGATAAATTTTGCACTTTCTGTGTTGTTCCTTATACACGAGGCTCAGAAGTCTCTCGACCTGTAGAACAAATTACAGAAGAAGCACAGCGGCTTATTGAAGCTGGTGTCAAAGAAATTACACTTCTTGGACAAAACGTAAATGGCTGGCATGGAACAAATATTAAAGGAGAAACTTGGCGTCTTGGGCACCTTCTTCACCATCTTGCCAAACTTGATGGTCTAAAGCGTCTGCGTTACACAACGAGTCATCCCCGTGATATGGATGATAGCCTTATTGCCGCACACCGAGATATTGATATATTAATGCCTTATTTGCATCTTCCTGTTCAATCAGGTTCAGATCGTATCCTAAAAGCGATGAACCGACAACATAAGAGCATTCATTACCTTCATCTCATTGAAAAAATTCGTACAGCACGGCCTGATATTGCTTTTTCAGGAGATTTTATTGTAGGATTTCCAGGAGAAACAGATGAAGATTTTGAAGAAACCATCACACTTATAAAACAAGTGGAATACAGTTCTGCATATTCTTTTAAGTATTCACCTCGACCTGGAACGGTTGGTGCAACAATGAAAAATCATATTGAGGAAACTGTTAAGGATGCTCGACTGCAGCGCTTGCAAAATTTGCTTTTTGAACAACAACGTGCATTCTTGAATTCTAAAATTGGTCAAACAACCCATGTTCTTATCGAAAAAGCTGGACGTCAATCTGGACAAATGGTAGGCCGCTCGCCTTGGCTTTCACCTGTTGTCATAGATACAGATGCTCCTACAGGAACTATGATGGCAATTCATATAAAAAATGCAGGTACAAATAGCTTTATTGGTGAGACTATTAATGCATAAACTTACTTTTATAGAGCCTTATTTAAAACATAAGCTTTAGATGAATTGCCAAAAAGTGATTATATTTAAAATTTATATTCTATGAAAAATATATTGTTTGTTATAAAGGTTACATTTCATAACACGAGATAGAGATAGAAGAATAGATTAGAGACTGTAAACGAAAAGTGAAATGCGTTAAAGAAATAAATACCCACCCTGAAAATACTGATATCTTAAAAAGAGAAAGTGTATCAGATGCGAGCTGTATCGTTTTTGTTTTTGAGAACAATAAATACGCAAAATCAGTGTTTGGTAAATTTGATGAAAACCTTACTTATATCGAAAAAAAACTCGGACTTCGTATTCATCCACGAGGCAATGAAATTTCAATTTTTGGGGAAATTACTGCCACAAAACGCGCTCAATGTGTATTACAGCAACTTTATGAACTGGCCAAAACACATCAAGAACTTACTTTATCAGATACAGAGGGAGCGATTGCAATGGCAGATTTGCTACAAGAGCCGCAAGAATCTCCAACAATTCAACCTGTTAAAAAACGTATACCAACACGATTGAGTATTTATAAAAAAATAATTCGCGCCCGGAATTTAACGCAAGATGCGTACATACGTGCAATGGAACAAAATGAACTTGTTTTTGGTATAGGACCAGCAGGAACAGGAAAGACATATCTTGCTGTCGCTTATGCTGCAATGCTCCTAGAACGTGGTATCATTGAAAGAATCATCCTCTCACGTCCAGCAGTTGAGGCTGGAGAGCATCTTGGTTTTCTTCCTGGAGACCTCAAAGAAAAAGTCGATCCGTACTTACGACCACTTTATGATGCTATATACGATATGATGCCAATAGAAAAAGTAGAACGCATTTTATCTTCTGGAGTCATGGAAATTGCTCCTCTGGCTTTTATGCGCGGGCGAACACTTTCTCGTGCAGCGGTTATTCTTGACGAAGCACAAAATACTACATCCATGCAGATGAAAATGTTCCTTACACGCCTTGGAGAAGGAACCCGAATGATCGTTACTGGCGATGTGAGTCAGATTGATTTACCTTCAGGAAAAAAATCAGGTTTAATTGAAGCAATACGCATTCTTTCAAACGTAGAAAACATTGGAATTGTCCATTTTAACGAAAAAGATGTTGTACGTCACCCACTTGTTGCCGCTATTGTTCGTGCTTATGATCATGATTTACAAAACAAAAAGTATCATTCTCATACATCTCATAAAAAAAATGCATTTTACTCATCATGATTATTATTGATATTACTGTTAAAGGCTCTGGATGGTATGATAAGAAAACACTTTATGATATCACTGAAAAAGCATTAACAGCTACAATGCATCACCTCTCATTGGAAAATATTGTAAGCGAAATTAGTCTGCTTTTTACGGACGATAAGCATATGACACAAATTAATACAAAATGGCGCAATAAAAATGAATCTACGAATGTTTTATCTTTTCCTGCCTTTCCACTAAAAGCTGGAAGTCCTCCTGGACCGATGCTTGGCGACATAATTATTGCGCGAGAAACTGTTGTGCGTGAAGCGATAAAAGAAGGAAAATCATTTCAGAATCACTTAACGCATATGATTGTTCATGGTGTTCTCCACCTTCTTGGTTACGACCATGAAAAAGACTATGAAGCTATCCAAATGGAAGAGATCGAAAGAGAGATACTTCACAAACTTTCCATAGAAGATCCTTATGCTGAATTGTCTTAAAATGATAAAAATTAGCTTTTTAAATCAATATTACGGTCACTCTAATTAAAAGCAATTTACGCATCTATTATAAAAAGGAAATGTAGAAGATTAAAGAATCATGACAGACAAAGTCGATGTACAAAATAACAATCAAACGTCTCATAATATTGATGAGCGGTCCCCTCAACAAGCAAATTGTACGGGAAAACATTCCTTAATAAATCATTTATTTTCATTCTTACGCGGTCGTCCTTATACATCACTGCGTGATGATCTCACTGTTGCACTTACTGCTGATAGTGAAAAAGACACAGATATTTTCTCACCAGAGGAACGTATCATGCTTCATAATATCTTACGCTTGCGCGAAGCGCGCGTTGATGATGTTATGATTCCACGTTCTGAAATTGAAGCATTAGAAATTAATACTCCTCTTGGAGAAGCGCTTAATTGCTTTGCAAAAATTGGCCATTCTCGTATACCCGTTTATGCTGGAACTTTAGATGACCCACGAGGAATGATTCACATCCGTGATATCCTTAATTATATGACTCACTTCATTACTAAATCTGCTCAGGCTGATCAAATATCTGATTTTCTTCAGTTAGATCACGCCGATTTGCGTACACCAATTGGTGAACTGAATCTAATTAGAACAGTTCTTTTTGTTCCTGGATCTATGATGGCAAATAAATTGCTAACACGTATGCAAACTACACGAACACAAATGGCTTTGGTTATTGATGAGCATGGTGGGACAGATGGTTTAGTCTCTATGGAAGATATTGTTGAGTTAGTTGTTGGTGATATAGAAGATGAACATGATGACGTCAATAATGCTATTGTGAAAGAACCCAACAACACATGGCTTGTTGATGCAAGAACAGAGTTAGAAGATGTTGCAAAAGCTCTTGGTCCTGACTTTATCATAGCAGAATACCGTGATGAAGTTGATACTATCGGTGGTTTGATTGTTTCTATTCTTGACCGTATTCCTGCAAAAGGTGAAGTTGTTGAAGCTATTCCAGGTTATCGTTTCCGTATTTTAGAAGCTGATAAACGTCGAATTAAAAGATTACGCATTTTTCGTCTCTCGAAAAATGAAAGTTCTAGATAAAATGCTGCTCTTAAAGAATAGCCGAATTTTTTTAAACAATTTTACGCTTTTCTTACTTTCTATACCCCGCTGGAAACAGCAAATGTTAGTGTTTTTGTGTGGTGCGTTTACATCTTTCGCACTACCACCTTTTTATTTTACACCTATCTGCTTTTTAACTTTCCCTATATTTATTGTGTTACTTGACACTATAAAGGCTATTCAAACTAATAAAAAACGTCTTTTATTCTACGCATTGAGCTGTGGAAGCTTTGGTTTCGGTTATTTTATTTCTAGCCTTTGGTGGTTGAGCAATGCCTTGTTAGTAGATTCAGTTACTTTCGGTTGGGCCATACCATTTGCTATTCTTGGCCCTCCTATCTACCTTTCTATTTATTGGTTTTTTTCTGGTTTTATTGTCGGTTTATTATGGACAAAAGGAATAGGACGTTTTTTTGTCTTAGCTTTTGCATTGGGACTAGCAGAATGGTTACGCGCTATCTTGTTTACAGGATTTCCATGGAACTCTCTTGGCTATACGGCTATGCCAACCCCAATGCTCATGCAATCAGATGTAATCATTGGGCTTTACGGAATGAATATTTTAGCCGTTTTAATTTACAGCTTGCCTACTGTTTTACTAACGAATGAAAAAAAGAAACTTGCACTTTCTCTCTGCTTATCACTCATATTTTTCCACAGTGTTTTTGGATTTTATCGACTTAATACTGCCCCTAACATAGAGCATTATCAAAAAAGTAGATATTGGGTGCGCATTATCCAGCCTTCTGTCCCACAAGACCAAAAATTGAATAATGCTACATCAGAGGCTATATTAGCAGCTCATATGAATCTGAGTGCAACACCAATCGCTGATCACACGCCAGAACCAGACTTTATCATATGGCCTGAAGCATCATTGCCTTATATTATTAATTATTCTTCCGCTCTTACAACTCATATTGCTTCCCTCCTTAAGCCAAAGCAATGGGCTATTATTGGAGCTGTACGAACCAACAATGATTCTTTCAATTCTCAAACACAATATTTTAATACAATCGCGACTATTAATGCCAAAGGTGATATTTTACATACATCCGATAAACTTCATCTGGTACCTTTTGGTGAATATCTTCCTTATAAAAATTTATTAAATAAAATCGGATTACATATCCTTTCTGATAATATTGGCGGATATAGTGCTGCTAATGTACGGGAAACTGTTATGATGCCAAATGGATTTTCTTATCTTCCACTAATTTGCTATGAAATAATATTCCCCAATGAAATGACTTTTCAGGGCCCTTCTCCTCAAGCAATCATTAATGTTACAAATGATGCGTGGTTTGGCTTAACACCAGGCCCACACCAACATCTCCAACAAGCTCAGCTACGCGCAATTGAATTAGGAATTCCTCTCATACGGGCAGCTAATAATGGAATATCAGCTGTTATTGATTCTTATGGCCGAATTATTGCATATCTCAAGCAAAATGCTGTGGGTGTTATTGATTCACCAATTCCATCACCAATTATCCCCATATGGAGCAATGAATACAGAAGATTCTCTACTTTCATCTTATTCATTCTTATGCTATTGTGCCGCACTTGTTTTGGTTCTACAAAACAGATTCAATGATCGAGTACCCATATAACTACGGTATTATTTATGTGTACCTGTAGGATTGGGAAAAAATATTACAATTACCTGAATTCTATGATAAACTAACCTCGCGTAAGTCTGATGTTAGTTTGGAAGTAAAGCGCTGGAAGTTAAAGAGTTGCATTATGACCGAGACTAAAAAAAAACCCGATCCTATAGATATTTATGTCGGAACTCGTATTCGTTTACGTCGTAATATTTTAGGACTTACTCAGGAAAAGCTGGGAGAAAAACTAGGCATCACTTTCCAACAAATTCAAAAATATGAAAAAGGTACAAATCGTATTGGAGCGAGCCGTCTTCAAGCAATTGCAGAAATTATGGATGTCCCTGTTTCTTATTTTTTTGATAAAAACATGGCAAGCCAACATGTAGACGGCTTTGCTGAAAGCGATAACAATTTTATGGATTTTTGCTCTAGTAATGAAGGTATTCAACTTATGAGAGCCTTCACAAATATATCTGATGCTAAAGTGCGTCGAAAAATTATTGACTTAGCAAAAGCACTTTCTGAAGAAGATATGGCCGATAAGTTATAAACTGTATCCTTTCTCTCTATGATCTCATAAATCAATTATTGACGATTTGTCACAGTACTGGCAAATAAGAGAAATTTTAGTAGACGATTAATAGAGTGCTAATTTTCTTTTTTGAAGGAGTTCCTATGCCGCATCAAGATTATCTTTTTACTAGTGAATCTGTATCGGAAGGACACCCTGATAAAATCTGTGATCGTATTTCCGATGAAATCGTTGATATGATCTATAAAGAAGCACAAAAAACTGGTACTGATTTATGGTTAGTACGAGTTGCTTGTGAAACTTTAGTAAGTGTAAATCGTGTTGTAATCGCTGGTGAAGTGCGTGTTCCTGATACACTCTTAAAAAGAAATAAAAATAAAGAATTTATTTATGATGAAACTGGTTCTCCACTCATTAACCCTACTCGTTTTCGTTCTGTTGCACGCCGAGCTATTCGTGAAATAGGTTATGAACAGGTAGGCTTTCATTGGAAAACTGTTAAAATCGACGTTTTTTTGCGTCCCCAATCAACTGATATTGCACGAGGAGTTGATAACGCTATGGATCGGCATGGTGAAGAAGGGGCTGGTGATCAAGGTATTATGTTCGGATATGCTTGCAGAGAAACACCAGATCTCATGCCTGCCCCCATTTATTACGCGCATAAAATTTTAAAACTTCTTGCCGAAGCGCGCCATAAAAAAGAAGGAGAGACTGGAAAGCTAGGACCAGATGCTAAAAGTCAAATAACAGTACGATATAAAAATGGAAAACCTATTGAAGTAACATCCATAGTTCTTTCAACACAACATTTAGATGAAAATTGGGATTCTAACAAAGTACGCACAGTTGTTGAGCCTTATATTCGTCAAGCTCTGCACGATATTCCCATCTCTGACCAATGCAGTTGGTACATTAACCCAACAGGAAAATTTGTTATTGGTGGCCCTCAAAGCGATGCCGGACTAACGGGACGCAAAATTATCGTTGATACTTATGGAGGTGCAGCTCCTCATGGTGGAGGAGCCTTTTCGGGAAAAGATACAACAAAAGTAGATCGCTCTGCAGCTTATGCTGCACGATATCTAGCTAAAAATATTGTTGCAGCTAATTTAGCAGAACGGTGCACTATTCAACTATCTTATGCAATTGGTGTTGCACAACCCTTATCCATTTATCTTAATCTTCATGGAACAGGTAAAGTCGATGAAAGTATTATCGAATCTGCAATCCGAAAAGTTATGGACCTTTCACCAACAGGAATTAGAAAGCATCTTGGTCTCAACAAGCCTATTTATACAAGAACAGCCGCTTATGGTCATTTCGGACGCAAACCAAAGCGTGATGGTTCATTTTCTTGGGAAAAAACAGATCTCATTAAAACACTTCAAACAATGATTACAACACCATGATGATTGTACATAATACACGTATAAATGAAGCTTTTTTTGGTCGCCGACAAGGAAAGCGGTTACGCCAAACTCAGTGTGCACGTATAAAAACATTTCTTCCAACTCTTAACATTAATTTGAATGTCCCTGCACCTTCAAACTTAACATATTTATTTTCTAATAAAGTCAAAGAAATCCGACTAGAAATTGGCTTTGGTGGAGGCGAACATCTATTCCATGAAATGAAACATTATCCAAATACCGGCTTTATCGGCGTAGAACCCTTTATCAATGGCATGGCGAAAATTTTAATGTCTATTGAACAACATCCAGAGCATAAAAATCATCTTCGCCTGTATGATAATGATGCTGCACACCTGCTCGATTGGCTGCCAAATGCATCACTTGATGGAATAGATATGTTTTATCCCGATCCATGGCCTAAGAAAAAACATTGGAAACGACGATTCATTAATGTAAAAAATCTCAACCGTTTCGCTCGTGTTCTAAAAACAGGTAAAAATTTTCGTTTTGTCAGTGATGTAGACAGTTATATAAACTGGACCCTATATCATTTCACCCACCATCACAGCTTTGAATGGGGAGCAGAAAAACCTCAAGATTGGAAAAATCCTTATCCTTTATGGCCAGGGACACGTTATGAAAAAAAAGCTCTACATAAAGGACAAACACCCGCCTATTTTACTTTTACCAAGAAATAAATGATATTAACACTTTTATAACAAACAACTTGAAAAATTTTAAATTTAGAGATATCAATTAATAAATTCTTGGTCTTATGATGAGGAGTGGGCCGTTTGGACCCGCTCTTTTTTAATGTCATAAAACCAATAAAACCAACTTGCATAAAATGTATGGGTAAAACTGAAAGAATGAACAATATTGATGAGCCCCGTCTATTTGAAGAAAATGGTATAGAAGCACAGGTCGCTACCCTTATTACACCGGTGCTTAAGCCTTTAGGCTTTCGGTTGGTTCGTATTAAACTCCTTGGCTTAAATGGTTTAACGCTTCAGATTATGGCTGAGTGTGCTGATGGTTCTATGACAATAGAAGATTGTGAAATTGTTAGCCGAACTATTTCTCCCCTTCTTGATGTACAAAATATTATTGAACGTAAATATCATTTAGAAATTTCATCTCCTGGTATTGATCGCCCTTTAGTAAGAAAATCTGATTTTTTTCACTGGCAAGGGCATGTTGCAAAAATTGAAACGAACGTAGAAATTGATGGACGTAAGAAGTTTCGTGGGATACTCGCAAATGTTACGCAAGATGGTTTTACTTTAAATACGGACAAAAATGCTCATAAAGATGCTATGTGTATTTCTATTCCTTTTGATAGCATAATTGATGCGCATTTGATTCTTACCGACGAACTTATTCGCGATGCATTGAAAAAAAATAAAGATTTAAATCAACAATTAATTTCTGAAAATAATTATAACATCTCAAAAAAGGCCCTAAATGATAAGAATTAATCACTGGTATCAATGCTCATCCTGTGGCTTAAAAAAGGAGAAAATCAATGGCTATAAGCGCTAACAGGCTTGAAATTCTGCAAATTGCAGATGCTGTTGCACGTGAAAAGTCGATTGACCGTAAAATTGTTATTTCTGCTATGGCCGATGCTATTCAGAAAGCTGCACGTTCTCGTTATGGTCAAGAAACCAATATCCGTGCTGAAATCAATTCCAAAACAGGTGAAATTAAATTACAACGCTTGCTTAAAGTTGTTGATACTGTTGAAGATTATACAACTGAAATCGCTTTATCTGACGCATTAAAACGCCAAGCAGATGCAAAAATCGGTGATCTTTTACCTGACCTTTTACCGCCCATGGATTTTGGACGCATTGCAGCACAATCTGCTAAACAAGTTATTGTACAAAAAGTACGTGATGCAGAACGTGAACAACAATACGAAGAATTTAAAAATAAAATTGGTGAAATTATTTCTGGTACAGTAAAGCGTGTAGAATATGGTAATGTTATCGTTGATTTAGGACGCAGCGAAGCTATCGTACGACGCGATGAATTAATTCCCCGTGAATCTTTCCGCTATGGAGATCGTATTCGTGCCTTTGTCAGTGATGTACATCGTGAATCTCGCGGTCCACAGATTTTTCTTTCACGCACACATCCTCAATTCATGGTAAAACTTTTTACCATGGAAGTCCCAGAAATTTATGATGGTATTATAGAAATTAAATCTGTTTCCCGTGATCCAGGTTCACGCGCAAAAATTGCTGTTGTCTCGCGTGATGGTTCAATTGACCCTGTTGGGGCATGTGTAGGAATGAGAGGAAGTCGTGTTCAAGCTGTTGTTGCAGAATTACAAGGTGAGAAAATTGATATTATTCCCTGGTCACCCGATGCTGCAACATTTATCGTTAATGCACTGCAACCCGCTGAAGTATCCAAAGTTGTCCTTGATGAAGATGCGGAGCGTATCGAAGTCGTCGTCCCTAATGATCAACTCAGTCTAGCTATTGGTCGACGTGGACAAAATGTTCGTTTAGCTTCGCAATTAACGGGATGGAATATCGATATTTTAACGGAACAAGAAGAATCTGAAAACCGTCAAAAAGAGTTTACTGAGCGCAGTAGGCTGTTTATGGAATGTTTAGATGTTGACGAAATGATTGGACAAGTTATAGCATCAGAAGGTTTTTCCTCCATTGAAGAAATTGCCTACATTGATCTTGAAGAAATTTCTTCCATTGATGGTTTTGATCATGAAACCGCTGCAGAAATTCAAAGTCGTGCACGTGAGTATCTAGAACGAAAAGAAAAAGAGCTTGATGAAAAGCGTAAAAAACTCGGCGTTTCTGACGAACTGCAAACACTTCCTGGAATGACAAGTGCTATGTTGGTTGCTGTTGGAGAAGATGGTGTGAAAACAATAGAAGATTTTGCAGGTTATGCAGTCGATGATTTAGCAGGATGGAGAGAACGTAAAGAAGGACAAATACAAAACTTTTCTGGTATACTTACCCCATTTGATATTACACGCGCAGATGCGGAAGCTATGGTTTTAGCCGCTCGTGTACGAGCAGGTTGGATAGATCAAAATGATCTTGTAGAAGAAAATTCTGTAGAATCTGCAGAAAGTGAACAGAAAAATAATTTGGATGTGGATACACTTTAAATGAATGAGCGGACCTGCATTGTGACAAGAAAGAATGCTTCAGCAAAAGTGCTGATCCGTTTTGTTATTGGTCCCAATAATCAAATAGTTCCTGACCTTAAATCCAATTTACCCGGACGTGGTGTGTGGATATCTGCTCATCATTCTGTCATTGAAGAAGCGATTAAACAAAAAGCTTTTAAAAAAAGTTTTAAAACAGATGTTGAAGTTGCATCAAATCTTGCGCATATTGTAGATACACTTTTGCTAAAAGCTGCTCTTGGAAGCCTTTCTATGATGCGAAAAGCGGGTGCTGTTATCACGGGAGCGACAAAAGTTGATGCAGCTATCCGTTCTGGTCAAGTCGCCCTCGTACTTCATGCGAAAGAAGCTACAGAAGATGGAAAACGAAAAATTTCACAAGCCATTTATTCAGTACAACAACAAATGGGTAGAAGTATAAAAACCATATCTTTATTTACAAATGATGAAATGAAAATGGCTTTCGGATCTAATCCTGTAGTACATGCAGCCTTATTAAACACAAAAGCTACAGAAGAGTTTCTTAAAACAATACACAAATTGATAGCCTATCGTGATGAGAAGCCCAGTAAGCCTAGTGAAATGACGACACAAGTCGTGAAGGAAATACAATGAGTGAAAATAATAACGACAAAACAACAGTCAAAAGGACGCTTACTTTAAAACGTTCAGTCCTAGAAACGAGTACGGTCAAGCAAAATTTCAGCCATGGCCGTACAAAGGCTGTAGTCGTCGAAACTAAGCGGCGCAAAATTACACGACCTGATGAAAAAGCTGAAGTATCACAGTCAATTACTAAGCCACATGTGGCTACTCAACGCTCTAAACCGCAATTTGAAGAAGCAATACCAAGTGAGACTGTTTCTCAAAATAATCTCTCCTCAACGGAAATGAAAGCGAGATTTCGTGCATTAGAAGAAGCGAATATTCAAGAAAAAATAATGCGTGAAAAAGCTGAAAAGGCTAAAGAACAAGAACGGCAGGCTAAAGAGCGTGAAGAACGCATGCGAAAAATAGATGAAGAAACAAAAATACATCAAAAAGGTGAAAATCCAACAATACAAACTCCATCTATTTCTTCTGTATTTCCTCAAACAGAACCAGAACCTGTAGTAGATGTCATTATAACCCCCAAAAATACCTCTGCAGTTGAAAAGCGCAAAGATGATGACAACGAAGATGATAACAAACACAACCGGCGTGCTAGCTCTAATAAATCAGAAGTGCGAGCACCTAAAGTTATAAAAGGTGCTGAAGAAAGACGCCGCGGCAAAATCACTCTCAATAGTGCACTAGATGAAGAAGGTAATGCACGTGGACGCTCAATGGCTGCAATGCGCCGCAGACAAGAAAAATTTAAGCGAGCTCAAAACCAAGAGCCAAGGGAAAAAATCTCTCGTGAAGTTATTCTTCCTGAAACTATTACCATTCAAGAACTTGCACAGCGTATGACTGAACGCTCCGTTGATGTAATTAAATTCTTGATGAAACAGGGGCAAATGATGAAGCCTGGCGACATTATTGATGCAGATGTTGCAGAACTTATCGCCGTTGAGTTTGGTCATACTGTCAAACGTGTTTTAGAATCCGACGTAGAAGAAGGTATCTTTAACATAACTGATAATCCTCAAAAAATGCAACAACGCCCACCGGTTGTAACAATTATGGGGCATGTTGATCATGGAAAAACTTCTCTTCTTGATGCTATTCGCAAAGCAAATGTTGCTTCTGGTGAAACAGGGGGGATTACACAACATATTGGTGCTTATCAGGTAGAGAAAAACGGTCAAAAAATTACCTTCATTGATACACCTGGACATGCTGCCTTTACAGCCATGCGCGCTCGAGGAGCTCGTGTTACAGATATTGCCGTCCTGGTTGTTGCTGCTGATGATAGTGTTATGCCGCAAACCATTGAATCAATTAATCATGCCAAAGATGCTGGTGTACCCATTATTGTTGCTATCAATAAAATTGATAAACCAACTGCTGATCCTCAAAAGGTGCGCACAGAACTTTTGCAATATGAAGTATTCGTTGAAAGCATGGGTGGAGAAACTTTAGAAGTAGAGGTTTCTGCCAAAACAGGGCAAAATCTTGATAAACTTCTTGAATCTATCCTTCTTCAAGCTGAAATTCTCGATCTAAAAGCAGATCCAAAACGAACCGCAGAAGGTGTTGTTATTGAAGCCAAATTAGATAGAGGTCGTGGATCTGTTGCGACAGTTCTCGTCCAAAAAGGTACATTGCATCCTTCCGATATTATTGTTGCTGGCAATGAATGGGGTCGTGTACGTGCATTAATAGATGATCATGGCCGTCATGTTAAGGAAGCTGTTCCTTCTACACCAATTGAAATTTTGGGTATGCAAGGGACACCACAAGCTGGTGACCGTTTTGCTGTTGTTGCTCACGAAGCAAAAGCACGAGAAATTTCTGAATATCGTCAACGATTAGCACGAGATAAAGCTGTAGCTCGACAAACTGGTTCTCGAGGTTCTCTTGAACAAATGATGACAAAACTACAAACCACTGGTGTGAAGGAATTTCCTCTTATTATTAAAGGAGATGTACAAGGATCTATTGAAGCAATCGCTTCAGCATTAGAAAAATTAGGAAATGAAGAAGTACGCGCGCGCGTTGTACATTCTGCTGCAGGAGGTATTACTGAAAGTGATATTTCTCTTGCAGAAGCCTCCAACTCTGCTGTAATTGGTTTTAATGTTCGAGCGAATAAACAAGCACGCTCTTCAGCTAAAACACAAGGAATTGAAATTCGATATTATAACATAATTTATGACCTTGTTGATGACATAAAAGCTGCCATGTCAGGATTACTTTCACCAGAGCAGCGTGAAACTTTCCTTGGAAATGCTGAAATTTTAGAAGTCTTTAATATTACAAAAATTGGAAAAGTTGCTGGATGTCGCGTTACGGAAGGTAAAATAGAAAGAGGAGCGGGTGTGCGCCTTATCCGTGATAGCATTGTCATTCATGAAGGAAAACTTAAAACACTCAAGCGCTTTAAAGATGAAGTCAATGAAGTACAAAGTGGGCAAGAATGTGGAATGGCATTCGAAAATTATGAAGATATGCGCACAGGAGATATCATTGAAACCTTCCGCGTCGAGCATATTAACCGCACATTATAAAAAATAATCTGATAGCTTTTTCTTTTCATACCACTGTAAAAAGCTATCAGATTTTTATGCAATATCTCTATTCTTTCTTATACTTTTAAATAATCAAAGAAAGGAGAATTGTATTAAAGGTAAAAACTTCAATGAAAAATATAAATCCATCACAACGCCAACTAAGAGTAGGAGAACAAGTACGTCACACAATAGCTCATGCGCTACAACGAGGTATTTTACTTCACGATACATTAAAGGATGTTGTGATTTCTGTCTCTGAAGTACGTATGTCTCCAGATTTAAAAATTGCTACTTGTTTCATTTCCACACTCAATACTCCTAATAATAACACCTCTAATGTTGATGTCATTAATATCTTAAATAAACATAGTCGTTTTATCCGTAAAGAAATAAGTCATTCCTTGCGACAAATGAAATATATGCCCGAGCTGCGTTTTAAACTTGATAATAGTTTTGACAATTTCTCAAAAATTGATGCCCTGCTCCGTTCGCCTGAAGTAGCACGTGACCTACACTACAAAAACAAAAATGGGGATTAAAAAGCATGGCAAGGCAACGCACAAAAAAAGGCCGTTTTATTTCTGGTTGGATAATATTAGATAAACCAAAAGGGATAAGATCTACAGAAGCAGTCTCAAAAATAAAACAGCTTTTTAATGCACAAAAAGCAGGACATGCTGGTACACTTGATCCTCTTGCCTCTGGTCTCCTACCAATCGCATTGGGTGAAGCAACGAAAACCGTTCCTTATGTTATGAGAGGAAGTAAAACTTATCGTTTTCATATAACTTGGGGAGAAGAGCGTTTAACAGATGACCTAGAAGGAAAAGTAATTAAAACATCTTCTAAACGTCCAACACAAGAAAAAATACTTGCTCTTCTTCCTAAATATACAGGTATTATCTTACAAACACCTCCACAATTTTCAGCAATTAAAATTGCTGGCAACCGATCTTATGATTTAGCTCGTGAAGGTGAATTTGTTGAAATTTCTCCGCGCCAAGTAGAAATAGAAACTTTTAAATTAATCGAAACCAACACAAAAGAGTATAGTATCTTTGAAATAACATGTGGGAAAGGAACTTATGTACGCTCTTTAGCGCGCGATATGGGACGTGATCTTGGCTGTTATGGATACATTTCTGACTTAAGACGTACCATGGTAGCTCCTTTTAGTGAAGATGATCTCATTACATGGGATGAACTTAAAGCAGCAGAACTGGGTAAAAATACAACGCCAGATACAAATGACGTTACTGTCCCTCCAAAAGACTTCACAATGCTTGATAAATTATTAGTTGAAACCAGCGCTGCACTGAATTGCCTTTCTAATTATACTCTTAATAAAATGCAAGCCCAGAGAGTAATGATGGGGAATCCCGTTTTTCTATATGATTGCAATACACCCATTAATGAAGATGAAGTTCGTGTAACTTATGAAGGTCAACTTCTTGCCATAGGCGTTCTCGATAAAAGTCAGTTCAAACCAAAGCGAATTTTTACAATTGTTTAAAATAACAAGCATCTATCCACGATAAGTTTTACGAAAGAACATTTTCTTATACTGTATCAATGATGTAATAAAGCTATCTTCCTTCACTGATTTTTACACTCTACTGTCTCTCGCTAAAGTAAATGATTAGTAGACGGTTTTAAATGCATTTCATCGACTTGTGGTATTGTTTGTCTTTCAATCATACGATGCACTCTTATACCATTAGGGTTACAATTTAAGCGATGCAGATGTTTATTCACTTCTGCATCTGCTTTTGTACGACGATGATTATGGCGTAGATAATCTACCCATGTTGGCATATGATAAGCTTCTGTCCAACATTCAGGCCTTTCAAGATTACGTAAAAGAACCCATTGACGAGCACCATCACGTAAACGAATATGGCGACGACGTGTCATTACCTTTAAAAAATCTTCAAGATCATTTTCATGAATTTGATAATCGATCATAATCATAATAGGACCGCTTCGTGCTTTCAAATCAAGCAACAACTCTGGTTCTCTAAAGTGATCAAGCGGATCAAGATCTATTTGGGGAATCTCTTGAATTTTAAACTTTATCCCTACAAGAGCTCCAAAAATCAAAAATAAAGCACAAGCACTTAAAGCAACCGATGGAGAATAACCATCTGCTAATGCTCCCCAAATTGCACTTCCAATAGCCATACCGCCAAAAGATGCAGTCTGATATAGTGCTAAAGTACGCGCAACAACCCAACGCGGTGTCGAAAGCTGTACAGATGTATTAAATAGTGATAATGCCAAAACCCAGCACAAGCCTGCAGGAAATAAGACAATATGACTTACAATTAATGAGCGACTAAAAGCTAAAAAAAAGCAAGAAAAAGCAGAACCTATAAATGCACTTATAATGATCCTTTCTGAACTAAAATAATGCCGTACACGTGAGTTAATAACACCAGCTACAATTGCTCCTAAACCAAAACAACCAAGCAATGTACCATACAGAAGAGCACTTCCCTTAAAAATGTTATGTGCAACAATTGGTAATAGTGCTAAAATCGAAATTGCACCAACACCAAAAAGAAACGCTCTAACCATAATACGAAGAAGATTAGGAGACATCATAACATAACGCAAACCATCTGCGACAGCTCCTAAAAACCTTTCCCGTGGCAATGTATTATTTTTATAATTTGGTTTCCAAAAAAACAATGCGCAAATTAAAAGAATATAACTTACCGCGTTGAACAAAAAAGCTGCTGTAGCACCTAAAGTGGCAATGATAAAACCACCGATAGCAGGACCTATACTACGCATTGAATTAAAGCCAACACTATTTAAGCTAACGGCAGCAGGAATATTTTCTCTGCTTACAATATCCCCCATGGTTGCTTGCCACGAAGGATTATAAAAAGCGTTTCCGCATCCAATCAAAAACGTAAAGCACAACAAAAGCCAAGGTGTTATAAATCCTATATAGGATAAAATAACCAAACTCAGTGATAAAATCATTAACATAATCTGCGAACACAACATAATTTTACGCCGATTAAAATTGTCAGCTAATGCTCCTGCCATTAGAGAAAACATAAAAAGCGGTAATACTGTGGCACTTTGAACGAGTCCAACCATAGAATGCGAAGAGCTAATCAATTCCATCAGCCATCCTGCCCCTACAGTCTGTATAAGTCCCCCTAAATTAGAAACGAGAGTAGCTGACCATAAATTACGAAATGTCGAATTACTAAAAAGTTTTAATGTTGAAATGCTCTGCACTTTTTGCCTCCAAATCGGCATCCTATCACTTTTATTATCATGAACATGCTATCAAAACAGTCATTTTTGTATTAAAAGTATCCATATTCTTTTAAAATTTCTCATATAATATTCTTAAAATCAACATTTCAAAACAAAACCATTTATTAAAGAATACTTGCAAAATACCTGAAAGGACTAGCATCTTCTCCTTTTTTCTTATATAAATGTCAGTGCAAGTTAAGAGTCTTTGACTTTTCTTGTTCCCGTGTAAACCCTTGCTGAACGACATCTCGGCTAGGAGTGTTTTTTATTTATTTATTTTTTGAAAGGATAATACGATGTCGATTACAGCTGAACGTAAACAAGCCATTATCGCGGAGTATGCTAATAAAGTCGGTGACACAGGGTCGCCAGAAGTGCAAGTTGCTGTACTTTCTGAACGTATTTCTAATTTAACTAACCATTTTAAATCGCACAAAAATGATAATCATTCTCGTCGTGGTCTTTTAAAAATGGTGTCTCAGCGTCGTCGCCTTCTTGATTACCTTAAAGACATTGACCAAAATCGCTATCAAATACTTATCGGGAAGTTAGGTTTACGTCGCTAAATAAAACGGGGGGGATGACATTTTTATAAAAATCCACCTATTTATTCCGGCTTGCTGTTTTTAGTTAAAAACTTTAAAAACTATTGAATAATCGTCATGGGACAAGATCGCTGGGTACTTGCATTTTGAGTGCGATTTATTCCTCTCTTTTTTAAAAGACAAGAGTGTCTTGTTGTCCTGCCCATGGTTTTAAATATGCTACACAAAAATGGAATGTGAGCACTGGCCATTAAGGATAAAAAATGTTCAAAACGCACAAGATAGAAATTGAATGGGCCGGTCGGCCACTCATCCTTGAAACAGGAAAGATAGCGCGTCAAGCTGATGGTGCAGTAGTTGCTACTTACGGTGAGACCGTTGTCTTAGCCACCGTCGTATCGGCAAAAAATCCCAAACCAGATCAAGATTTTTTTCCACTCACTGTTAATTATCAAGAAAAATCCTATGCTGTTGGTAGAATTCCCGGTGGCTATTTCAAACGTGAAAGTCGACCAACTGAAAGCGAAACTTTAATTTCACGCTTAATAGATCGTCCGATTCGCCCTCTTTTCGCCGATGGATACAAAAATGATACGCAAATTATCATTTCTGTTATACAACATGATCTTGAAAATAATCCTGATATTCTTGCAATGATTGCATCTTCTGCTGCACTGACTCTCTCAGGTGTTCCTTTTATGGGTCCTATTGCTGGTGCTCGTGTCGGCTACTGTAACGGACAATACATTCTGAATCCTAATATCGATGAAATGCCTGAATCAAAGCTTGATCTTGTCGTTGCTGGAACAGAAAGTGCGGTATTGATGGTTGAATCAGAAGCGCAAGAATTATCTGAAGAAGTTATGTTAGGTGCCGTTATGTTTGGGCACCAAAGTTTTCAACCTGTTATTGATGCCATCATAAAACTTGCAGAGGTTGCAGCAAAGGATCCGCGCGATTTTGTTCCTGAAGACCTATCTAACCTTGAAAAGGCTATGTTAGAAATAGCTGAAGAGGACATACGAAAAGCGTACACAATCACTGATAAACAAGAGCGCTATGCTGCAATTGATGCCATAAAAACAGAAGTTATCAATAAATTTATGCCAGAACCCGAAGAGGACTGTAAATTTACTGCGGATCAGATTGCAACCGTCTTTAAACAGTTACAAGCAAAAATTGTTCGTTGGAATATTCTTGACACAGGAAAGCGTATTGATGGACGCGATCTTTCAACAGTGCGTTCAATCCAATCAGAGGTTGGTATTTTACCACGAACACATGGATCAGCACTTTTTACTCGTGGTGAAACACAAGCAATTGTTATTGCAACGTTAGGAACTGGTGAAGATGAGCAATATATCGATTCTTTAACAGGTATGTATAGAGAAACTTTTATGCTCCATTACAATTTCCCACCATTTTCAGTAGGTGAAACAGGACGGATCGGTTCTCCTGGCCGTCGCGAAATTGGGCATGGAAAATTAGCCTGGCGTGCTATCCATCCTATGATGCCAACGAAAGAGTCTTTTCCTTATACTATTCGTGCTGTTTCAGAAATCACCGAGTCAAATGGGTCTTCATCAATGGCAACTGTTTGTGGAACTTCACTTGCATTAATGGATGCTGGTGTTCCTTTAACACGGCCGGTTGCAGGTATTGCTATGGGTTTAATTAAAGAAGGTGAGCGATTTGCTATTTTATCCGATATTTTAGGTGATGAAGATCACTTAGGTGACATGGACTTTAAAGTAGCGGGGACTGAGAATGGTATAACTGCTTTGCAAATGGATATAAAGATTGATGGCATTACAGAAAACATTATGAAAATTGCCCTTGAACAAGCCAAAGGAGGTCGAATTCATATTCTCAATGAAATGTCCAAAGCTTTAACCAGTGCACGTGATGAACTTAGTGAATTTTCTCCACGTATAGAAATTATGAATATTTCTGTTGATAAAATACGAGATGTTATTGGCTCTGGCGGAAAAGTAATTCGAGAAATTGTAGAGCAAACTGGTGCTAAAATTAATATTGAAGATAATGGAACTATTAAAATAGCTTCCACTGATGTTAAAACCATCAAAGCAGCAAAACAATGGATACACTCGATTGTTGATGAACCTGAAGTTGGTACAATTTACCAAGGAACTGTCGTAAAAACAGCAGATTTTGGTGCATTTGTAAACTTCTTTGGCTCACGTGATGGACTTGTTCATATTTCCCAACTTGCATCAGAACGCGTTGCAAAAACAACTGATGTCGTTAAAGAAGGTGATAAGGTTTGGGTTAAATTAATGGATTTTGATGAACGTGGTAAAATACGATTGTCAATGAAAATGGTCAACCAACAGACTGGTGAGGAAATTACTGATAACGATGCCATAAAAGCAGACAAAGAAAATAATTCGGATGAAAAAAATAAATCTGAAAATAAACGCCGTCGTAAGAAAAAAGAAGAGTGAGCTTTCTTGTCGTGAAATAAAATACTATCTTAAAATCGGGGTGGTGTTTATTTGAAAGGCCTGTATGTGTTTATTATTTTTACCTTTTGAAAACCATGACATCCCGATTCCTAATCAAAATCAATGTTGGTTGAGTATTGGTTTAACGAGTATTCCGGCTTCAAAGTGGATAAAAAATTTAAAAACTATAACACCTTGGCGGCCAGATTTTCTAAAGTTTACCCATGCAAAATTTTACTGTTCTCCTCAAATAGATAAGACTATTTGCTATGATGGTGCATTTTTGCACTTAAGCAAATATCGTGGGTTTAATCAAAATTGCTTTCTTGATTTACTAGAATGCGTTAAACCTGGTGGTTGGATTATTATCGGTGGAAATAAAACCGTTGGTGCTTCTTCAATGATGAAATGGGTCAAAACAATTATCCCTATCACCGGTAAACTCTCAAAAAATCATGGCTTAGTATTCTGGCTTCAAGTTCCACAACAAATACCAACGAACACTACACATTTACGCTCACCACCAATTTACTTTGAAAATAAATTTCGAACCACTTCTGGTATGTTTTCACACGGTCGTATTGATCCAGGATCTGCTGCACTTGCTGCATCTATGTTCAAAACTATCTCCGGAAAAACTGCTGATTTTGGTGCTGGTTGGGGCTTTCTTTCTCACGCTGCCCTTGAAAGAAGTGAAAAAATAACCACCCTAGATCTCTATGAAGCTGACTATATTGCTTTAGAAGCAGCTAAGTATCATCTAAAACACATGGCAACCTCTCTGCCGATTAATTTTTATTGGCATGATCTTGTACATGAACCCATCACAAATATGTATGATACAATTATCTCAAATCCGCCTTTTCATACACAACGCACTACAGACGTTTCATTGGGCCAACATTTCATTATAAATGCCGCAAAGCACCTAAAGACAGGCGGCAGTTTTCTTCTTGTTGCTAACCGCCACCTACCTTATGAAAAATTATTAAAAAATATTTTTTATACAGTATCGATACATGAAGATACTCCTGGATTCAAAATTATTGAAGCACGCCGATAAATAAAAATAAGCAATGCCTCTTTCTAAAGAATGAAGCGCGAAAGATCGACATCAGCAGCAAGATCACCTATGGATTGTCTAACATACGCAGCATCAACTTTAAATGAAGTTCCAGCTTTATCAGGTGCTGTAAAAGAAATTTCATCCAAAACACGTTCCATCACCGTTTGCAAACGACGCGCTCCTATATTTTCAATTCTTGCATTCAAATCAACCGCAATATCTGCTAAAGCATCAATTGCATCATCAGTAATTTCTAAATGAACTTCTTCTGTTGCCATTAAAGCAATATATTGCTTGATCAGACTGGCTTCAGGTTCAGTTAAAATACGTTTTAAATCTTCCCTTGTTAGTGCATTTAGTTCTACGCGAATAGGCAAACGTCCTTGAAGCTCTGGTAATAAATCAGATGGTTTAGAAACGTGAAAAGCACCTGAAGCAATAAAAAGGATGTGATCTGTTTTGATTTGGCCATATTTTGTAGCAATTGTTGTCCCTTCAACCAAAGGCAAAAGATCTCGTTGAACTCCTTCACGTGAAACCGCAGCACCTGAACCACCATCTCGAGTCGCGATTTTGTCAATCTCATCAATGAAAACAATCCCATCATTTTCAGCAACACGCAATGCCTCTTGAATAATTTGATCTTGATCAAGAAGTTTTTCAGATTCATCATCAATGAGCGGCTTAAAAGCATCCTTTACTGTTGTTTTGCGAATCTTTGTACGATTCCCCATTTTACAAAAAATATCTGATAAATTCATAATTCCCATTTGTGCACCAGGCATACCAGGAATATCAAAAGTTGAAGCGCTATTGTTACTATTATCAGCCACCTCAATTTCAATCTCTTTATCATCCAATTCACCTTCACGCAATTTTTTGCGAAAATTATCACGGGTGGCAGGACTTGCTGTCTTACCGACAAGTGTATCTAAAACGCGTTCTTCAGCACTAACATGAGCCTTTGCTTTTACCTCTTCCCGTTTTTTTTCACGTACAAGAGAAATTGCAATTTCAACAAGGTCACGAATAATTTGCTCAACATCACGCCCTACATAACCAACTTCAGTAAATTTAGTAGCTTCCACTTTAACGAAAGGTGCTCCAGCGAGTTTTGCTAATCGACGAGCTATACCCGTTTTGCCAACACCTGTTGGCCCTATCATCAAAATATTTTTTGGCATAACCTCTTCACGCATAGGAGCATCAAGTTGCTGTCTACGCCACCGATTACGCAATGCAATAGCGACAGAACGTTTAGCATCATTTTGACCAATAATAAAACGATCAAGTTCAGAAACAGTTTCACGAGGGGAAAATACAACACACATTCAAATAGCTTTCTCTAAAGAAGATAACTCTGCATCCAATGTTTCAATCGTTAAATGATCATTGGTGTAAACACAAATTTTAGCGGCAATATCCATAGCTTTATGGGCAATAACTTCTGCATCCAAATCCATATCCATAAGTACCCGTGCAGCTGAAAGGGCGAAATTACCTCCAGAGCCAATTGCCATAACCCCATCTTCTGGTTCTAATACATCGCCAAGACCCGTTAAAGCCAAAGTTACTTTCTTATCAGCTACAAGCATCATTGCCTCAAGACGACGCAAATAGCGATCAGTCCTCCAGTCTTTTGCAAGTTCTACACACGCACGCATAAGCTGATCAGGATATTGCTCAAGCCTTGTTTCTAACCTTTCTAGAAGTGTAAAAGCGTCTGCTGTCGCGCCCGCAAAGCCAGCAATAACTCCACCCTTTCCAAGACGACGCACTTTACGTGCATTGCCTTTCATAATCGTCTGTCCAAGTGAAACTTGGCCATCACCAGCCATCACTACCTTATTGCCCTTTCGTACAGTAATAATAGTCGTACCATACATTATGTTAGGCTTATGTTCTGCCATAAGAAAACTCCTTAATATTGATTTCTCTTTATCAAACATAAAATCCAATCATCATTGTCTTTATTTAAGGACATATACAACAAAACACAACGATTAAGCATAACTCAATTTATGGAAATAAAAAAAATGATATCATTGTTGTCAATGTAAATTATTGCTAAATAACTTTTGTAAACAATTTGCGTCTTTAAAGGAAAAATGATGAAAAGAATAGCAATAGGAACATTAGGAGGAACAATTGCAATGGTTGCTGATAGTTTTGGCCAAATGCAACCAACTTTAACCTCAGATATACTCATAAAAAGTGTTCCTGGCCTAAATAATGTTGCAGATATTCATGCCCAAACGCTGACACAATTACCAAGTGGATCTTTATCTTTTAAAATTCTTTTTAAAATAATAGAATGGGCAACTGAGCAAATAGAAGCAGGTGCAGAAGGTATTGTTTTGACCCAAGGGACTGACACACTCGAAGAAACAGCTTTCTTCCTCTCCCTATATTGGAATAAATCCGAACCCCTCATTATAACCGGAGCCATGCGCCTACCCCATGAAGCAAGCGCTGATGGACCTGCTAACATTCTGGCAGCAACCCGTGTTGCTGTTGATCCCAAAAGTAGAAACAGAGGTGTCTTAGTTGTAATGAACGATACGATTCACTCACCTTATTGGGTGAGAAAAAACCATACTACCAAAATTGACGCATTCCAATCAGGACCAGCAGGCACTTTGGGAATCATTTTAGAGGGACAACTCATTTATTTCAATAACCAAAACTTCTTTCCTGCAACTTTTGAACTCCCCCAAAATTATAATCACCAAGTCGCTCTTTTGTATTCTTCTTTATCCTCTGATACACAATTAACACAATTTTGCCTTGAAAGTGGGCATTATGCAGGACTTGTCATTGCTGGTTTTGGTGCAGGACACTGCAGTTTTCAAGTAGCAGATATAGTGCGGAAATATGCACAAAAATTACCAATCATTCTTGCTACCCGTTGTTATCACGGCTCAACAACCCGTGCAACTTATGGTTATAAAGGATCGGAAACTGATATGATCGCTTCTGGTGTCCTCATGTCTGGTTTTTTATCAGCAGTAAAAGCACGTTTACTTCTATGGGCTTTTTTGGCACAAGGGTTATCGGTATCACAAATCGGTACATACTGGAATGACTGGACAATAAACTAATCCAAGATTATTTATTATCTTAGAAAATAACATACAGAATAAAATGTGGTTAAATATAACAACAACTTGCCTTTTCATTATTACTATAGACAAAATTCGACTAATATAAATGATTGATATGGCTATATCAAAAATTGATCAAAAAAATAATCTGGTAAAACCTACTTCTGACCGGTATTCTCCCTATAGTGTCTTTACTGCAAAGGAATGGTATCAGTTCCGAGCTGACACACCACTCACTTTAACTTTTGATGAAATTAAACGTTTACGCTCAATCGATGATCCTATTGATCTTGAAGAAGTGCAGCGCATTTACCTTTCTTTATCACGGCTATTATCATGCCATGTTGAAGCAGCACAGGAGCTTTTTCAAAAACGTCAACAATTTTTACACCAAGAAGGTACTCACAAAACTCCCTTTATTATTGGGATTGCTGGCTCTGTTGCTGTAGGAAAATCAACAACTGCTCGTATTCTTCAAGAACTTTTAAAACGTTGGAAACCCAACCTTAAAGTAGATCTAATTACAACCGACGGTTTTCTCTATCCTAACGCTGTTTTAAAGAAAAAAAATCGTATGGCGCGTAAAGGATTTCCTGATTCTTATGATATTAAAAAGTTGCTATACTTTCTTTCTGCTATAAAAGCTGGTATTGGAAATATAAGTGCTCCACTTTATTCGCATACGGCCTACGATGTTTTAGAAAACCAAATCGTTATTATTGACCGTCCTGATATTTTAATTGTTGAAGGTATTAATGTGTTACAAGTTAGTGATCTTCCTAAAGATGGAAAGATTATTCCTTTCGTTTCAGATTTTTTTGATTTCTCAATTTACGTAGATGCTGAAATAGAAGTCATTCGTTGCTGGTACCTGGAACGTTTCAAACGTTTGCGTAAAACAGCTTTTCAAAACCCTGAGTCCTATTTTCATCGTTATGCTCTCCTTAATGAAAAAGATGCTTTAAAAGTCGCTGATAACCTTTGGACGAAAATTAATTTAAAAAATTTACAAGAAAATATATTACCAACCCGACCACGATCTAATCTTATTCTGCGAAAAGGAAAAAATCATTTGGTCGAATATGTCGCTCTTAGACGATTATAAGGATTTTAAAATATGTATTCACATCACATTAATTTTACTTCAACACGTGCTGATAATAGTTGTCCCATTCTCTTGGTCAATCCAACAAATCTTGCTGATTTACCAATTGATGAATCAACAAAAACATGGATAAAAGTTAACGACTTCAGTGGAGAAGCTGGACAAATATTGTTTGTTCCAAACGAAACAGGACATTTCAAAAAAGTTTTATTTGGACTCGGGCATGGTGACGAATCCTTTATCGCAGGACTTCTTGCTAAAAATCTTCCTGCTGGAAATTGGCATTTAGAAGGAAGTGCTTCCCATGAAATAAATACTTACCTTGGATTAGCATTCGGAAGCTATCAATTTAATCGTTATCATCAATATCCTTCCGTAAAATCGTTATCAATTCATGTTAACGACACAGTTGACTTTAATGAATTTCAACGAATTTATGAATCTGTCTTTTTCGTCCGTGACCTTATCAATACACCTGCCAATGATATGAGCCCTGACATTATCGAAAAAACAGCACGTCAACTTGGAGAAACCTATAGTGCTCACGTTAGTAGCATTTGTGGGGATGAATTGTTAACACATAATTTCCCAATGATTCATGCTGTAGGACGAGCAAGCAGCACTGCTCCACGACTGATAGATTTACAATGGGGACACGAAAATCATCCTAAAATAACACTAGTCGGAAAAGGGGTAACCTTCGATACTGGAGGGCTAGATATTAAGTCAGCTAATAATATGTTATTAATGAAAAAGGATATGGGAGGTAGTGCACATGTTTTAGGATTAGCTAAACTTATTATGGATGCTAAATTACCCTTCCGTTTGCGCGTTTTGATTCCCGCAGTTGAAAATGCAATTTCTGGTAATGCTTACAGACCAGGCGATATTCTTAAAAGTCGTAAAGGTTTAAGCGTTGAAATTGGTAATACAGATGCTGAAGGACGGCTTGTTCTTGCCGATGCACTGGCCTATGGTGATGAAGAAAGCCCGCAATTTATGCTTTGCATGGCCACTTTAACAGGCGCAGCTTATGTAGCTTTGGGTCCAGATCTTCCTGCATTTTATTGTAATAATACGGCATGGGCACAGAAAGTTTTTCAATCTGCTCATTCAGTTTCTGATCCTGTTTGGCAAATGCCACTTTGGAAACCATATCAAAAAACATTATCTTCACCAATCGCAGATATTGGCAATACAAACGAGAGTAATTTTGCTGGCTCTATAGCTGCGGCCTTATTTCTTAACTTTTTTGTTGAGAAATCTGAACACTTTGCCCACTTTGATCTTTATGGGTGGGTTAAAAAAGAAAAACCAGGTTATCCTGTTGGTGGATCTGCACAAGCCATTCGTGCTCTTTACAATCTTTTTAAAAATCAATCTTAACACAAAATATCCATAAAGATTAACAATTTTAGGGATTTAAAAAACAGCTGTTTAATATATTATACTAGTAAAGCCCTTTATTTAAAGATAAAGGGTTTTACTAAAGTAGTTTTGTGAGCTTTTTAAAATATATAGAACCCTAAAATGAGGCAATAATGGTTTATAAAAATCAAAAATTGCATGCATTTAGAAATAGTCTAGCGGATATACATCTTGCAACGAACATCATGGTTCCGCACCCTGTTCAAGGTGAAAAAAAGCGTGTCAATATACCTGTCGCTGGACTGTTTAAAGAAAACAGCAAAGAAAGCGAAAGACAAACGGAATGCTTATTAGGAGAAGAGCTCTTAATTTTTGAGCAAGGGAAGATTATGTCATGGGGTCAATCGCTTAAAGATGGTTATGTAGGTTATATTGATACAGAAGCTCTTTGTACACAAACCATAAAACAAACACACATCGTTTCAGTGCCACGTACTTTTCAATACTTAAAAGCCGATTTGCGAGGACCCATGGAATGCTCTTTATCCATGGGAAGTAAAATAACTGTTGTTGATGAAATAAAAACCCGCGATACTATGTATTCTATACTTGAAAACGGGAAAGCTGTTCTCTCTCGTCATCTCAGTCCTATTGGATGCATGTATAAAGATTATGTCGCCGTTGCAGAAACTTTTATCCACACACCTTATCTTTGGGGCGGTGTTAGCGGTTTTGGAATTGATTGCTCAGGATTAGTTCAGCTTTCCATGATGATGACTGGCCAAATAGTTTTACGTGATACCGATTTGCAAGAAAAATCTATAGGAAAACCACTCACAGAGTGCGATAAACTTCAACGAGGTGACTTGATTTTCTGGAAAGGTCACGTTGCTATTATGATTGACCATGAAAAAATCATCCACGCAAACGGTTTTTCCATGGATGTTATGATAGAACCATTGGAAGAGGCAATTACGCGTATTGCTAAAAAACATGGCCACCCTATAATAAAGCGCAGACCAATTTACGAAACATGATACGCGTTCTATTTAAGATTGAACATGGTACACTAAAATATTACTTTTTGTTATGTTTTTTATTGATCTGATTCGAATAAATGAAACTCAATAAAATTACAACTATTATTGACTCTATATGTCACAAAAAGTAAATTTTTTCTTGAAAATTTTAATTGCATAAAATTGATTATTTTATCTTTTCCTAAACCCTATATTCAGAATTCATTCAAAAAACCTTATCAATCTTTAATCTATTTATATATGAAAACCTATTAATAAGATTCAAAATTTTCTCATAACGCTACACATTCAAAATCATTCCTATAAACGAAACAAATACAAAATAACTCTAACCCTACTTAATCTTCTTATTATTTTAAATAAATTCCTCACTGTTTAGCTCTCTTTAACCAGTATATGCCATAGCTTTAAACACTTTTCAATTCTGTCCATAAAATCTTAGGTTGCCAATATACAGAAACGAAAAAAGGGATTTAAGTGTGCAATACTCTAGATGGTTTCGATTTTTAATATCCGCATCATGTATTTCAATGATAAGTATATTTTTATTTGATTTCTCTGGTTTTTTGCATGCACAGACATTTAATCATAATTTAGGACCAAGCGGTTTACCGCTTCCACGCTTTGCTTCTATTAAACCTACCCGTGTTAATGTGCGTGTCGGACCAGGAAGCAATTATTCTGTCGTTTTTATTTACCAAAAAAAGGGTTTGCCCATTGAGATTATTCAAGAATATGGTCAGTGGCGCAAAATTCGTGATTCTGAAGGTGACGAAGGATGGGTATATCAATCGCTATTATCTGGAAAAAGAACTGTTATCACTACTCCATGGCAAAAAGATAAGCAAAAAAGACTGATGCTGCGCGAAAACCCAATAGATAATGCAGAACTTATAGCAGAAGTAGAACCTAATGTTATTGGAAATATCCGCCAATGTGATGGACAGTGGTGCGAACTGAATATCCATAATGCCCGCGGATGGATTCACCAGGCTCAACTTTGGGGGATCTACCCTGATGAAAAAATTTAAAATTGGTATTTTTTAAAAATACTATATTACGTTTATTACTGATTTAACTTCTACTGACTCTCATGATCAGCTCTGATTCTTTGTTTTTAACCGAACTATTAAATCAACATGAGCAATTTCCATACCTTCAGGTGGATGAGGTAAATTCGTAATGATGGGAGATTTTTCCAAATCGCAAGGAATATCAAGAATGCGATTTTCGCCCTCAATATAAAAATGATAGTGATCAGAAGTATTGGTATCAAACCAAGTTTTCGAACCTTCTACTGCAATGATCCGTAATAGCCCTGCTTCCGTAAACTGATGAAGCGTATTATAAACAGTGGCTAAAGATACAGGCACTCCTGACTTCACCGCTTCTTCATATAGCTCTTCAGCAGCAATATGGCGATTTCCTTGAGAAAAAATCATATTTGCAAGTTCTAATCGCTGACGTGTTGGTCGTAATCCATTCTGACGTAATCGTTTTTCTAACGTAGATACAGAAGAATAATCCACAACCTTTCTACAATCTTCCACAGACCGTTCCTCTTCATTTAACCTTAAATCATCTGCGTTTACCGATATAATATCACACATCACACCGCATTTTCATTTAAATGGAATTTAAATTATAAAAACAGAAATAATATACGATACGATTTTTTTACTCTATTTTTAATAGTCCTCTACGTAGAATACATAAAAAAGGGGGTTTGTCATTAAAAATGATATAAAATCATTTCCATCTCCTTAAAATTTGCTCTAAAAGTAAGTTGAGGAAAAGCGCAGAAGTGAAAACATACGCAAATAAAATAAATGGAGTAACAATGGCTGAACAAAAGTCTCGCTACACTTATGAAGAGCTTTTAAGCTGCGCCCGCGGCGAAATGTTTGGTAAGGGTAATGCGCAATTGCCTGCACCGCCAATGTTAATGATTCATCGAATCACTCAAATCAATGAAGCTGGTGGTGAATATAATAAAGGAATGGTTCGTGCCGAATTTGACATTACTCCAGACCTATGGTTCTTTGACTGTCACTTTATAAATGATCCTGTCATGCCAGGATGTCTCGGTCTGGATGGCATGTGGCAATTAACAGGTTTTTTTCTTGGTTGGTTAGGCGAACAAGGAAGAGGAAGAGCCATATCAACAGGTGAGGTAAAATTATCAGGTATGGTAACTCCGCAAACAAAACTTCTTGAATATGGGATAGACTTTAAACGTATCCGACGTGGAAATTTAGTTTTAGGGATAGCCGATGGATGGGTGAAGGCAGATGGAGAAACCATCTATAAGGCTAAAGATTTGCGCGTTGCTTTATTCAAAGAAGACTGAACATTATTTCCATTAGACGAGGTATTTTATTATTCTGTATGCAACAAGGAGGTATAAATGCGTCGAGTTGTTATAACCGGAATGGGAATTGTTTCCGCGATTGGAAATGACCCTACAGCCGTTTTAACCAGCTTACGTGAAGCAAAATCTGGGATTTCTTATGCATCACAGTATGCTGAATTAGGTTTTCGCAGTAAAGTTTATGGAAAACCTAATATTAATATAGAAGAATTTATTGATCGACGCGCTTTACGTTTTCATGGACGTGGAACGGCTTGGAATCATATCGCTATGGATCAAGCAATTGTTGACGCAGGATTAGAACCTAACGAAGTGTCTAATGAGCGCACAGGGATTATTATGGGGTCTGGAGGAGCTTCAACTCAATCAATTGTTGAAGCTGCTGATATTACCCGCCAAAAAGGTCCAAAACGTATTGGCCCTTTTGTCGTTCCTAAAGCGATGAGTTCTACAGCATCCGCAACACTTGCAACTTTCTTTAAAATTAAAGGGGTAAACTATTCAATCTCTTCGGCTTGTGCAACATCCAATCATTGCATTGGCAATGCTTATGAGATGATACAATATGGCAAACAAGATCGTATTTTTGCTGGTGGCTGCGAAGATTTAGATTGGACATTGTCTTCTTTATTCGATGCCATGGGGGCTATGTCCAGCAAATATAATGACGTACCAGAAAAAGCCTCACGTGCTTATGACATGAATCGTGATGGATTTGTTATTGCTGGTGGTGCTGGTGTTCTAATTCTTGAAGAGTTAGAACTTGCTAAAGCACGTGGTGCGAAAATTTATGGAGAAATTGTTGGATATGGTGCTACATCCGATGGGCATGATATGGTTGCTCCATCTGGTGAAGGAGCGGAGCGATGCATGCGGATGGCACTAGCAAATGTAAATGATAAAATTGATTATATTAATCCTCATGCAACGGCAACACCTGTTGGTGATCCCCCAGAAATAGAAGCAATCCGCCGTATCTTCGGAACAGGTGATCAATGCCCTCCTATTTCTGCCACTAAATCTTTAACAGGACACTCTTTAGGAGCTGCGGGTGTTCAAGAAGCGATTTATACGCTATTAATGATGAATCATAACTTTATTTGTGAAAGTGCTCATATAGAAGAACTTGATCCAGCTTTTTCTGATATGCCAATTGTCCGTAAACGTTGTGATCATAAAGAACTGAATACCGTATTATCAAATACATTTGGATTTGGTGGTACAAATGCAACTCTCGTTTTTCAACGCTATACATAAGTAGGGATTCTTAGCTGGCTTTCAAATAATACGGTCTTACGGAGAATAATATGAAAAGTTTGATGGAGGGCAAACGTGGTCTTATTATGGGTGTTGCAAACGACCACTCAATTGCATGGGGTATTGCATGTCAACTAGCAGAAGCAGGAGCTGAGTTGGCATTAACTTATCAAGGAGGAGCTTTCGGAAAACGTGTGCAACCACTCGCCAAAAAACTTGGCTGCAAATTATTATTTGAATGTGATGTTGAAAAAATTGAAAGTATAGATCACGTCTTTGATAATCTTGAAAAAGAATGGGGAACGATTGACTTCGTTGTGCACGCTATTGGTTTTTCAGATAAGGCACAGCTAAAAGGGCGTTATGTTGATATTACAACACGTGAGAATTTTAACCGTACAATGGTTATTTCAGCTTATTCCTTTACTGAAATTGCTCAACGTGCTGGTAAGCTTATGCCTCATGGTGGTACACTTTTAACACTAACTTATGGAGCTTCACAAAAAGTTGTTCCTAATTATAATGTTATGGGTGTTGCTAAAGCCGCTTTAGAAGCTATGGTACGCTATTTAGCTGCAGATTTTGGTCCACAAAATATTCGTGTTAACGCAATTTCAGCTGGCCCTGTTCGAACCTTAGCTGGTAATGGTATTGCAGCTGCAAGAATTATTTTTTCACATCAACGCCGTAATGCACCATTGCGCCGAACTGTTAACATTAATGAAATTGGAAAAGCTGCTCTTTATTTGCTCTCAGATTTATCATCAGGTGTTACTGGTGAAATTCATTATGTTGATTCAGGTTATAATATTATGTCTATGCCAATAATTGAGGAGTTAAAAAAAATTGAAGACACTCAAGAAGAATGATTTTTAATAAAGTTATCATTTTTATATGGATATATTAAGCACTTAATCCAATGCAGATAGTTTATTCAGCGCAGATAGTTTGATTCATGATAAGAGAGAATTTATCTGTAAATATGTAGTTGTCCTATATAAATAAAATAATTTATTTAAAACTTTTCATATTAGCTATTTCATACTCACCGTAATTCGCTGTAGATATTTTCCTTGATATAGTTCTTTTCAATATTTTAGATGGTCTAAATGTGTCTTGTATCAGACATTTCATCCTTTAGCGCACGGCTCAATAGCGTATCAGAAGCTTCAGATATACTTTTGCTACAATATAGTATCTGATAAATTTGCTCTGTAATTGGCATCTCTACTCCAATACGTTCTGCTAGCATATGCACTTCTTTGGTATTGAAGTAACCTTCAACAACCTGGCCTATCTGTCTTTGAGCTTCTTCTGCACTCATTCCTTGACCAAGAAATATACCAAAACGTCGGTTGCGTGACTGATCATTAGTACATGTCAAAACCAAATCACCCAACCCCGCCATTCCCATAAATGTGGAAGGTTCAGCACCCATAGAAATACCTAAACGGCTTACTTCAGCTAATCCTCGTGTAATTAAAGCTATTCGAGTATTTGCACCAAATCCCATTCCATCTGATATTCCTACACCAATAGCAATAACATTTTTAACTGCTCCACCTAATTGAACACCAATCATATCTGAATTTTTATAAACTCTAAAGTTTTTTTCACAATGAAAAAGTTTCTGTAACTCTTCGCTAAATGCAGCATCAGAAGCTGCTACCGTAATTACAGTAGGCAAACCAACAGCGAGTTCTTTGGCAAAGGTTGGTCCAGAAAAAACTGCTAAAGGAACTTTATGACCTAAAATTTCACGAGCAACTTCTTGCAATAAACGCCCAGTACCACGCTCTAAGCCTTTTGTTGCCCAAATAATGCGTGAATATTGATTTAAATAAGGTTGAATATTACATATTACCTGGCGAAATACATAACTTGGAATAGCAATTAATATATTGCTACTTGCTGTTATTGCAGTTTTAAGAGAAGCTTCAGGGAATACACTATCAGGGAATTGGATATTGGGTAAAAATCTCTTATTACAGCGATCTTGCTGTAATTCTTTGATATGTTGAGAATTATATCCCCAAAGGAAAACCTGATGACCATTACGCGCAAGAGCAATAGCCAATGCCGTGCCATAGGAACCAGCACCAATAACTGTTACTGCAGTAGAATTCATTAAATTTCCTAATAATTATTGGAACTCTCAATTTTAAATGTGTATTATTGCTACTGCAAACATCTCAAAGTGGAATATTATAACTTGCTAAATTAAAAATGCCATCCCTCCATAACATTTATACTTAATTACATTATTTTGTTCCCACGCCTATAAAAGCCTCTCATTATTTAGCTTAGAATAAGACTTGTACTAATATAAATCTTTTCCTCTAAAAATTATCGTTAAATAATTTAAAAAACCTATATGTTTTTTATACTGAAAACAATCACAGCATTCTTTTTGTACTAAATTAATTATATTTCTTATCTTTGTTTAATATTTTGAATACAGAAATCAAATTTTTAAAAATTAAATCAAAAAAATAAGCTAAAACAATTTCAGAAAAGCTGAACATCGAATTTATCAATGCAAAACCTTTTTAAATTCCATAGCATAATACCTTATATTGCAAAATATCAATATACCTTAACATTTTCATCTAACTCTATTTCAACCTAACGTAAAAAAGAAATTTAAACAGTCAATAAATTTTTTTTCTTATTACAATAATCTTCAACATCAAAGATACATCTATTAATAATATCCCCTCTATAAAATTTAAACTATACCTTCTTTCAAAACATAAAGCTTTTTATCATTCACCTGGATCGAATAATATTATTCTATACTTTTCATTTCAATATTCTGTGCTCTCCTGAAGATTTTCCTGCCTTTTCTCCTCTGGCGTAACTTCTTCCAGTACAGTCATATTAGCTTCCACCTCAATGACGCGTCCTGAACCTCCCATCATATTATAATTTAAATGAGAAATAGCCCACCAAGTTCCTCCTATAATAATGAAAACACACATTACCGTAAACCATAAGGTTGCTAAGTTCCACTTAGCATCTGGACCAGAATTCAAATGTAAAAAGAAAACAATCTGTACAGTAATTTGAATAAGTGCCATCCCAATAAGATAAATAACCTTTGTACTCACTGCCCAGCTATCCAACAACCCATACATCACAGGAACAAAGGATCCTAAAGTAAATAGAATCGCCAAAATAAAACCAATAAAATAAGCGCCAAAACTTGGAGGATGTTCTTCATTATGCGAACTCATTATAATGCTCCTAATAGGTAAACCATAGTAAAAACACCAATCCAAACTATATCAAGCATATGCCAAAAAATTGAAAGACATGTTAAACGCGTTTTATTATCTTGATCCAAACCACAACGACGTAAATGAAAAAACATAACTGTCATCCAGAGTAACCCAACGCTTACATGAAGACCATGAGTGCCAACTAAAGCAAAAAACGCCGACCAATAAGCAGATAAAACCTCTCTACCAAAAAATTTTATACCTGTTACAGGATCAAGACCAGCGTAAGCATTAGGCTCATAATAGAAGACTTCATTTAAAAGTTCGTGAAATTCATAAAGTTCCATTCCAACGAAGCACAAGCCAAACGCAAAAGTAACCGCCATCCATAAGCGTACACCAGCAAGGTCATTTTTATGGGCTTGTATCATTACAAACCCATAAGTAATTGACGACAATAATAATATAGATGTTTCAACTAAAACAAAATTTAAATCGATAAACTCATTGCCAGCTTTTCCCCCACCATAAGAAGCAGAAAATACAGCAAAACTTGAAAAAAGCGTCGAAAATAAAATCAAATCCGAAAGAATATAGACCCAGAATCCAAATATCATGACTGAGCTATTATCGTGATGATGATCGCCCTTATCAGCATTATTTGTTGCCACTGCATTCATGATTTTGCTCCTTGTTCTTTAAGAACAGCTGTAAAAGCATCCTCCGTCTTCTGTACCTCTTCAGATGAAATATAGTACCCATGATGATCACCCATTAATGAATGACCAACAATCGTTGCAATAAAACCAACTAAACTAACCACAACAAGCCACCAAATATGCCAAACGAGAGAAAATCCAATAAGTAATGAAAAGAATCCCGCAACAACTCCAGCAGATGTATTTGATGGCATATGAATTTTTTGGAATCCGCTTGTCAAACGCTCATAACCATTTTTTTTCATATCCCAATAAGCATCCTCAGTTCTCACTTCTGGAATAGTTGCAAAATTATAAGAAGGTGGGGGTGAAGAGATAGACCACTCAAGCGTGCGCGCATCACCCCAAGGATCATTTGATGTTATCGGTAAACGCCCCTTGTGCTTAACGCCATACCAAATAGCTAAAATAACTTGCAAAACAAAACAGAGAATACCGAGAAGAATAATACATGCACCCGCCGCAGCAATAATAAACATAGGTTGCCAACTAGGTTCAATATAATGTTGGAGCCGACGTGTCGCACCCATTAAACCAAGTATATAAACTGGAAAAAAAGCAAGGTAAAAACCAACAAACCAACACCAAAAAGACATAATACCTAATATGCGATTTGGTTTAAAACCAAAAGCTTTTGGAAACCAAAAAGCTAACCCTGCTAAATAAGCAAAAATAACACCCCCAATAATCGTATGATGAAAATGAGCTATTAAGAACAAAGAATTGTGAAACTGCCAATCAGCAGGAACAATTGCCATCAAAACACCTGTTAATCCCCCACCAACGAATGTAAATATCATACCCATGCACCAAAGCATTGGAGGCTCAAATCGAATTCGGCCTTTATACATAGTTAACAACCAGTTAAAGACCTTAACACCTGTTGGAACAGCAATAATCATTGTTGCAATACCAAAAAAGGTATTAACAGCTTCACCGCCACCCATTGTAAAGAAATGATGTCCCCAAACAAGAAGCGAAAGAATCAAAATAACCAAAATTGCCCATACCATAGAAGAGTATCCAAAAAGACGTTTTGAAGAAAAGGTTGGGACGACTTCGGAAATAATTCCAAATGCAGGTATAACTAAAACATAAACCTCAGGATGACCAAAAACCCAAACGTAATTAATCCATACCATTGGATTGCCACCAGCAGCATTAGTGAAAAAATTCATGCCTAAATAGCGATCACCGGCCAATAATACAAATGCAACAGCCAAAACAGGATAAATAATCAAGATAAGAACATTGCTAACAAAAGCAGACCAACAAAAAACCGGCATTTTCATCATTGTCATTCCAGGAGCACGCATTTTGATAATCGTCGCTATGAAATTGACTGCCCCCATTGTTGTCGCAATACCTGAAAGCTGTAGCGACCACAGATAATAATCTACACCTGTATCTGGGCTATTTTGCAATTCTGAGAAAGGCGGATACATCAACCAGCCACCACGACCAAAATTTCCAATACCAAGCGATACATTAATTAATATTGCAGAAGCAGCAGTAATCCAAAACCCTAAATTATTCGCAAATGGAAATGCAACATCACGAGCCCCAATCTGAAGCGGTATAAGATAATTAAAAAGACCAAATAAAATCGGCGTAGCCATAAAGAAAATCATAATAACACCGTGAGCCGAAAAAATCTGATCAAAATGCTCAGGTGGTAAATAACCCGCTGTTTCACTACCCAACGCCAAAGCCTGATGGGTTCGCATCATAATCGCATCTGCAAAACCACGAACAAGCATAATAATTCCAAGAATAATATACATAATGCCGATGCGTTTATGATCGACAGTTGTAATCCAATTGCGCCAAAGGCTTCCCCACCAGCCCAATATCGTTAAAGCAACAACAGCAACTAAACCGCCGAAAACAATTGCAATACACGTATAAAGAACGATCGGCTCGTGTGTAAGTGCATGAAAAGCTCCGGCCGTGGGATCTGTAAGTCTTCCAAACATTTCTCATCCTATATAAAATGAATCTCAGTTCAAAAAAAACCTTCTAAAAGGGGTTCTTTATAGATTGACAATTTTAAATAACATCAGGATCAAAGACAGAACAAAGTGCGCCCCAAAGTGTTTGAGCAGCGGCACGCTTCATTAAGCTCTCATTGCATACTGTATTATCATCAACACATCGATTAACAACTCTATAATAAAGCCTCTCCTCAACGGACGAGAAATAACGCACCTTAGAGTCTTTTTCCTTCGCAGCAATATCGCCCATATTAGGAGAAATAGCAAGCTGACGATAAGATGAACGATCAAGTTTCTGATCACTTTTTCGAGCCTTAGCAACCCAATGATCAAAGTCTTTTAAAGACACAGAGTGCCATTGAAAACGCATATGCGCAAAGCCATCTCCACTATAATTTGCTGAACTTCCATTAAATACCCCTAGCTCATCAGCTACTAAGTGCAACTTAGAATTCATCTGTGGCATAGCATAAATGACTGTTCCAAGCCTTGGCACCCAAAATGCATTAACTGAACTCTCTGACGTTAACTGTAACAATACTTGACGACCCTCTGGAGCATAAATTTCATTAATTGATGCAATACCATACTCAGGATAAATAAATAACCACTTCCAATCCAAAGCAATAGCATCCACCTGAAGTGGCTTCTCCTCGCCAACTACATTTACCGGCAAAGAATTCGAAGGCTCAAGATGATAAGTATAATAGGCTGTCAATAAACCTAAAATCATTACGATAACAATTGGGATACCCCACATAAAAACTTCAATTTTATTTGAATGACCCCAATCAGGTAAATACTCCTCTGTTGTGTTTGATGCTCGATATTTGATAGCAAAAACAACCACCGTAACCATCACTGGGATCACGACGCATAACATAATAACAATACATGTGACGATTAGAATGAGCTGTTGACGTGCAACATAACCGGACGGCTGAAGAACATCAATTTTACATCCAGATAAAAGCAACGCAATCCCCAAAATTACGAGCATATTTACCCGCTTTACAAAGTCTCTCATTCTACCTGCCTCATTATATTAAGAAGCCATTACAAAAAACGACAACATCTTACAATATATGCTTACTCACTTTAATATGCTTACCCATTTTAAAAGAATTATCAAGTTAATTCAAATATTCTCATTGATATTAGGCAATTTCTGCTTTGCTATGCTAAATTTAAGTCGCTTAGCAATATATTCAAGCGCGAAACAATATCCATCACTACCACACCCAACAATAACCGCATCTGCTCCAGCAGAAACGTAGGACCGATGACGAAATTCCTCACGCTGATAAATATTAGATAAATGAACTTCTACTGTTGGTCCTTTGAATATTTTTAATGCATCGAAAATTGCAATAGATGTATGACTATAAGCAGCTGGATTAATAACCAATCCATCACTCACCCCAACTGCTTCTTGTATCCACTCTACCAATTGCCCCTCACTATTACTTTGACGAAAATGCAATATTATGCCAAGTTCTTTTGCACATTCTCCGCACAATTGTTCAATATCTGCCAAAGTTTGAGTTCCATAAATTTCTGACTCACGCTTGCCAAGAAAATTTAAATTAGGACCATTTAAAACTGTTATAATCACGCACATAATATAAATCTCTTATCTTCAATTATTGTGTATAAGAAGTTTTTCTCACTGCTTTACTGCAATAAATTTCCAGCTTCAATTTCAAAAAACTCTGCCCGTCCTTTTAAGGCATCAAATAAAACACGATCTGTCCCTGTCATAAATGTCTGTCCACCTAAATCATCAATGATATCAAATAAAGCGGCGCGCCGATGAGAATCAAAATGAGCAGCTATTTCATCAAGAAGAAGGATGGGAGCTCTATCAGACATCATGCCCGCTAAACGCGCATGACACAAAACCAAACCTGTTAATAAAGCTTTCTGCTCCCCTGTTGAACAAGATGCTGCAGCTATATTTTTATTTGCATAAAAAACCTGTAAATCTGTGCGATGTGGTCCTTCTAATGTTCGCCCAGCAGCTCGATCTATCGCGCGATTACGCTGTAACCGATCATAAAATTTCTCTTCAACTTCAACTGCTGATAACTTACTAAGAGCCGCTTCCAAAAAACCATCAATTTTTAAAAAGGCCCGCGGAAAAGCTGTATAAACAAATGTTTTCTCAAACATATCGTTCAAAAGTCTAATGACATCAATACGTGCAGCAGCAATAGCTGTTGCCAACTCTGCCATCTGCATTTCTAAAGCATCAAACCAAGAGCGATCTTCATTTCCATCTAAAAATAGGCGATTGCGCCCACGCATAGCTTTATCATAATCAACTATACGGCGGCTATGCAAAGGATCAATAGCTAAAACCATACGATCCAAAAAACGGCGACGCTCGACTGCAGAACCAGTAAAAAGCCCATCCATAGAAGGAGTAAGCACGCTAATGTGACAATAATCCGTTAAACAATCACCCGCCTTATTTACACCATTAACATGGACTTTTCGACCAATACCGCCAATCTCTAAAGCTGTTCCTATATTCACTTCACCGTAAAGGTCACATTGCAGACGAGCAAATATAACAAAGCCTTCATTTCCACTATTCGCAAAGCTAATATCAGAGTAAGCAGCACGTCGTAAACCGCGACCAGGAGAAAGAAAAGATAACGCTTCTAATAGATTAGTCTTTCCAGCACCATTGTGGCCAGTAAAAACAACATGCTGTCCTGAAAAGTGAATATTAAAGGAAGAATAATTGCGATAATGAGCCAATCTTAACTGCCTCACTGCCACTTTGTGCACACGACTAACCATGCGCTGCAAAATAATCGTCCTTAAACACGAACAGGCATAAGCACATAGAGTGCATCTGCTTTATTATTTTGAATTAAAGCCGGCTCTCCAGCCCCAGATAACATAAAAACTATCTCATCACTTGAAAATTGTCCCGCAATGTCCAAAAGATAACGTGCATTAAATCCTATTTCAAGAGGATCAGATGCATATGACACTGCTAATTGATCCTCAGCATTCCCAGAATCGGGACTGTTAACAATAAGTTTTAATTGCTCACGCTCAATCATTAACTTTACCGCAATTCCGCGGTTATTTGAAATTGTTGAAACACGATCAACCGCAGAAGAAAAATCTTGTCTGTTAACAACTAACTTTTTATCATTATTCACAGGGATAACACGTTGATATTCTGGGAATGTACCATCAATTAACTTTGACGTAAAAATTAAAGATCCTAAAGAAAAACGAATTCTTACTTCTGAAAGCTCTACATGTACATCGCTATCAATCTCTTCTGAAAGCAACCTCTGCAATTCTCCTACAGCTTTACGAGGAATAATAACACCCGGCATGCCATCAAGCCCAGAAGGTGCTTCCATATCAGCTTGTGCCAAACGATGCCCATCTGTAGCCACTAAACGCAGCTTTAAAACATCGTTTCCAATAATATGAAAATAAATGCCATTAAGATAATAACGCGTTTCTTCCGTAGAAATTGCAAACTGCGTGCAATCAAACAAATGTTTTAAACTTGATGCCGATAAAGAAAAACGGAAACCAAACTGTCCTGGAGGTGACTCTGGAAAATCTACTCTGGGAAGACATTGCAATTGAAAATTGGCGCGACCAGAAACAATAGACATTGTGCTACCTTGATCAGAATCAACAGATAACATAATATCGCTATCCTCAGGAAGCTTTCGAACTATATCATACAACAAATGCGCTGGCACAGTTGTTGCTCCTGCGTGCTCAACATTGGCAACGAATGATTCCATAACCTCTAGATCAAGATCGGTCGCCTTTAACTGCACATTACCGTTCTCTGCATTAATTAACACATTTGATAAAACAGGAATAGTATTACGACGTTCAACAACACGGTGAACACGACCAAGAGATTTCAAAAACTGAGTGCGATTAACTGTAATACGCATAAGATACCCATCAACCATCTATTGTGAAATAATAAGAATTCCCTAATTAAAAACAACCATCCTATCTGAAAAATCACCTGCTAAATTTACTTAACCTTCTTTCCCAAATGGTAAACAGCCACTAAACAAACTTTAAAAGTGAGATTCATCCACTTATTAGCCATATCTCTAAGAAACAAAATATACATATTATGCAGTTTGTTCTCCAATCAACCGTTTAAGCAATTCAAGCTCTTTAGCAAGTGTCTGATCATCACAAACCAAATCTTCAATTTTGCGTACAGCATGTAAAACTGTTGTGTGATCACGTCCTCCGAAACGACGACCAATCTCTGGCAATGAGCGAGGTGTCAATATTTTTGCCAAATACATCGCAATCTGCCTTGGTTTTACAACTGTACGTGTTCGACGATTAGATAACAAATCCTGCTTAGAAATATTATAATGACGCGCAACGGCACGCTGAATTTCTTCAATTCGAATCCGCTTCGGCTCTCCTGAACGTATCAAATGACCTAATAAATCATCAATCCGTTCCAAAGATAAATCAGACTCAAAAGATTGACGAAACAATAATTGATTAAACGCTCCTTCAATATCGCGTCCTGACCCTAACACTGTTTTAGCAATATATTCCAAAACATCATCAGGAATTGCAATCATATTATCATCTTGTTGCGCCACCCTTAATCGTTGGCGTAACATTTTCAAGCGCATCTCATAATCTGGAGTTTCAATTTCAAGAGCAACCCCTCCCTGAAGACGAGAGCGAACACGAAGATCTAGCGATTCTAATTCTGCAGGGGAACGATCTGCAGCTACAACAACTTGCTTTGCACTATCAAGCAACATGTTAAGTAAATGACAAAACTCATGCTGAATAGACTTCCCTTGCAAAAACTGCATATCATCAATAATCAAAAGATCAATATCACGAAGCTGTTCTTTAAAAGAAAGAGCATCATTGTCACGAATAGCTGTCGCAAAACGCCACATAAAATACTCAGCGGTCAAATAAATAACCCGTGCAGGAGTCAAACGACTTAAAGCTGCCGCTGCAATAGCTTGAAGCAAATGCGTTTTTCCTAATCCAACGGAAGCATGAATAAAAAGAGGGTTAAACCGCAAAGCACTTTTATGCCCCTCTGCAATCGAACGTGCCGCAGCTAAAGCAACACGATTAGAAGAACCTTCAACAAAGCTTTCAAAAGTATAGCGAGAATCAAGAGGTGAACCACAAACTCCTGTTTGAATGTTCTTCCCTGCATGATCTACATAAGTTTCAGCAAAAGACGAATTCGTCTGCTCCTCAGGAACACCAACAGTACCTGCAACAGAACCTGTGTTCATTCCACATCCCGTCCCTTTTGCAACGCGCTTCATACCTCGAACAATGACTTCAACACGCAGAATCGCTGAATTTTCCTGTTTCCATAAACTGGTCAAAAGAGAACCATAATGATTATTAATCCATGAACGTAAAAACGCTGTAGGAACAGAAAGCTTTACAAGGTTACGGCTATACTCAGCAAGCTTCAAACGACCAAACCAACTATTATAAGCTTCAATACCAACCTGCGCCTTTAGCTGCGCCATCACACGTGCAAAAGCTGCTGCACCTTCTTCCTCTGAGATAATAGAATGTTCAGCAGAAGCACTTACACCAACCGTCTCAGCGACCCCCATGATATCACTATTTATTATTCTCTCTGTCGACAGGATATTTACCGAAACCCTTTGAAAGGAGCTAGCTTTAGAGTTCAATTTATTCACCATCTTTCATCCTGATAAAAATTAAAATCTTGTCCCGCTACATAGCTAAAATTAACTTAGCGAAAACAAAGGTGCCCTACCCCAAAATTAAAGACTATCCATCCTCCCCTAGAATAACCTCATTACAACCCAACTAACAAAGATGACTAATAAGATTTACTTGTACCAATGACATGATACATCCCTCAACATAAAAAAACACATTACTCAAGAAGACCTAAAAAAAATCCATACAACATGCAGATTCATACAGCCAACAAAGCATCCCATAATTCAAGATAGAGTCACTAACTGAATATGAACCTTGCGTGTTTTTAGTCTCCACAGAGACCATACAAAACAGCAGAAGTAAAATGCAAGAGGCCAAACTCAAATCAAAAAAGTATAAAAATCACTATAAATTTTTTTAATGCAAATGAAAAATGAGAAAAATTATTGATTCAATTCACTTTTTTTTCTGAAAATTTACCAATAATTAAAGAATCCATTCAGTTAAAAAAAAAAATAAAAAAAACTTGACAAAAAAGACTCTGTAAAAATTAACAAAGATTGTGGATAAACATAAAAATTTTATTAATCTGACCTATCTATTAATGGAACAAAAATCTTTAAAGGTCTCTACTTTTCCTTCTTAAACGGTATTTTTTCAGAATAAACGCAAAAAACCAGCATTCAAACGAATGCTGGCTTGATTCTTTTTAAAATAGAAAATCTTAAACGCTAAAAGCCTTTAGACGCTTCGCTAAACGTGATACTTTCCGTGCAGCAGCATTTTTATGAAAAACTCCTTTAGAAACTGCACGCATAATTTCAGGTTCGAAATCCTTGAATGCCTTTTCCGCGGAAGCTTTATCACCACCAGCCAAAGCATCATAAAACTTGCGCATAAATGTACGAACGCGCGAACGGCGAGCTTTATTAACCTGCGTACGCACGGCAACTTTACGCACAGCTTTTCGAGCCGAAGGTGTATTCGCCATAAATATATCTCTCTCTTAACTTATTGGCAAGATAATCTCAGATATCTCTACCAATACAATACAAACCTAAACCCAGCTATGAAGCTGTTAATGTTAAGATTTATAACGCAATCCTAAAGTGAACGTCAATCTAATTTTCAAAGATGGGCGTAAAAAACTACAATACATAGACTCTTAATTGCTCATCATAAAGTTTGTTATGCTAGCGTTACTCAATAGATAAACGTAACCTAAACTGCTAAATTTCTTAACACATATTGCAAAATACCACCGTGGTGCAAATAATCTAATTCATCTTCGGTATCAACACGGCACAATAATGGAATAGTTTTGACTGTCCCATCAGAAAAAGTAACTGTAGCTACAGTCCTTTGACGAGGCTTTAATTCATTAATTCCTTCAATGCTTACCTTTTCATCCCCTCTTAAACCAAACGACCGCCAGCTTGACCCCTCCTCGAACACAAAAGGAACAATACCCATACCAACAAGATTAGAACGGTGAATTCTCTCAAAAGACTGAGCAATAACTGCTCTTATACCAAGAAGGTTAGTACCCTTAGCAGCCCAATCACGAGATGATCCATTACCATACTCTATACCTGCAAAAATAACGAGTGGAACTCGCTCTTGTTTATATACCATTGCTGCATCATAAATCGCCTGCTCTTTTCCAGACGGATAATGGATTGTATAACCTCCTTCACGGCCATTTTCTCCTAACATAAAGTTCCGAATACGAATATTAGCAAAAGTTCCACGCATCATAACTTCATGATTTCCACGACGAGTTCCATACTGATTAAAATCAGCTACTTCAACACCATGATCAATCAAATATTTTCCAGCAGGAGAATCAACTTTAATAGATCCTGCAGGAGAAATGTGATCTGTTGTAATTTTATCACCAAATAAACCTAAGATACGTGCGTCCTTAATATCTGATAACACATCAGGAATTTTTCGCATATTATCAAAGTAAGGCGGATTACGCACATATGTTGATTGCTCATCCCAAGCGTAAGTAACACCTGTAGGAACCTGAACTTTTTGCCAATTTTCACCCCCCCGAAATACATCTGAATATTTTTCAGCAAAAATATTACGCGTAACATTTTTGTCTATAAATTCCTGTATTTCTTTAGAAGTAGGCCAAATGTCTTTCAAATAAACTGGTTGACCATCTAAGCCCTCACCAAGAGGCTCTTTGGTTAAATCTTTACGGACTGTCCCTGCCAAAGCATGAGCAACAACCAATGGCGGAGAAGCCAAATAATTCGCTTGCACATCAGGAGAAACACGCCCTTCAAAATTGCGGTTTCCTGAAAGAACCGCTGCAGAAATTACCCCATTATCGTTAATCGTTTTAGAGATAGTTGGTAACAAAGGACCAGAATTTCCAATACATGTTGTACATCCAAAGCCTACCAAATTAAACCCTAACGCATCCAAATCTTTTTGGAGACCTGAGTTAAGAAGATAAGCTTCAACCACTTGCGAACCGGGCGCGAAAGAAGTCTTAACCCATGGCTTACTCTTGAGACCTTTTGCTACAGCATTACGAGCCAAAAGTCCTGCCGCAATAAGAACACTTGGATTTGATGTATTGGTGCAGGAAGTAATCGCAGCAATCACCACATCACCGTGACCAAGCTCGTATTCTTCATTCTCAACTTGGTAACGATCATCTTTCCCAACAGTCTTTTTATAGTCATTGGCCAATGCCATCTCAAAACCTTGACCAACATTTTCCAATGCAATACGTCCTTCAGGGCGTTTAGGACCAGCCATAGAAGACACAACACTTCCCATGTCTAATTCAATTGTATCACTAAAGATAGTACCTGATACCATTTCATCATGCCACATCCCCTGCGCCTTAGAATAAGCTTCTACTAAAGCAATCCGATTTTTATCGCGCCCTGTCATATTGAGATAATGTACTGTCTCTTTATCGACTGGAAAAAAACCACATGTTGCGCCATATTCAGGAGCCATATTTCCAATCGTTGCGCGATCAGCAAGAGTCATATGTTCCAAACCAGGGCCATAAAACTCAACAAATTTTCCGACAACACCTTTCTTACGTAAAATCTGCGTCACAGCCAATACTAAATCAGTCGCTGTTATACCTTCTTTCAATCTACCTGTTAAACGAAAACCAATAACTTCAGGCAATAACATAGAAACAGGCTGCCCTAACATTGCTGCTTCTGCTTCAATACCACCAACACCCCACCCTAAGACACCTAAACCATTTACCATAGTCGTATGCGAATCAGTCCCCACGCACGTGTCTGGATAAACTGTCTGGTGCTTTCCGTCATCTTTCACCCATACACATTGTGCTAAATATTCCAAATTAACTTGATGACAAATCCCTGTACCTGGAGGGACAACACGAAAGTTTTGAAAAGCCTTCTGCCCCCACTTAAGAAAACGGTAGCGTTCACTATTACGCTTATATTCATGCTCAACATTATCTTGGAAAGCCATAGAATTCCCGAAACTATCAACGATAATCGAATGATCAATAACAAGATCAACAGGAATGAGTGGATTAATTCTCGTCGCATCACCCCCAAGCTTAACCATAGCATCACGCATCGCAGAAAGATCAACAACCGCTGGCACACCCGTAAAATCCTGCATAAGAACACGTGCAGGGCGGTAAGCAATTTCAGAACCAGCACTGCCCTTATCATTTAACCACTTAGCAACATTTAATATGTCCTGTTTCTTGACTGTGCGGCCATCTTCAAACCGTAATAAATTTTCCAGAATAACTTTCATCGAAAACGGCAGGCGAGAAATACCCTGAAGCCCATTCTTTTCCGCTTCTATTAAGCTGTAATAAATATATTCCTTGTCACCAACATTTAAAGTTCTGCGACAATTAAAGCTATCAATTTGAGACATGACTATCCACCCTCATCTAAAAACTACCTAATTTCCCGGAAAAAACAATACAAACCGTGAGTCAAGATCACAGCTTGAGTACAAACGTAGTCACCTCCGCCCTTCATTTTCTCTTCCGCCTACTTTATAGGCAAACTTTGAAATCAGCGCTAAATACTATTCTACACCAGTTTCTGGTGCAACACACGGGTTATAGAACTATTTCTAGAACTATTCTAGGTATAATTGACATAAAAAACGTGTTTTTTATTTCATAATGCAGTAAAGATTACAAAAATGGTCAAATAGGCAATCTATATGTTATTATTGGGCAAGGATATTGCAGCACAAAGGAATGAAAAAATTCTATTTCAGAGTCTTTCTTTTTGTTTATTTTCTCAACAACTGATGACAATAATAGGTCCAAATGGTATCGGAAAATCTACATTATTGCGAATCATTGCTGGCCTTTTTGAAGCTGCCGAAGGCCATATAGTACTAAAAGACCGCCAAAAAACATACCCTGTAGCAACAGCATGTCATTATTTGAGTACTCAAAATGCCATGAAACCTTCCTTATCAGTTATCGAAAACCTGCGATTCTGGTCAAACTTTTATGGGCAGAAAATGCGCAGTCCATATGAAGCCCTTACAGATATTGGTCTTTGTGATCTTGGGTCCTTACCCTTCAGTGCTTTATCAACCGGACAAAAAAGACGTGTAGCTATTGCCCGACTTTTATTATCTTATCGTCCTATTTGGATTTTAGATGAGCCAATGGCTGGACTTGATGATCACGCTCAAAATATCCTTGTAAACCTTTTCAAGCACCACCTAAACCAAGGCGGTATGATTATCACGACAACCCATATACCCCTTGCTATTCCAGAAGATCATAGAATCTTACTGGAAAAGTTTTTACCTCCGCAGAGAAAATAAAATGAAAGCACTGTTTTGGCGTGATCTCAAATTAACCTTAGCACCACAAGCTTCCACACTAACAGGACTTTTATTTTTTATCGCCATTATTATAGTAACCCCCTTCACCATTGGACCAAATCCCCAAATTCTTGCGAAAATAGGGCCAGGCATATTATGGTTTGGAGCTCTTCTCGCTGGACTTTTAAATCTGCATAAACTTTTTCAAACTGATCGCGACGATGGAAGCCTTGACCAATTCATCATTTCTGGACAAAGACAAAGTCTAACATTAATTGTATTGACAAAATGTCTTGCTCATTGGGCGGGACATATGCTTCCCCTTATTTTCATGACACCCATTTTAGCAATGATTCTCAATTTAGATGCAATGACAACTTTTACGACAATACTTGCTCTCTTATGTGGAACGCTGGCTATTATCTTCATTGGTTCTATTGGAGCTGCACTAACAATATCATTGTTACATAGCACTCTTCTCATTTTTATTATCATCTTGCCATGGGTCATTCCAATTATGATTTTTGGCATTTCCGCCGCCATATCTCCAACAAATCCAAATATCTCTTTTTTAAGCTCCTTAGCTCTTCTTGTTGCTTTTTCTCTCCTTCTAAGCCTTTTTAGCTCTTTTATCACAGCTATGACACTCAGATATTTATCAGAATAGATTGCTGTATAACTAAAACCGATCTATTATAAATCTATGAATGAAGTATCTCACACACGTAAAATGGAATCACATCTTGCAAGCCTCGCCCGTTTTATGAAAATAAGCAGTGCTATCTTGCCCTGGCTAAGCGTTATAACATTATGTTTTTTTATCGTAGGGCTGATTTTCGTTGTATACTCTCCAGATGATTATCAACAAGGGATCACCGTTAAAATTATGTACATTCATGTGCCATTCGCATGGTTATCTATGTTCTGTTACACGATAATGAGCGCTTCTGCGCTAGGAAGTCTGATTTGGAACTATCGTCTCACTGATGTGGCACTGAAATGTGGAGCACCTATTGGAGCAGTTTTTACAACATTAGCGCTCATGACAGGAGCACTTTGGGGACGTCCTACATGGGGGACATGGTGGGTATGGGATGCGCGACTAACATCAGTTTTAATTCTACTTTTTATCTACCTTGCCATTATTATGCTCGTTCACGCTTTTGATAATCAAGCAAAAGCCGCACGTGCTACAGCAATTTTAACACTAATCGGATTCGTAAATATTCCTATTATTAAATTTTCTGTCAACTGGTGGAATACACTCCATCAATCAGCATCACTTTTTCGTGCAGGAGGAACAACAATCGATCGCTCTATGTTATGGCCACTCATAACTATGATATTTTGTTTTACCTTTATGTTTATTGTACTATATTTGGTGGCTATGCGGAATGAAATCAACCGTCGTCATATCCAAATGCTTCAGATAAAAAGAGCCCATTATGTACGACATTAAGGAATCCTCATCATGCAGAACCTAAGCAGTATACAGAGTGGATTTTTAGAAAATTTATCTCAAAAAATTGATTTTTTTCTTGGAACTTTTCACCGTGAACAAATTGTTATGTTAAGCTACATGCTTTCCGCAATTTTCCTTCTCTGTTTTATCGGATACATCCTCTGCAAAGGTATACATCAGAAAAAAATTCTATGGGAACTAAAAGAAAAAAATTGTTTAGATGAAAAAAGGTACAATGACAACTGTTCCCCAGAAATCTAAAGGTATATCTTTTCTTGCCTTACTTGTTTTTTTGATATCATTTTTACTTTTCATTATACTTTTTTTTCATTTTATGGACAAAAGACACTCAGATAGCACATCCACTATTTTAAACACATTAGCTAAAAAGCCTGCTCCACAAATTAATCTGCCTTTATTTTACAATGAAAATTATTTAAGCACCAAACAATTAAAAGGACGCGTAACATTAATTAATTTTTGGGGGTCTTGGTGTCAACCTTGTCGCGAAGAGCATCTCATTCTTATGAAAATTGCAGAAGATCAACGTTTTGATCTCATTGGAATTAATTTCAAAGATAACAAAGAAAATGCCCACCGCTTTCTAATTAATTTTGGGAATCCTTTTAAACTTATTGGCTTTGATCATTCAGGACGTACAGCCATTAATTGGGGAGTATACGGCCCACCAGAAACTTTTCTCTTAGATAAAAATAGCATAATTATTACGAAATATGTCGGCCCTTTAACATGGCAAACTTACCAAAAGAAAATTCTACCACAAATTGAAAAAGCTATCATGGCAGAAGAGACGCCCAGCAGAATACTGTTATGCAATAATATTAAAAACAGCAATGGAAAGATATTCTGCAAGGAAAATCCTTAAAATTTATCAAATACAGCACCTCTGCAAAATTTCTTTTTAGTAGAAAATAGCAAATTTCACAATTTAACTATGATATATTTGACTGATGTTTAACAGCAGACACACCGCGAATATTACACTCTGACCCTCCGCTTCTCAGATATTGGCTGAAATGCTATCTTCGCGTGAAAGGCACAATAAGGGCTACTTTCACCAGAGTCAGCACCACAAAAATAAAAATCTGACGATAAAGGATCCCCAACTGGCCACCTACATGTATTTTCACTCAACTGCAAAAGATTGAGATGTCGAGATATAGGCACAACCACATTTGATGTTTCCGGTGCCTCAACTTCAGTTTCATCCTCAGCAACAAACTCCATATTTAAAGCTGCTGCTCCAACATTGCAAGATGCAGTAGCACTCGTTGGCAATATTGCTGATGGAGAACGACGCATCCGCGGCGCAGACGGACTTGGATTAACAATCGTTTTCTGCGTGCGCGACACCGCCTGCGCCGCCTTTCCTCGCCCAGGTAATTTTAATCGATGAACTTTACCAATCACCGCATTTCTGCTAACTCCGCCTAGCTGAGCAGCGATCTGACTTGCACTTAAACCTTCACCCCACAACTTTTTAAGAAGCTCAACGCGTTCACATGTCCAACCCATGTCAGTACTCCATTTCGATCATCTCATTGAGATGCGCCCCGTTGCACCTTCAAATGTCCCAATCATGTTTCAATTAAACAGAATAAAAAGCATTCTCTACTCTACCCGAGCACAAAAATCTCACTCATATCTGTGGAATTCACAATTGAAATATAATTTCCCTTGCTAATACAATATACATACAATACGCATTGGCTCAATGACAAGATCCTTTCTTTTTTGAAAAGCTTATTTATGATGTTTTCCCCAACTTGCGAATCGATCATAAATGGAATTGTCATTTTCGTTCAACATTTGCTTATATCTTTATTAATTTCTTTTCACCAGTGCAACTATCTCTTATTTGTTTGGCTAATTAATTTATTATAATTAACAATGATTATATCAAATAGCGATAAATGAAATATTATATTGTTTATCGTATTGCAGAGCGAAAATATAAAGGGACTAATAATGAATACAGCTGCTATACACCCACTTTATGAGTGCTTTACCCGACGTAATTTGTGCTTTAAGCGCGGTAATGGTGTGTGGCTCATTTCTGACAAAGGAGAAACTTATCTTGATTGTACATCCGGCATTGCCGTTAATGCATTAGGATATGCACACCCTAAGTTGGTTGATGCCCTTAAAACACAAGCTGAAAAACTATGGCATGTTTCCAATCTTTTCCAATCACCTGAACAAGAAGCTTTTGCTGAACGTCTTTGTATAAATAGTTTTGCTGATAAGGTCTTTTTTTGCAACTCTGGTGCTGAAGCACTTGAGTGTGCATTCAAAACCGCTCGTCACTATCATTACGCATCAGATCATCCAGAACGCATTGAAATTATCACTTTTGAAGGAGCATTTCACGGGCGTACACTTGCAACGCTCGCCGCTACTGGACAAGAAAAATATCTTGAGGGTTTTGGACCAAAAGTTAGTGGATTTATTCAAATTCCCTTTTTTGACGAAATCGCCTTGCAAAGAGCCATTAATAAAAATACAGCAGCTATCCTTATCGAACCAATCCAAGGAGAAGGAGGAATAAGAGAAGTATCTCACAAAAATTTAAAGCTTTTACGAAAAATATGCGATGATAATGGTCTATTACTCATTTTGGATGAAGTTCAAACTGGTATTGGACGAACAGGAAAATTATTCGCCTATGAATGGAGTGATATCGTACCGGATATTCTTACACTTGCAAAAGGACTAGGTGGTGGATTTCCATTGGGAGCCTGTCTTGCAACAGATAAAGCAGCAAAAAATATGACACCAGGAACTCATGGATCAACCTTTGGAGGAAACCTTCTTGGTCTAGCTGTTGGAAACAGTGTTCTAGATGTCATCTTAGAACCAGATTTTCTCCACCATGTTCAGCGCATGGGGCAAAAGCTAAGAAGTGGGCTTTTAACTATCCTTAACACCTATCCTAACATTATATGTGCAATTCATGGGGTAGGTCTTATGGTGGGAATTCAATGTGCCCTTCCTTCTCACATTGTAGTTAATGCATTAGAAAATGAATATATTTTGAGTGTCAGTGCCAATAACAACATAGTCCGCCTCCTTCCTCCTCTTATCATAAATGAAGAAGAAATATCTGAAAGCTTATGTCGCATTGAAAAAGCAATTTCTTATCTTTCGCAAATAAATAAAGACGATAAACAGAATGCTATTAAATAGTTTATCGCTATTTTATTACTTCTTATTCCCCTAAACCTATACTCACTTTTTAAATAAATTATGGAATAGTTTTCAAAGAATCTCAGAACTAAAAAATTAAAAATCTAAAAATAATTTTTGTAAAGTCACCTCCATACATGCATTTTATTTGGTATAGATACACATCTATTAATAAAAATGCTTTTCCTGATTTAGGAAAATGGATCAAATACAGTAAAAATCAATTAACACGGAACCATATTATTGCTTTTATATAAATATAATAACATTTACAGAAATTTGAAGATGCTAAATTTAGCATATAGGGCTAAAACTCTTTTTCAAAATTTATTATTACAATATAATTTCGCCATAGATACGTACTTCTTTGGTACACTCTCAAAAAATACCCTTATCTATAAAAATCATAATAAGCTCATTGGTTATAAAATATTCTGCTTAACAGAGATGATAATATCTTAATTTTATGCAATTAAAAGACACCCTCACGCTTTTAAAATATTTCATAGTGTTTACAAGATATGTTTTTCTCTTCACAATACCTTGCCAAAGAAAACCACACAAAAGGCTAAAATATGAATGCGGGAAACAAACAAGCCAAAAATGAAACTTCTCTGAATAACGTCTGCTTGAGTGAAGATGATACTGTCATTCCTTTTCAAGTCGAAGAACTTGATATCCGTGGACGTATCGTACAACTTGAAAAAGCTGTAAATTCTATTCTCACAAAACATCAATATCCTGAACCTGTTTCTTATCTTTTAGCTGAAGCTCTAATTTTGACTGTTTTACTTGGGACTTCTCTGAAACTTAAGGGAAAATTTATTTTACAAACTCATTCCGATGGACCAGTAAACATGCTGGTGTGCGATTTTTCTTCCCCTTCTGGTCTGCGAGGATATGCTCGTTTTGATGAAGAGAGTCTAAAGCAAGCGATACTCAATAATCAAACGACTTCAAAAGAACTTCTTGGTAAAGGAACTTTAGCCTTCACTATTGACCAAGGTACCTATACACAGCGCTATCAAGGAATAGTTGCATTAAATGGATCAAATTTACAAGAGGTTGCCCGTACCTATTTTGAGAAATCTGAGCAAATACCTACCGATATCCATCTAGCGGTCGCTATCTTGATTAAACGTGACAAACAAGGAAAACAACAAAAAAGCTGGCGAGCTGGAGGCGTTTTGATACAGCTCTTACCTCCAACATTACTGCATAACAAAATATATGAATCTAATAAAAAAGCAGAAGAAATAAAAAGCCGTGCCCAACTTAAAGACCAATGGCAAGAAGCAAAAATACTGACCGCAACAATTGATAAGACAGAGCTAACAGATCCACAAGTTGGTAGCAAACGATTATTATTTCGTCTTTTCCATGAACAAGGTGTTAGAGTCTTTAAGCCGCTTTCTATTGTAAATCAATGTTCCTGTTCACGAAAAAAAGTTAAAGAAATGCTAGAAGGATTCCCTATTGATGAACGCATTAAAATGATTAAAAATGAATATATTTCAGTCACATGTGAATTCTGCTCAACAACTCACCGCTTTAAACCACAAGAACTTTCTGAAAAATGTGAGGAATATTCTCCTTAACAAAAAGATAAGATATCGATTATAATAAACTGATTTTACCATACTGCTAAGCCCTAAAAATATCTCCTTAAAATTTTAGAATATTTTTATCTCTCCTATTTAACATCAATCATTCTTTCTTCATTTCTCACACAGTCATACCTCCCTGTTGTCACATCAGAAAAAATTTCATACACTGCTTACAATAAAACCCCAAAACCATGCGCTACAAATGAATAATTAGTTAATGAAAATAACGACAAAAATTTGTACAATATTTTTGATATTATCCACGTAAGTACAACTATTCCCTAAAGTATTTTTAGCTACTAACGTTTTTATAAAATTGTCATAAAGAGGGAATTATTGCTTATAAAAATTGAGAATGAAAAGAAAAATATTACAAACTCTTATATTCTTCTTTTAAAAAGATAGCATAAAAATGCCATATCAAATGCAATAAATTTTAATCCAAAAAACTGAAAATAGTGCCTACAGGACTCTCTTTTCTCTAGCACAAAAACGCAACCTGATATAAAGCGCACCACAACCACCATGTTGATGAGAAGCTTGCTCAAACTCATGAACATAATATTTAAAAGCCGGTGTTGATAACCAATGAGGGACAAACTGAAACAGAATACCATCACTTCCAGGGGATCGGCCCTTTCCTGTTATCACAAGCACATAACGCAATCCACGCTGTTGGGATGATTGTAAAAACTTTTTCAAGGAAAAATAAGCTTCACCTTGTGTGCAACCATGGAGATCAAGACGAGCTTCAATGGGATAATGACCTCTAGAAATTTTACGGTATGTAACACGATCTAAGAGACGAACCTCATGTTCTTTTGCATCCGCTCTTTTTTTTCCTTCAACTGTCATTTTTCTATGCTGACTTTTATGCAAAAATGGAGAAGTTTGTGTTATATGTTGTTTTTTATTTTCGATATTCGCAGTATCTTCCGCAAAAAAAGAAGGCGGCTTACCATGCAATGGTATTGTTGTACGACAAACCATCTCCCATAAAAAATGATCCTGCAGAACAAATGAACACCCTCTCTGTCTCGTCTCATCCGTAGACATCGCAACTTTCATCCCTAATAAATCTCACTTTTTGACTTTAAAAGCGAGAAACACCTCAATTTTCATCTTCTGTTGCAAAAAGCTTCCAGTTTGGATCCGAAGATAAACTGTTGCGAACAAAAGTCCATACATCCCTAATTTCTACGACAGCATTAGGATCATTTTCTATACATTCGCCCTTTTCATTATAAGTTACAGAAATTATTTCACTGACAATACGCACAGTTAAGAACTGTTCCTTTTCTCGCATTTCTGCCGCAACAAATTCAATCTTATTAATTCCAACAAAAGTAAACTGAACTTTTTCATTGTTTTTTTCGCGCTGTTCAATAGCTGCACAAAAATTCTCAAAAACATCTTGAGAAAGCAACCTCTTTAGTTGATCACGATCCCCATTGGCAAAAGCTGTCACAATCATTTCATAAGCAATTTGAGCACCTTTGATAAAAGATTGTGGAGAAAAATTAGAATCACTCTGACGTATAGCTCTCAAACCATTATTTAATGCACTTCCTTCAGGTGAAATTGCGTCAATTTCACTAAAATCACTCTTTTTCAAATTAACTTGATGAGGGAACGAAACAACATCATCATCCGTTTCTGAATTAATCTGTTTTTTAGAGCGGCTAGAATAAGGATCAAAGGGGGGCTTTTCAAAACCAATCCGTTTTCCTAAAACATTACGCAGTTGCACAAAAACAACAACCATAATAACAAAAGCTACGACAAATACGACGTCAAATTCCATGAGCATCAAACCTAAGATGATTTATAATAAACATTGCAGTCAATACCATTTATCAATAAACATGTAAAATAGTGAATTTCTCATTCAAGTTTTTAAAAGTATCTCTTAATTAATTTTCTACACTCAATTTTAAAAAGGAAACTTTCATGTGATTAGGTCTTATTATATAAATCCTCGCTTTTTTATCATTGTTATCCTCAGTGCTCTCTTAATTGAAATCGCTGGTTTTATTGTTGTTGGAAAAAAAATCGGAGTTTTAGCAACTTTGAGTTTGGTTATTTTAACAACAATAGCTGGAAGCATTTTATTACGAATACAAGGAATTAGCCTTTTAAAAAATATACAACATAAATTTATTGAAGGGCATAAATTTAAAAGTTATATAATCAATGATACATTCATCATTGTAAGTGCAATTTTGCTGATTCTTCCTGGATTTGCGAGTGATATTTTGGGGATATTGCTTCTTATTAAACCAGTCCGTACTATTTTTTGGTATTTATTTTTGTCGTTCAATAATAGCCATCATAACAACAATGCTAACACAAAAAATGAATCTGAAAAAATCATTGATCTTCAAGAAAAGGATTATCAGATTTATAACGACAGAGAATCACCATGGCATAAAAATGATGATGATCATTGAAAATTTCTCAAATTTATCAACGACAGAAAAATAATTAAGAAAAGTAAAGCGTTCCTTGAAACCTTTTGCAAGGCGTGATAACCAAGCCGTTTGTCTTTATATCTTAAAACAAAAATACACACCGTTATATGAGAGGTTTATAATATGGCTGAAGATGATATTAATAACAATGATGGAGAGCCAGTTATTGCTGTATTAACTCAATATCTGAAAGATTTTTCGTTTGAGAATCCAAATGCTCCTCACTCATTATATCCACGTGAAAATGCACCTAAAATTGATATAGATATTAGCGTTAACGCTAATCCAGTAAGCGATAATGATTATAATGTCGTATTATCTCTCTCAGTCAAAGCAAATGACGATAATGATGTCTTATTCCACGTGGAGTTACTCTACGGAGGTGTTTTTCATATTAAAAATATTCCAGAGGAAAATATTCCGCCGATCGTTTTTATTGAATGCCCTCGTCTTCTATTTCCATTCGCTCGTCAAATTGTGTCTGATGCAACCCAAAATGGCGGTTTTCCTCCTTTGCGGATTGATCCGATTGATTTCGCTGACTTGTTCCAAAAGCATCTGGCTGAAGAACAAAAAAACAGCCAAACACAACTATCTTAAAAGTTCACTTTTGTTATTAAAGGCTCTGAAATATCAGATGCCTTTATTGTTAGCATGGTAAGCGGCTAGTGCTGCTATATTTAAAATGTCCGTATCGTTTCTACTAAATGGTGTAATTTGAACAGATTTTTCTAATCCAATCAAAATAGGACCAATGATAGTTGCCTCACCAAGCTCCTGTAGCATGCTAATAGCAATCGAAGACGTATGATATCCTGGCATTACCAAGATATTAGCAGGCTCTGTTAAACTCATAAAGGAATATTGTTGCATTAATTTCAGATTAAGCGCCACATCAGCGCTCACTTCCCCATCAAATTCAAAATTAACCTTGCGTTTATGTAAAATATTAACAGCATCCTGAATATGCTGTACAACCTGTCCTCTTCTATATCCAAAGGTAGAAAATGCCACAAACGCTACCCGTGGTTTATATCCCAACCCATAGACAAAAGAAGCCGTCTGTTCTGCTATATCAGCGAGTTCCTCAGCATTCGGATTCTCGTAAACAGCTGTATCCGCAATAAATACAACTTTTCCACGACAAATAGCCACTGAAATACCAATTAATCGTTCTTTTGGCTTCTCATTAATCACCCTGCATATATCAATTAATGTTGTTTCATAATTGCGCGTTATCCCTGTAACCATTGCATCAGCATCCCCCGATGCTACCATACAAGAACCAAAATAGTCGTGATCATTTTGAATATGACGATGACAATCATGCAACAACCAACCTTGACGTTGCATCTTTTTATAAAGATAATTAGCGTAAACATCTGTACGGCATGAGAGCTTAGCATTCATAATAGAAATATCTTGATGTTCAAGATCAATTCCAGCAACCGCAGCGATTTCCTTAATTCTCTCTTCAAAGCCAATTAAAATTGCCTTCCCTAATTTTTGATGAACATAAGAAGCAGCTGCTCGCATAACCTGCTCTTCTTCACCTTCTGCAAAAACAATTTGTTTTGGGTCTTGACGAATATGGTCATAAACACCACGCATCACGATGGAAGTAGGATCACGTCTTACATTCAAATCACGCTCATAAGCCTCTAAATCATCAATATGCTTTCGTGCAACTCCACTTCTCATTGCCGCTTTTGCTACAGCAGTTGACACAACAGTAAATAAACGCGGATCAAAAGGAGCAGGGATGATATAATTTGGACCAAATTTTAACCTCTTCCCATAATAAGCTTTAGCAACGCTGTCAGGAACGCCTTCATGAGCTAATTTTGCAAGCGCTCTTGCTGCTGCAATTTTCATTTCGTCATTAATAACTGTCGCACGCACATCAAGTGCACCACGAAATATATAAGGAAAACAAAGTACATTATTGATTTGATTAGGATAATCGGAACGACCTGTTGCGATAATAGCATCACTACGTACTTGCATCACCTCTTCTGGTGTAATTTCCGGGTCAGGATTTGCCATAGCAAAAATAATTGGTTGGGGTGCCATTGATTTAACCATTTCAGGAGTAATTGCACCTTTAGCAGAAACCCCAAAAAACATATCAGCGCCTTCCATCGCTTCAGCAAGAGTGCGTTTATCTGTTTGAATAGCGTGAGTAGACTTCCATTGGTTCATCCCCTCTTCACGACCCTTATAAACAACTCCCTTAGTATCACATAAGATAATATTTTCAGGACGAAACCCCATAGCCTTAATAAGTTCAATACATGCAATTCCTGCAGAACCAGCACCATTACAAACTAATCGTGTATTTTGCATATCACGTCCCGTTAAATATAAAGCATTAAGCACACCAGCAGCTACAATGATTGCCGTACCATGTTGATCATCATGAAAAACAGGAATATTCATTATTTCACGCAAGCGACTTTCAATAATAAAGCATTCAGGTGCTTTAATATCTTCAAGATTGATGCCACCAAAAGAAGGCTCTAAATGACGGACCAAATTAATAAAATTTTCTGTATCATTTATATCAACTTCTAAATCAATTGCATCAATGTCTGCAAAACATTTAAAAAGTACTGCTTTACCTTCCATAACCGGTTTAGATGCTAGTGCACCTAAATTACCTAAACCTAAAATAGCAGTTCCATTTGATATAACAGCTACAAGATTACCTTTCGCCGTATAATCATAAGCTAACTCTGGATTTTGAGAAATCGCATTAACTGGAATAGCAACACCTGGCGAATAAGCAAGCGCTAAATCATGCTGCGTCTTTATTGGTTTTGTGGCAACAATCTCAAGTTTTCCAGGTTTACCATGATTATGAAAATCAAGAACTTCTTGCTCATTAGCATTATAAACAGTTTGAGACATTTTTCGATCTTGCTCATTGTTTCTCATATCACTTACTTTCTCCTAAAGTAGCTTAACTCTTGTTCTATAATCTATCTAATTACCCGATTTTCAATTTGATTCATATGTCAGAAATCGCTATGCTTATCTGATATATCATTATGGGTTGTATATATCATTGTGCGTTTCAGTTCAGAGATAATGAAGGTAAGTATTGAAGTAAATAAAAAAGGTATCAAAACCTTAAGTGCATGAAATGAGCGCGTAAAATGGATGATAAGAGCAATTGCAAAAATAATTTAATCCCCCAACCTTCACCATCTACGTCACATAAAGAACGCCCTACACCTATGATGGAGCAATACATAGAAATCAAGGCAGTTAATAGCGATTCCCTTCTATTTTATCGTATGGGAGACTTCTATGAATTATTTTTTAATGATGCGATTGAAGCTGCTCAAACTCTAGGAATTACACTTACAACACGTGGGAAACATCTTGGTGAAGATATTCCTATGTGTGGCGTACCAGTTCATGCTGCAGATGATTATTTACAAAAACTGATATCTTGTGGTTATCGAGTTGCAGTTTGTGAACAATTAGAAGATCCAGCAGAAGCTAAAAAACGTGGATCAAAATCAGTTGTTCAGCGCGATGTTGTGCGCCTTGTTACACCTGGAACTATAACAGAGGAAAAACTTCTTGATCCAGCGCGTGCAAATTATTTGATGGCACTTGCTCGTATTAAAACTAGTGATAAAGAAGAATTTGCTCTTTCTTGGATTGATATTTCAACAGGTATATTTCGTGTAACAGAAAGCTGCCATGAAAGGCTTTTGGCAGAAATTATGCGTGTAGATCCACAAGAAATTATTGTAGCGGACTCTTTTTTTCATGATCAATCACACAAACCGCTTTTTAATGTACTCAATCGTATTATTTCATCTCAACCCGCGAGTCTTTTTGATACAATCACTGCTGAACGTGACATCTGCAGTTACTTTAAACTCTCTACTCTAAGAGGTATTGCTGACTATTCGCGTCCCGAACTTTCTGCAATCGTTGCAGCTATTCGTTATATTGAAAAAACACAAATCTCTCATCGTCCCCCTCTCATGCGTCCTGAGCGGCAAAATGAAAGTGCTACCCTTTTCATTGATGCTGCAACTAGACTGAGTCTTGAGCTTGTTAAAACTACATCAGGTAAACATGATGGAAGTTTGCTAAAAGCAATTGATCGTACTGTAACAGGAGGAGGATCACGTCTTCTTCTTGATCGCTTAATTTCTCCCTTAACCACACCTTCGGCTATAGATAAACGTTTAGATTCGATTGCCTTTTTCTTGCAAAATATGTCTCTTGCAGAAGAAATAAAATGCACCCTCAAAGGGGGACCGGATATGCCCCGCGCAGTTTCACGTTTAGCTCTCGGACGAGGGGGACCACGTGATATAGCAGCAATCCAGCGTGGTTTTGAAATTATTCATAAACTTACTCAGTTTCTTAATGATAAAATACTTCCTCAAGAAATAAGTGATGTACAACATATTTTTTCACGTTTACCTACTGCTTTACATTTTCGTTTAACACAAGCATTAGCAGATGAGCTCCCATTGCTTAAACGTGATGGTGGTTTTATTCGTCCTCATTATAATAAAGAACTAGATGAAATGCGCGCTCTGCGCGATGAATCCCGCCGTGTTATTGCTGAACTTCAAGCAAAATATTCCAAAGAAACGGGGATTAAAACACTAAAAATAAAGTATAATAACATCTTAGGCTATTTTATTGAAGTCACCAATTCACAAACATCTGCTCTTACCGATACTCCACAAGCAAAAGCACGTTTTATTCACCGGCAAACAATGGTAAATGCTACGCGCTTTACCACTACAGAACTTGCTGAACTTGAAAGCCGTATCGCCCACGCTGCTAACCATGCAACAACTCTTGAATTGGAAATTTTTGATAATCTTGTTAATGAAATTACCGAACAGATCGACTTCATTCGTAAAGCTGCTGAAGCACTTGCTATTCTGGATGTCTCTGTTGCTTTAGCCTATTTAGCTGAAGAACAAGAATATTGTCGTCCTAAAGTTGACCATTCGCTTGCTTTTTACATAACCGCTGGACGCCATCCTGTTGTAGAGCAAGCATTACGAAAGCAAGCCGCAGAACCATTTATTGCCAATCATTGTAATCTCTCTGCGCAAAAAAACCAACAACATGCAGCAATTTGGCTATTGACTGGACCTAATATGGGAGGAAAATCAACTTTCTTGCGGCAAAATGCTCTCATTGCTATTATGGCACAAATGGGTTCTTTTGTTCCAGCTGCTGCAGCCCATATTGGTATTGTTGATCGCTTATTTAGTCGTGTAGGTGCTTCTGATGACCTTGCACGAGGATGCTCGACCTTTATGATGGAGATGGTTGAAACAGCAACAATTCTTAATCATGCGAGTAACCACTCCCTTGTTATTCTTGATGAAATCGGACGGGGGACATCAACCTTTGATGGTCTTTCAATTGCTTGGGCAACAGTTGAATATCTTCATGAGGTTAATCGCTGCCGTGCTATTCTCGCCACACATTTTCACGAAATGACAGCGCTTACACAAAAACTTAATCGCCTTCATAATGTAACAATGAAAGTCAATAATTGGGATGGTGATATAGTTTTTCTTCATGAAGTTGTACCCGGAGCTGCTGACAGATCCTACGGAGTGCAAGTTGCAAAACTTGCAGGACTTCCTGCAGCAGTTATTACGCGCGCTACAGATGTTTTACACCAATTAGAAACAGGAAAAATGAACGAAAAAGAAAATAAATTAATTGATGACTTACCGCTCTTTTCCCTTAAAGAAACATCTTTCACAAATGAAAAAACAAAAAAACTCTGCAGGCTTCATGAAGCCTTTAAAAATATTCATCCTGATGAACTTTCTCCTAAAGATGCTCTAGAAACACTTTATTACCTCAAGAATCTCGAGAAAAGTGATCCCCAATAAAAAACATTTCTTCTTGGTTATTTTTGATTCATACTGACCATTGTCTGCATTTATATTATTTCTTCGTATTTAAATAATGAAAGAATTCATGCAGATTATTTGTTATAAGAAAAACTTAATAAGATAGAAAAAAACTAAAAAATCCTTTGAATTATATTCACGATGATGCAAAATACCCTTTAACCCCTAATTATTTCTTGCAAGATAACTCTATATCTTATCCAATATAACGAACCGCACCTTTTGCAGCAGAAGTTGTCATAGCGGCATACGCTTTAAGAGCTTTTGAGACTTTACGCTTACGTTTCTCAACAGGCTGCCAAGCTGTCTTTCCTTTTTTCTCCATTTCAGCTCGACGACGCATAATCTCAACATTATCGACTAACATATGAATGGTACGGTTAGGAATATCAATTTCTATTATATCACCCTCTTCCACCAAAGCAATTTCTCCTTTTTCAGCAGCTTCTGGTGAAATATGCCCAATAGAAAGTCCTGAAGTCCCCCCTGAAAAACGACCATCAGTTACAAGCGCACAAACCTTTCCTAATCCTTTAGATTTCAGATAACTCGTTGGATAAAGCATTTCTTGCATCCCAGGTCCACCACGCGGACCTTCATAACGAATTACAACAATATCGCCTGATTTAATTTTATCGGTCAAAATTGCTGAAACCGCGGATTCTTGACTTTCAAAAATTCTTGCTGGACCTTTAAAAGTTAAAATTGATTGATCAACACCTGCTGTTTTTACGATACAGCCATCTTCAGCAAGGTTTCCATAAAGAACTGCTAGCCCTCCATCTTGCGAATACGCATGTTTAACATCGCGAATTACACCCTTTTCACGATCAAGATCAAGGGTATCATAACGACAAAACTGACTAAAAGCTGTTTGTGTTGGAATACCACCTGGTGCTGCACGATAAAATTTGTGAACCGTTAATTCATCAGTTTTTTTCACATCCCAACGGCTAAGAGCTTCTTTCATTGTTTTTTCATGAACCGTATAAACAGATGTATCAATAAGTCCAGCGGCATCCAATTCCCCTAAAAGCCCCATAATACCACCAGCACGGTGCACATCTTCCATATGTACATTAGGGATAGCAGGCGCGACCTTACACAAGACAGGAACACGAAGCGAAAGACGATCAATATCATCCATGGTAAAATCTATTTCACCTTCTTGCGCTGCTGCTAAAAGATGCAATACAGTATTGGTTGATCCTCCCATAGAAATATCAACAGTCATTGCATTCTCAAAGGCCCTGCGCGAAGCAATAGAACGTGGCAGAATTGTTGTATCATTTTCTTCATAATAACGTTTGACTAATGAAACAATTCGACGACCAGCTTCTACAAAAAGCGTCTGACGATCCGCATGCGTCGCTAACATTGACCCATTTCCAGGAAGGGACAACCCTAACGCCTCGGTAAGACAGTTCATAGAATTAGCGGTAAACATCCCTGAACAAGAACCACATGTAGGGCAAGCAGCACGTTCCATTTCTGCAACTTCTTCTTCTGAATTATATTCAGAAGCCGCAGCGATCATTGCATCAACTAAATCAACAGAAATATCTTGATTTTTCCATTTAATTTTACCCGCTTCCATGGGGCCACCTGAAACAAAAATTGTCGGAATATTCAACCGTAGAGCGGCCATTAACATTCCAGGCGTAATTTTATCACAATTGGAAATACATACTAATGCATCTGCACAATGAGCATTAACCATGTATTCGACAGAATCTGCAATGATTTCACGCGAAGGCAAAGAATAAAGCATTCCATCATGCCCCATAGCAATTCCATCATCTACGGCAATTGTATTAAATTCCTTCGCAACACCACCAGAAATAGCTATCTCTTGTGCAACCAATTGCCCAAGATCTTTTAAATGAACATGCCCTGGTACAAATTGCGTAAAAGAATTCGCAATAGCAATAATGGGTTTACCAAAATCGGTCTCTCTCATTCCCGTTGCACGCCAAAGACCACGAGCTCCGGCCATATTGCGTCCATGAGTTGATATTCTTGAACGATAAGAAGGCACTATTTTCCCCTCAAATAATTCCACACTTCCTATTTTTACGGAATCTAACCCTAAAAAATATTCTTATTGAAACATTTAAAATGACATTTCAAGTTTTATATAAGCCTAATACCATCATTCATGATCTAATAAATTTAAATGGCAGAAATGCTAAACGGCTTCATTCCTTCTTTTTAGATAGGTCGTAGAAACATCGCTAGCCCATTTGTCTACTTTTAAAAACAAAACCTTCACCGATATTGAAACTTAGCGCAACATATATTGCAATGACTACAAACAAAAACATTGTTATAGGAATCATTTAAATACCAACTAGGTCACCTCAAGTACCACAGTGCCAACCCTCACTCAGCATCTAAATCTCTTTACATATAGCCCCTTATAAAAATATCCTTTATTGGTGGAGCTAAGCGGGATCGAACCGCTGACCTCTTGCATGCCATGCAAGCGCTCTCCCAGCTGAGCTATAGCCCCAACAAAAAATGGACACTCTCTTCTCGAAATAGAAAATAGTTTTTAAGTTTTTTAAAGCGAGCAAAATTTAATATCAAGGAAAATTTACATTTAATGAAAAGAATAGCTTCTAACTTTTTCAATCATCATCGCTAGAAACATTGCCTCCGAGAATACCAGTAACGTCATTATCCTCATCATCTTCATCATGAGACAGAAATGTATCATCATCATCACCGATATCTACATCACTATCTCCTAAATCAGGAAGATCATCATCTTTAGAATCATCGACATCTTCTTCTAGAAGCATAAAAGCAGACTTTTCAAGCGCTGTATCAAGCTCTTCAGCATCAACCTCTTCTTCACCATTTGCTTCAGCTGCTGCAACCTCAAAATAAGAACGAGGATAAGAAATACCTGTATAAGGCGACACAATAGGGTCGCGATTAAGATCATAAAACTTCTTTCCCGTTTCTGGATCAACACGTTTAGTTCCAAGTTCTTGTTTTGCCATGAACCGTGCCTCTTTTTAAAACTATAATTGCAATAATAAATTACGGTGCTTAATCGAAAGATAGTAATTTTGTCAAAGATAAATACATTGTTTTACATGAATTTCCTCATGACGCCTTTAAAAGCATATGCTAAAGAATACTTCTTTAATAATTTTAGACAAAATTAAACAGAATTTTTATGAAAAAAGCAATCCCTATAACTGCCTATCAGTCTACAAATCTTTCTGGAACAATTAAAATACCAGGAGATAAATCCATCTCTCATCGATCTCTTATATTGGGGGGATTAGCAAGTGGTGAAACGTATATTCATGGACTACTTGAAAGCGATGATATTCAAAAAACAGCTGCCGCTATGCATGCTATGGGAGCCTGTATTCATAAAAAAAACGGCGTCTGGGTTATTCGTGGAACTGGCAATGGTTGCCTTTTGGAAGCACAGACCCCTTTAAATTTTGGGAATGCCGGAACAGGTGTACGTTTAGTTATGGGAATGGTTGGTCCCTATCACATGAAAACAACATTTACTGGTGATACTTCGCTATCTAAACGACCAATGGGACGTATTCTTGACCCATTGCGTTTAATGGGAGTTGAAATTGAAGCAAAACACGGAGAGAATCTTCCTTTAACGCTTTATGGCCCTAAAATGGCGAATCCGATATGTTACCGTATTCCAATAGCTTCCTCCCAAGTTAAGTCAGCCGTTCTGCTTGCTGGACTTAATATCGCCGGCACGACGACTGTTATCGAGCCGATCCTCACTCGAGATCATACAGAAAAAATGCTAAAAGCGTTTGGAGCTAAACTTGAAATAGACGTCAATGCAAAAGGCACACGTTTTATTCACCTTAATGGCCAACCACATCTTACTGGAACAACTATTGACATTCCAGGTGACCCCTCTTCTGCAGCTTTTCCACTTATTGCTGCCCTTCTTGTAAAGGATTCTGATATCACCATTGAAAATGTTCTTATAAATAGATCACGGATAGGACTTATTAAAATATTATGGGAGATGGGAGCGGATATTAAACTTTTCAATCAGCGCCAAACAGGAGGAGAAGATGTAGCTGATTTACGGGTCAAATCATCAGAGCTAAAAGGGGTAACTGTACCCAAAGAATGGGCTCCCTCTATGATTGATGAATACCCTGCTTTAGCGGTAGCTGCAGCCTTTGCTGAAGGAAAAACAATGATGTTAGGACTTGAAGAGTTACGCGTTAAAGAATCAGACCGACTTTCCGCTATTGCACAAGGACTGAAAATCAATCACGTAAACTGTGAAAAAGGTGAAGATTTTCTCATTGTTCATGGAAAAAATTCCGCTAAAGGATTGGGTGGTGGACACGTTATGACATACCTCGATCATCGCATTGCCATGTGTTTTCTTGTCTTTGGACTTGTATCAGAAAAACCAGTTACCATTGATGATAAACGAATGATTTCTACCAGCTTTCCCCAATTTATCCCTCTCATGCAACAACTCGGAGGAAAAATTAATTGAAACCTTTTGTTATTGCAATTGATGGACCAGCAGCATCAGGAAAAGGAACACTAGCACACAAAATTGCTGAGTACTATCATCTTCACCATTTAGATACTGGTCTTACTTATCGCGGTGTTGCCTATGCCCTTTTACAAAAAAAACTAAATATCAATGATAAAAACAGTGCTATTATTTATGCTAAAAATATTGACTTTAATACCTTAAATCCGGCTATTCTCTCATCTCATGAACTTGGTGAAGCGGCTTCAAAAATAGCACTCATACCAGAAGTTCGTGAAATTCTTGTTGCTAAACAACGTAGCTTTGCGAAAACTTTACCCGGAAGTGTACTTGATGGTCGTGATATTGGTACTATTGTATGCCCTGATGCAAATATTAAATTTTATGTTTTAGCCAATGTTCAAACACGCGCAAAGCGCCGTTATCAGGAAATTTTGAAAAAAGGATACAACGCAGACTATAATAAAATCCTAGAAGATATTAAACAGCGTGACAACCGAGATATAACCCGCAAACAAGGCTCACTAAAACCAGCAAAAAACGCCCACTTGCTTGATACGTCAGAATTGGGTATAGAAGCAACATTCGTAGCTGCATGTGCTCTTATTAATCCTATTATAAATGATCCATGTAGTTAATGAAATCGTCAAGGTAATTTTCGGCCTAGCGCTAATTTTTCTTCCTGTATTAAGAAATAAGGCAGTCAGTTACCCACTATTAACACTAACCCAGCGCTTAACCTTTTGGAATAAAGGTATATATCAGGAGTTCTTATGTCACAATACAATCCCACAACAGCGGATTTTGAAGCCCTTTTAATGGAATCTTTCCAAACCAATGATCTTAATGAGGGATCCGTTGTTAAAGGTCGTGTCATTGCAATTGAAAAAGACATGGCCATTATTGATGCTGGCCTTAAAGTTGAAGGACGTATTCCACTCAAAGAGTTTGGAACTAAAGGAAAAGATGGTTCCTTACAAATTGGTGATGAAGTTGAAGTTTACATCGAGCGCATTGAAAATGCGATGGGTGAAGCTGTTCTATCTCGTGAAAAAGCAAGACGAGAAGAAAGCTGGATTCGTTTGGAAGAAAAATTTAATGCCGGCGCACGCGTCGATGGGATTATCTTTAGTCAAGTAAAAGGAGGATTTACAGTCGACCTCGATGGAGCTGTTGCCTTTTTGCCCCGCAGTCAAGTAGATATTCGTCCCATTCGTGATGTTTCTCCATTAATGCACAATTCACAATCTTTCGAAATTTTGAAAATGGATCGTCGCCGTGGCAATATCGTTGTATCACGTCGTACAGTCTTAGAAGAAAGCCGTGCAGAGCAACGTTCAGAAATTGTTCAAAATCTTGAAGAAAACCAAATTGTTGAAGGTGTAGTAAAAAATATCACTGATTATGGTGCCTTTGTTGATCTTGGCGGAATCGATGGTCTCTTACACGTTACAGATATGGCATGGCGGCGCGTAAATCATCCATCAGAAATCCTGACAATCGGTCAAACTATTAAAGTTCAAATTATTCGTATCAATCAAGATACGCACCGCATCTCCCTTGGAATGAAACAACTTGAAAGTGATCCTTGGGAAAGCATCAGTGTCAGATATCCTATCGGTAAAAAAATTACTGGTGCTGTTACCAACATTACTGATTATGGTGGTTTTGTTGAAATAGAACCAGGAATCGAAGGATTGATCCATGTTTCCGAAATGAGTTGGACAAAGAAAAATATCCACCCTGGAAAAATTTTATCCACATCACAAGAAGTCGAAGTAGTAGTTCTTGAGATTGATCCTTCTAAGCGCCGTATTTCTCTTAGCTTAAAGCAAACATTTGAAAACCCCTGGGTAGCTTTTGCTAATAAATTTCCGATTAATTCGCAAATCGAAGGAGAAGTCAAAAACAAAACAGAATTCGGTCTTTTCATTGGATTGGAAGGTGATGTTGACGGTATGGTTCATCTTTCTGACCTTGACTGGAATCGTCCTGGCGAGCAAATCATTGATACGTATACTAAAGGCGATATCGTTAAAGCCGTGGTACTTGATGTTGACATTGAAAAAGAACGCATTTCTCTTGGAATTAAACAACTTTCTGACGATAAAGTTGGAGAAGCTGCTGCGTCTGGTGAACTCCGAAAAGGTGCTGTCGTCACATGTGAGGTTACCGCAGTCAATGAAAATGATATTACTGTTAAATTGATTGACCACAATCTTGAGACAACTATTCGCCGCACTGATTTAGCGCGTGATCGTGATGAACAACGTCCTGAGCGTTTTTCCATTGGTCAAAAAGTTGATGCCCGTATCACAGCATTCGACAAAAAAACACGTAAACTTTCAGTATCAATTAAAGCACTCGAAATTGCAGAAGAAAAAGAAGCTGTTGCGCAATACGGCTCCACAGATTCAGGCGCTTCTCTTGGTGATATCCTCGGCGCAGCATTGAAAAAGCAAGAACAAGATTAATAATAAAGTAGAATAAACTAAGGCCGCTATTGGGGGGCGGCCTTTTTTATTTTTCGGTGACACTACGTTATTGAGTTTTCAATCATCTCCTCATCAAAAACCTATAAAAGACTTTTAAATACAATCCCCATTATTGAGATAAAAATGCCCATTATTAAATAAAATAAACCATATCATTGAATAACAATTAAAATATTATGGCTCTTACAATATCTTTCATGAAGCACTTTTGTTCCAAACAAAAAAAAAACAACTGCTTCACTAAAACTAGCTTTCCTATTCGCTCAACCTATAAATCACAAAATGAACTTTATAAATTAGGTCGCACCATAGCATCTGATGAGAAAATTTTATTCCCTGAATATGAAGTAAACCAAAGTTTCTATAAAAGATTGAACGAAAATGCCAAATTTATTCTTCATATTTTTAACATAAGCGATATTGCTGCACGGAACAACGAAACTATTACACCATCTGCTCAATGGCTTCTTGATAACCATCATATTATTGACAAAACTATACAACAGTTACGCCGTATCTTATCTGAATCATTTGTTAAACAACTTCCACTTTATAAACAAAAAACAAGAATACCACGTGTATTTGTTTTAGCTTGGTATTATATTTCTCATACAGATAGCGATTTTTCACAAGAAGCGCTTACGGCTATGGTCCGTGGATTTCAAGAAATTCACGCCTTGAAAATTTGTGAATTATGGGCATTACCCTCTATCATACAAATGTTATTAATTGAAAATATACGTCGCCTTGCATTGCGTATTGAACAAGCACAGCATATGCGCCATCTCGCTCACGAAGTAGCAAATCAAATCTCTCTTAAAAAAAGCGAATTAAAGTTACACACTTCCTTTTCTCTGTATACAAAGTTTCTTTCTAATTCAACTTTTTCATCTCATTTATTTTATCGTCTTCGAAGCACATTTTTTGATTCAACAGGAGCATTAAGCTGGCTTGAAAAACAATTGCATGACCAAAACACTAACCTAGAAACTGTAACAGCTGATGAACATAATCAACAAGCAGCTGATGGTGTAACCATGAGAAATATTATCCAGGCTCTTAAAGCTATTGATGATGTCGATTGGACGAAATGGTTTGAAACAGTTAGTGTTGTAGATTCTATTTTGCGTGAAAATAGCGATTTTTCTGAAATCGATTCTCATTCACGTAATATCTATCGACAAGCAATAGAAAAAATTGCGCGCAATTCGCCTCTTAATGAGCTGGAAGTTGCACGCAAAGTTATAGAAATGACGCTCGTCTCCTCAGAAAATATTTCTTATCACAACAATCTTTCTGCTGGATGGTATCTCATCGATGATGGACGTCATATGTTTGAAAAAGCTTGTAGATGTCCTCAATCCTCTTTCATAAAGTGGATACGAACTTATTGTTATTCAAAAATAAAAACAATCGCAATTCCGGTCTCCCTTTTAACAATCATTCTTTTATTTTCAGTATATGGCCTATTATGGGCATATGACATAACAAAATGGATGATTTTTCTTTTTACCGCATTAGCACTTTTTCCTGCTATGAATGCTGCTTTTTCCTTTTTCAATACTGTTATTTCATGGTTTATTCCATCAAAACAGCTTATTGGTTATGAATATAAAGATGGCATTCCTAAACATGCACGTACAATGGTTGCTGTACCTACCTTAATTACATCAAAAAATTATATTGATGAACAAATACGCAATCTTGAAATACACTATCTTTCTAATCCTAAAGGAGCTATCCATTTCGCACTTATCACAGACTGGGTAGATGCTTCACTAAAAGAAACACAAGACGATCTTGATCTTCTTCATTATGCGCAAAAAAGTATAGATAAACTTAATGACCGTTACTATCGTGATGATACTTGTCTATTTTTTCTTTTACATCGTCAACGACTTTATAATGCCAGTGAAAATTGTTGGATGGGGTGGGAACGCAAGCGTGGTAAACTCCATGAACTCAATCTATTATTAAGAGGAAGTAAAAATACAAGCTTTTATCCCCCCAGCCCCCATCTTCCCATGGATTTCCGATTTGTAATGACTCTAGATTCAGATACCCGTCTAACCCCTGAAAGTGTTACAAAACTTGTCGGAAAGCTCAATCACCCACTCAACCATCCTGTTTTCGACGAGAAAAGTGGGAATATTATAAAGGGTTATGGTATTTTACAACCTCGTACTACTCCTTTTCTTATGGCAGGAAAAGAAACATCAGTTTTACAACGGGTTTTTTCAGCTAACCGCGGTATTGACCCTTATGTTTTTTCTGTTTCTGATACTTATCAAGATATTTTGGGAGAAGGAACATTCATCGGCAAAGGCCTCTATAATATCGATACATTTGAAAAAGCACTTGATGGAAAAATTAAAGAAAACACTGTTCTCAGTCACGATCTTTTAGAAGGAGGTTATGCACATACTGCATTTGTTAGTGATGTAGAAATAATTGAAGATTATCCAACAGCATATAATGTTGATGTTGCCCGTTATCATCGTTGGATTCGTGGTGATTGGCAACTGTTACCTTATCTCTTTTCTCGGCATCAAATTAGCTCGATTACACGTTGGAAAATGCAAGACAATTTGCGCCGCTCTCTTACACCGCTTATGTGGTTGATCGCAACAGTTATCGGATGGTCTCTTTTACCATTCAAGATAGCAATCATATGGCAAATATTTTTACTGTCTAGTCTCATCGTTTCACAAATCTTAGATATATTAAAAAATTTTATTCCATCCAAGGCTGATCACTCTTGGTATGGACAACTCCAATCAATTGTAAACAAAGCTACCCTTACATCAGCAAATGTATTTCTTAAAATTACATTTCTCGCTCATTCATCTTATTTTATGACTGATGCGATTGTCCGAACGCTTTATCGCATGAAAATTTCAAAAAAACATCTTCTTGAATGGAAAACTTCAGCTACAACACAATCGATTCCTAATAGTTTTAACTTCTATTTCCAAACAATGTGGCCAGCATCGCTTATTGGTATCATTGCCATAACGCCCCCCATACTTTCCCACACTTTCACGAGTTTTATTGCTTTGCCATTTGGACTATTGTGGTTTTTCTCCCCTTTCATCGCATGGATTGTTAGCCAACCTTCAACATTTCATGATACCCTCAATATATCTTCAAAGAACAAAAAAGCACTACGATGTATTGCTCGACGAACATGGCTTTATTATACAACATTTGTTAATGCACAAAATAATCATTTGCCACCCGATAATTTCCAAGAATATCCAAAGCCTCTCGTTGCTCAACGAACATCCCCTACTAATATTGGAGTTTATCTTCTTTCTATTATTGCTGCTCGTGATTTTGGATGGATTAGTTTTGAAGAAACCATTAAACGTATTGAACGTACACTAAACTCTCTTGGCAAAATGGAGAAATTTCGTGGTCACTTCTATAATTGGTATGAAACGGACACACTGAAACCTCTTCTCCCAACTTATGTTTCAACAGTTGATTCAGGGAATCTTGCTGGCCATTTAGTAACATTGTCTTCAGCCTTACATCAATGGTCTGAGACACCTCATATTTTTTTACAAAGTGATCGAGAGGGCTTATGTGACGTAAATGCTATTCTTGCAGAAACTGTAAAAGAAATCCCAGATAATCAACATATTTCACATTCATTACGTCAACAGATAGAAGAGAAAATTATTTATTTTCATTATACAGCCAATATTTTTCTTATAAAAAAATCGGATGCACCCTATCTTTGCATCCTTAATCTTTCTCATATTGCTAATAATATAGTACATTTAATAGATGAGCTCAATCAAAAAACTCAAACAACAGAGTCTGCTCACGCGTTATCCTGGGCAAAATACCTTGTAGAAACCTGTGAAGCGCATCACCAAGATATCATCGGGAACTATGATACCGAAAAATTACGCGAAAGATTAAATACTTTAGCTGTAAAAGCTCGACAAATAGCCTTTGATATGGAGTTTGACTTTTTAAAACAGCCTAAACGGCATATTTTGTCCATTGGTTATCGTATTCAAGACAACAAACTTGATGAAAGTTGTTATGATCTTTTAGCTTCAGAAGCACGTCTTGCAAGCCTTTTTGCAATTGCAAAAGGAGATGTAAAACTTAAACATTGGTTTCATCTTGGACGATTATTGGTCCCAGTCGGTTGGAAAGGTGCCCTTTTATCATGGTCAGGATCCATGTTTGAATATTTAATGCCATCTCTCATTATACATGAACCTTTGGGCTCTATATTAGATCAAACGAACCGATTGATTATTCGTCATCAAATACAATATGCTCATAAACGAGGGTTACCATGGGGTATTTCAGAATCTGCATTTAATGCTCGCGATCACTTAATGAATTATCAATATGCTAATTTTGGTGATCCAAACCTTGGACTCCAACGTGGTCTCTCACGTCATGCTGTTATTGCCCCTTACGCTAGTCTTTTAGCTGCACAATATGCTCCTAACCAAGCTGTAACAAATCTGAAACGACTACGTAACCTCGGAGCTTTAGGAGCGTATGGTTATTATGACTCTGTTGACTTCACACCTTCACGGGTGCAAACAGGAAAAAAGTACGCGATTGTACGTAATTATTATGCGCACCATCATGGTATGTCCATTCTTGCTGTTAATAATGTCATTTTTCAAGGGCGTATGCGTGATCGCTTTCATAATGACCCTGCGATCGAAGCTGTACAATTATTATTACAAGAAAAAGCTCCCCACCAAATTCCCATCATTCATACGAAAGCTATTAATACTATGCGCAATAATTTGCAGGAGTTTGACAATGCTCCTATGCGCATCATAGAGAATCCGCTGCTAAAACCACGTTCAACTTTGCTCTTATCTAGTGGTTCTTATTCTATCATGTTAACAGCCAATGGTTCTGGTTACAGTCGTTGGCACGATTATACGATTACACGATTTATTCCTGATGTAGCAGAAGACCAACAAGGCACTTTGTTCTTTCTACGTGATACACAGACTGGACGCTGGTGGTCTGTTACTGGTGAGCCAACGCGCATTATCGAAGAAGAAGCTGTCAGCATTTTTACAGATGAAAAAGCTGAATACACAAAAGTAGTTGATGGTATAAAGTCAACACTTGAATGTCTTGTTACTTCTGGGGGTAACGGTGAAGGTAGGCGTATTCAATTAACGAATACAACGAATAAAGACCGTTTTATTGAAATTACCTCTTATGGTGAATTAGCACTAGCGACAATGGATATTGATTGTGCTCATCCTATTTTTTCACGCATGTTTATAGAGACAGAAATTGTTGAAGAAGGACGAATAATTTTTGCTAAAAGACGTAAACGCTCTCCCCATGATCCTGATATTTATATTGCTCATTTTATCACTGATACACATGATATTATCCAAGAAACAGAAGCTGAAACAAATCGTTCGCTATTTATTGGCCGAGGACGATCGATTCATCGACCTGCTGCATTTGATGACAATACTCGTTTTAGCAACAGTCAAGGTTGTGTTCTTGATCCTATCATCTCTATCCGGTGTCGCATAAAGATTCCCGCCCACGAAACCGCAGAACTTATTTTTTGGACTTTTGCTGCAAATAAAAAAGAAATGCTGCATAATTGTATTAAAAATTATAGAGAACCAAATATTTTTCAGAAAGAACTTTCAATAGCATGGACACGTTCGCAAGTTTTATTATATCAGAATGGTATTAATCTAAAAGATGCTATTTCCTATCAAAAATATGCAACATCACTTATTTATCCTGACAAAAAATGGCGTCTTCCTACTGAAGCGTTAGCAAAAAATCTTGGAAAACAGTCTGATCTTTGGCCAATGTCCATTTCAGGTGATTACCCTATCTGTCTTCTTAGATTAAATAATGGAAACGATATGACTGTATTACGTGAGCTTCTTCAAGCACATGAATATTGGCACACACGCAAACTAACTGTTGATCTTGTTATATTGAACGAGCAAACATCTTCATATATGCAGGATACACAATGCGCTATTGAATGGACATGTGAACCTTATCGTCAACGCATTAATCAAACCGATAAACGTCAGCATATTTTTGCACTTCGACGTGATCAAATGAATGAAAAAAGCTTTACAACACTTCTGGCATCAGCCCGCATCATTCTTCATGCTCAAAATGGTTCTTTATCCGAACAGCTCAAACATAGTAATGATGATGACTTTGAAATAACCAATCGTAATAATCATAAAGGTTTTCATTATAATAAATTGAACTACAAAAAACAGGTAATAAAACAAAACGAACGCAGCCTTTTTTCTTCTGTTGGTCTCATCAACCCCAAAAAGACACCTATTCTCTATGCTAATGGAAAAGATCTAAAGTATTGGAACGGTTATGGTGGTTTTAATCATCATAACCATTACGTAATACGTCTTAATGGATCTACAGTCACGCCACATCCATGGATTAACATCATTGCTAACCAAAATTTTGGCTTTCATGTATCCGCTGAAGGCACACTCTTTACTTGGGCTAAAAATAGCCGTGATTATCAGTTAACCCCCTGGGCTAATGATCCTGTTTCTAACCGTCCAGGAGAAGCTCTTTATCTTGTAGATCGTCTGTCTTTAAACTGTTTTTCACCTGTTTCTACTGTAGAATGTGATGAAAATATTACATATGAAGCATGTCATGGTTTTGGGTTTTCAACTTTTAAATCTACACACTCAGAGATCGCGTTAGAACTCACCCATACTCTTAATCAAGAACAACCTGTTCGTTTTTCCCGCCTTATCCTCAAAAACGAAGGAACAAAACCACGGAGCTTACGACTTTATAATTATGTTGAATGGGTTTTGGGAAGCTTCCGTACGAAATATGCCCCCTTTATCATTCCTTCTTATGATCCCACACGTGGCGCACATTTTGTTCAAAATCCCTACCATATAGAAAAATCCCAACAAGTAGCGTTTTTATCAGCATCCGAAATGCCAACTAGCACCACAACCAATCGCACTGAATTTATTGGCTCAACAGGAACAGTTACACATCCGCATGCTATTCGTAAAGCTGGTGATCTGTCGAATACAATTGAAGCGGGATGCGATCCTTGCTCAGCATTAGCCTATGATATTGATTTGTTACCAGGGCAAACAAAAGAGATAATCTTCTATCTAGGCAGTACAGAAAACGTAGAAAAAGCTGAAAAATTGCTAGATAAAGTGCGTACAAGTGATTTTGAAACTTTATTAAATAAACAAAAGAAAAAATGGAATGATTTTGTTTCTCCTCTTCAAGTAAAAACACCAGCCCCCTCTTTTGATATTATGGTTAATAATTGGCTTCCTTATCAAATCTATGCATGCCGTATGATGGCACGAGCAGCTTTTTATCAAGCCAGTGGTGCATTTGGCTTCCGCGACCAGTTGCAAGATAGCTTATCTTTATTATTGCTCAACCCACAACTTGCACGCGAACAATTATTAAACGCTGCAGCTCATCAATTCCCTGAAGGAGATGTGCAGCACTGGTGGATTCCTGATACCAATGCCGGTGTTCGCACACTCGTTTCTGATGATATCGTTTGGCTTGCATATGGAACAGCTCTTTATGTGAACACCACAGGTGATTACGCTTTTCTTGATACTGAAATTGCATTCATTGAAGGAGAATCTTTAAATACAGGACAGCATGACTCTTATTTTCAACCTATAAAATCCTCAAAAACTGCAACACTTTATGAACACTGTGCTTTAGCTTTAAATCTTGCTATCAAACGTTGTGGACCTCATGGCCTGCCACTAATTTTAAGAGGTAATTGGAATGATGGCATGAACTTAGTAGGTATTGAAGGAAAAGGTGAGAGCATTTGGTTAGGGTGGTTTCTTGGCACCGCATTACGCGAATTCATCCCTCTTGCTCAAAAACGCAATGACAGCGTTCATACTGAATCTTGGAGTAAAGCTCTTAAACGTTTAACAAAAGCTTTAGAAGAAAATGGATGGGATGGCGCATAGTATAAACGTGGTTATTTTGATGATGGAACTCCTCTTGGCTCTAAAAAAATAGATGAATGCCAAATTGATACCATCGCTCAATCCTGAGCCGTTATTTCTAAAATGGTATCAACTAAACGCCCAAAACAAGCAATGTCTTCAATGCTTAAGCATCTGTACCGTAAAAATTGGGGTCTTATATACCTTTTTGGCCACCTTTTAATAGAACTGTACTCGAACATGATTATATAAAAAGGATATCCTCCAGGAACCCCCAAAAATGGTGGTCAATACACTCATGGTGCCATTTGGAGTATTTTAACCCTTGCTGAAATGGGCGAAAGTAATAAAGCCTACGCTTTATTTTCTATGATTAATCCAATCACCCATGGACAAAAGCCTAATATTTTATCATGTTGAACCTTACGTAATGGCTGAAGATATCCACTCTGTTGAGCCTTATCGTTGGAAAGGAGGATGGACGTTGTACACTGGTTCAGCTGGCTAGTTTTATCGTGCAGCAACTCAAACTATTCTTGGAATTCACTATAAAAAAATCAGTTATTTTTACATCTGCATTTACCTTCTTGTTGGCCTAAATATGAAGTAAAAATTAAATTTCATGATGCGATTTATATGATAAAAGTGAAATGAGGATCACAAAATATGCTCACTGTTAATGAAATAGAATATGCAAAAGTGAATGCAGGAATAAAATTAAAAAAACAGGTAAATATGAGAAATTATATGTAGTTTGAAATTCCATAAATAAAAAAAATAATAAGCTTTTTACTCTTGCTCAAAACAACAGAACTGTTATAATTCCTCGTGTTTTCTCTGATGATTATATTATCTTAGATGTTTCCCAGCTTAAAGAAAAAAGATTATGGATAATACGGATATTGCTAGACGTGTTTACGATCATACTGGGAAACTTGATCCAATTATTCGTTCACTTCTCGACACAGATTTTTATAAACTTCTTATGGTACAAATGATCTGGGGGCTTTATCCAGATATCAATGTTACTTTTTCCCTTATAAATCGTACCAAAACAATACGTCTTGCCGATGATATTGATGAAAATGAATTACGCGATCAGCTTGATCACGCTCTCAGTTTACGTTTTACTAAAAAAGAGATGATTTGGCTGGCTGGCAACACATTCTACGGACATAAACGAATTTTTAAACCAGATTTTCTTCATTGGCTTGAGAATTTTCAATTGCCAGAGTATGAATTAGCCCGCTTAGATGGTCAATATATTCTCCATTTTTATGGACCATGGGCTCATACTTCTATGTGGGAAATTCCTGCTCTTGCAATTATCAGTGAACTACGATCACGCGCTGCTATGAAAAATCTAGATCGCTTTGCACTTGATGTACTTTATGCACGTGCCAAAGCAAAAGTATGGAGTAAAGTTGAACATCTAAAAAAATTACCCGATATTAAAATATCTGATTTTGGCACAAGACGTCGCCATTCTTTTTTATGGCAGCGCTGGTGTGTTGAAGCATTAAAAGAAGGTATCGGTAATTCTTTTATGGGAACTTCTAATGTCCTTCTTGCTATGGATACAGATTTAGAAGCTATTGGTACAAATGCCCATGAATTGCCCATGGTCATTGCAGCTCTCACCAACAATGATAAAGAATTAAGAAAAGCGCCTTATCAAGTCTTGCAAAATTGGAGTCGTTATTATGATGGCAATCTTTTAATTGTTTTGCCTGATACATTTGGCACAGAAGCATTTTTACGCAATGCACCAAATTGGATAGCCGATTGGACAGGTTTTCGGCCCGACAGTGCCCCTCCCATTGAAGGAGGTGAACGTATTATTCAATGGTGGAGAGAAAAAGGAAAAGATCCACGCGAAAAATTATTAATTTTTTCTGATGCTCTTGATGTAGATACTATCGAAAAAACTTATCATCATTTTCAAGGAAGAGTACGTATAAGTTTCGGATGGGGAACAGATCTTACTAATGATTTTGTAAACTGCTCTCCTCAAAAAACTGCAAATTTTGATGCTATCTCCCTTGTGTGTAAAGTTACCGATGCCAATGGCAGACCAGCTGTAAAACTTTCAGATAATTCTGAAAAAGCTATTGGTGATCCACAAGAGATACAGCGTTATCTCAATTTATTTGGTAATGAAAAACGTATTTCTAGACCCATAAAAGGTTAATCGCCAATTTTTCATATAACAATACATAGCCATAGAAGTAGTGACGAATCGATAATAGTAGATATATGCCTACAGCATAATCATTGAACTAAAAACAAATTAAGAATATGTACATCATCCTCAATGATAAAAGAAAACCACACACTTCTTCCGTAGTTTAGTGCCTAATACCACTAAAAAACATAACAATAACTTCTTTTCAATCTTAGCACACTCTATGCAATTCTAAAATCATTTTGCAAATTTAAGAAATAAAAAGGCTGCAGAATAAATCAATGCAGCCTCTTAATTACGAATGCAGCATAGGGGGGAGAAAACACTGCACCCATTTGCTAGACATTAGGAGGAAAACAGTCTAGCACTCTCATTGTCTAGTTAAAAGGAATATTACAGACAACATAAAAAAATGCATAACTGATATGCATACACTTTATAACATTAAATCTCCTGAGTCGCAATTCGACGAAAAAAAGTTGATATGAAAATGATGATAAAGATTAATGTTAAAATTAGTACAATCGTAGAAGCAGAATCAGAACCAATAAATAAGCTTAAGTAAATTCCTAAAAAACCAGAAAAGGCTGCGATAAGTACAGAAATCAATAACATAAAGGAGAATCTCTTAGTAATGAGATATGCAATTGCTCCTGGTGCTATCAATAAGGAAATAACCAAAACGATACCAACAGCTTTTAAAGACGCAACGATAGTAAGAGAAATCATCATTAAAAGAGTATAATGGAGTAGAGATATTCGTAATCCCATTGCACGCCCTTGAGCTGAATCAAAAATATACAGCATAAAATCACGCCATTTTGCTCCTAAGATAAAAGTAACAATAGCAGCAATTATCGCTGTTTGCGTGATATCAAGCCAATTAACACCCAAAAGATTACCAAATAGAATATGATTCAAATCTAAACTACTATAAATAGCCGTTGCTAAAACAAGACCTAAACCAAACATAGACGAAAAAACAACCCCCATCACCGTATCCTGTTTAAGGCGACTGTTACTTCCTAAAAAGCCAGTTACGATAGCACAAATCATACCAGCAACAAAAGCACCACAAGCAATCAAAGTCATTGTAACATTAGCTGGACGCACATTTTGAAACCAATGAAATGGCAAAGAGATTAAGAATGTTATCACCCAAGGTGTCATCATATAACCAACAACAACCCCAGGAAAAACCGCATGAGAAATGGCGTCTCCTAAAAGCGCCCACCCTTTCAAAATAAGAAAACAAGACAACATCGCCATTGGAATAGAAAGAATGATGACAATAACCATTCCTTTAAGCATAAAAGAAAATTGAAAAGGAAGCAGTAAATAATCCATCATGATGTTAGCGTAACCTTTTTTGCTGCTTTTATACGTAAACGTGCAGCAATAAAACCGTGTTTAGGAGCAAAAATAAAGGCAAGAATAAACAAAAATGCCTGAAATAATACAACGACACCACCAGTTTGAGCATTCAAAAAATAGCTCACATAAACACCTAATACGCTTGTAAATGTTCCAATAACAACAGCAATAATCAAAATATTTATAAAACGATCGCTTAAAAGATATGCTGTTGCCCCTGGTGTTACAACGAGGCAAATAACCAAAAAAGCTCCAACTGTTTGCATAGCAGCAATAGTACAAGCAGCAAGAAGTGCAAAAAAAAGTGCTTTCAGTAGCGGTACATTTAATCCAATAGCACGCGCATGTGCTTCATCAAATAAAGAAACGAGTAAATCTTTCCATTTCAAAAGCAATATAAACAAAGAAACAAAGCCAATAAAAGCCAATTGTAAAATATCCGATGAGCTAACTGCTAGGATATTTCCCAAAACAATTACATCAATATTAACAGCCATCGGCTTTAATGATTTTAGAAACAGCCCAAAAGCAAAAAAAGAAGAAAAAATTAAACCAATAATGGTATCTTCTTTGAGTTTGGTCCTATTATTAAAAAAGAGCATCGCTGCAGCAGCAAGTCCACCAGAAAAAAAAGCTCCGAGAGAAAAAGGTAACCCTAAAAGGTATGCGCCTGCTACCCCAGGTACAATTGAATGGGAAAGTGCATCGCCAATCAATGACCAACCTTTCAACATCAAAAAAGCAGAAAGAAAGGCACAAACACATCCAACTAACCCTGAAACCCACATTGCATTAACCATATATTGATAACCCAGAGGCTCAAGCAACCAAGCAATCATGCAACATGCTCCATTTTTTGAATGTTTTCAGAAGCCAAAGACTGTCCATCTTTTGCAGAAACATCATTTTTTTTTACGTGTTGAAAATCAAAAATGTGCTGATTCAAAGTTCCACCAAAAGTTTTTTCAAGATTTTTCTCTGTAAAGACTATTTCCGTTAACCCAGAGGCCAAAACTGTTCCTTTTATTAGAACCGTGTGATCACAAAATTCGCGAACAGAACCTAAATTGTGTGTAGAAACCAAGATCACAGCACCTTCCTTGCGCAAATCTTGCAACAAAGAAATAATTTTATCTTCTGTTGTAACATCAACCCCTGTAAACGGCTCATCCAATAAAATAGCTTTTGCTTTCTGTGCAAGAGCACGTGCTAAAAAAACACGCTTTTTCTGCCCTCCAGAAAGCTCACCAATTTGGCGTTTAGCAAATTCCAACATATCGACACGCTCTAATGCAAAACGCACAGCCTCATAATCCCGCTCTCTTGCATAGCGAAAAAAATTCATATGGCCATATCGTCCCATTAAAACAACATCTTCAACGAGAACAGGAAAATTCCAATCAACATCTTCATTTTGAGGAACATAAGCAATAAGATTTTGTTTCAACGCTGCTTTAACTGGCAAATCCAAAATGCAAATTTTTCCCTTCGAAGGTTGCACAAACCCCATAATAGCTTTGAATAAAGTCGATTTTCCTGACCCATTTACACCAACCAATGCCGTAATAGAACCTATTGGACTTTCAAACCCTACCTCACGCAAAGCCGTATGCCCATTACGATAAGTTACTGTTATTCCTTGAGCTGATATTCCAGTTTTGGTCATTTCTCCTTCACCCCATCCAATAAAGCATTAGTAATTCGCGTACTTGTAACATGCAACAGATCAATATAAGTTGGAACCTCACCATCTTTCTCACTTAATGAATCAACATAAAGCACACCACCGTATTTAGCGCCTGTTTCTCTTGCAACTTGCTTGGCAGGTGCTGCAGAAATAGTGCTTTCAGAAAAAACTGCATGAATATTGTACTTTCTAACCATATCAATAACATGCTTAACTTGCTGTGGAGTTCCCTGTTGATCAGCATTAATTGGCCATAAGTACAGCTCTTTTAAATCAAAATCACGCGCCAAATAACTGAATGCTCCTTCACTTGTTACAAGCCAGCGTTTCTCTTCTGGCAATGCCCCCAATTCAGCTTTAATGGGATCAATCATTGAGCGAATTTTTTTCTTATAATTTTCAGCATTTTCTTTATAAATAAGAGCATGCTTAGGGTCGTACTTTACAAAAGCATCACGAATATTATCAATATAAATCAAAGCTGAAGTCGGCGACATCCATGCATGAGGATTCGGCTTCCCACTGAAAGGCCCTTCACCAATTTTTATTGGCACAATACCTTCTGAGACAACTACACTTGGAACACCTTGAATATTTTGAAAAAACTTTTCAAACCAAAGCTCTAAATCCAATCCATTCCATAGTATAAGATTAGCTCCTTGTGCACGCATAAGATCACGAGGTGTAGGCTGATATTCATGAATTTCAGCACCTGGTTTAGTAATTGATTCAACATCAGCAACATCACCTGCTACATTCCTCGCCATATCAGCAATTATAGTGAAAGTCGTAACAGCTTTAAATTTACTAGCACCCAAAGCAAAATTGGATGAAAAAAAAATGATACCCCCTACAATTATAGAAAAAAACATCCTTCCGTTCATTGGCTCTCTCTTTATTGCTAATGATTTGCATTAATATTTAGCATTAACAGTTATTCTGTACCTTGGCAATCAAGTATTTTATAAAAGAGAAACTTTTCAGATTATTTTAAAAATCGTTCTTTTTTACCTTTAAAAAGAGCACTATTAATATGCGGATATCTATTTTATCAATCTCTACAATTTTTGAATATTTAGGGAATGAGAATAAGTAAATATCCAAAAGTTACTTCATTTCGTCCAATAGTCCGAAAAAGAATATTTAACAGCGCAAATATCCGCCTGTCATCTTTGCAACGCTTTTTACTATCTTTAAAGACAATTCTTCTAAATCTTTATCAGTCAAAGTCCGTTCAATAGGTTGGATGGAAACTTCAATTGCAATAGATTTTTTATCTTTACCAAGCGCCAAATCTTCAAAAGTATCAAAAACATGCACTGAATGAATAAGCCTTTTATCTACTCCACTCGCAGCACGGATGATAAGAAGGGAAGAAACATTTTTATCAACTATAAATGAAAAATCACGCCGAACCATTTGAAAAGGTAATAACGTTAAAGGAGAACGACTTTTTGTTGCTTTTTTCTTTGGTTTTGGAATTTGATCAAGAAAGATTTCAAAACCACACAGAGAACCGTTAATATCTAACTTTTCTAATGTAGAAGGATGCAAAACACCAAAAAAGCCAAGCACGATCTTTGAGCCAAGTTTTATCGCCCCTGAACGACCAGGATGATACCAACCAGGTGCTTCGGCTTCAATTTGTACCTTACTGATATCTAAACCACACGCTTCTAGTACAGCCAACGCATCTGCTTTAGCATCAAAAACACCAACAGTCGTCGCATTTCCATCCCAAAAGCGTCCTGCCCCTTCAAGTCGTTCTGTCCCACGACGAATACCACAAGCAACACATCGTTGTTTATCAGGTGTATCACCCTCGTAAATGCTAGAAACCTCAAACAAAGCAATATCTAGAAAACCACGATCAGCATTTCTTTGTGCAGCCACAAGCAAACCGGGTAAAAGAGAAGGACGCATGACTGACAAATCAGAAGAAATAGGGTTAACCAACTTAAGCTGCGTTTGACCACCTCCAAAAGCAAGTGCCTGATTTTCAGAAACAAAAGACCATGTTACCGCTTCCTTCATACCACGATGGACTAAAGCCAGACGAGCAACGCGTGAATAAATCTGCAAACTCGTTAGAATTTGATCTTTTCCTTCTGCTAAATCTTTCAATGGAATTGGTTTAATTTTATCTAACCCATAAATCCTTATCACCTCTTCCACTAAATCAGCTTTACCGTAAATATCAAGACGCCATGTTGGCACTTTAACCGTAACAATATCTCCTTCTCCTTCTACGCAAAACCCAAGCTGCATTAAAATATGAATAACTTTCTCACGCTCTATTTCTAAACATGTCAAACGCTTAATCTCAGAGAAAGGAAAGGTAATCTGCTTTATTTCTGGCTGTTTATAACCAACAATCTTAGCCTTCGATACTTCACCACCACAAACACGCAAGGTTAATTCTGTTGCAATCTCAAGTCCTGCTTCCATAAACGCTGGATCAACACCACGTTCAAAACGATAACGCGCATCACTGATAAGCCCTAAAGCACGCCCAGTCTGTGCAATATTTTGTGCATCCCAAAGCGCCGACTCAATAATAACACGGCGTGTCGTTTCATCACAGCCTGTTCTCTCTCCACCCATGATACCTGCAATTGAAACGACCCCCTCTTCATCTGCAATAACACAATCTTTAACACTCAAATTATAAACTTTGCCATTAAGCGCCTGAATCTGCTCACCTTCACGACCACGACGCACAATCAAATTTCCCTTAATCTTATCTGCATCAAAGACATGAATTGGACGTCCAAGATCAAAACTTATATAATTGGTCATATCAACCAATGCATTAATTGGTCTTAGACCAATCGCACTTAAACGTCTCTGCATCCATTGTGGCGATACACCATTTTTGACATTGCGCACTTCACGCCAAGAAAACCCTGAACATAATGATGCATCTTGTGGAAAATCTAAAGAAACATGTAGAGGCACTTCAAAGGAAGCGATCAATCGTGAAAAGGATAATTTTTTTAATTGCCCAATTCCAGTGGCAGCAAGATCACGTGCAATACCGCGGACACCCGTGCAATCAGAACGATTAGGTGTCAAACCAACATCAATGATTGGATCATCTAAACCTGCATAAGCTGAAAAGGAAACTCCAATAGGAGCATCTTCTGGAAGCTCAATAATTCCTTCATGCTCATTTGATAACCCAAGCTCTGCTTGTGAACACATCATCCCAAAGCTTTCAACCCCACGGATTTTTCCTACAGATAAAATTGCATCAAGCCCGGGGACATAAGTATCAGGTAACGCAAGAACACCAACAAGCCCAGCGCGCGCATTTGATGCTCCACAGACAATTTGCAAAGGAGCACCGGCTCCCGTATCAACCGATAAAATCTGTAACTTATCTGCATTAGGATGCTTAACTGATGTTAAAACCCTTACAATTAAAAAGCCTTTTAAAGAAGAACGATCATCAACATGATCAACCTCAAGCCCAATCGCTGTTAATTGATCGCAGACTTTATCTAAATGCGCATCTGTTTCTAAGTGATCTTTCAACCAAGATAATGTAAATTTCATTTTAAAACCTCATATGAAAGCTATGAAAAGATCACATATTTTTAAAATTAGAAAAAAAGGTAGATATATCAAAGAAACGAAAACCATAATGATCTAGCCAACGTAGATCGGCATCAAAAAAAGCCCGCAAATCAGGCATTCCGTATTTCAACATAGCAATGCGATCAATACCCATTCCCCATGCAAAACCCTGATACTCATCGGGATCTAAGCCAACATTTCTCAGTACATGAGGATGCACCATTCCACACCCTAATATCTCCAACCAATCTTGACCTTCCCCGAATTTTACTTCTGAACCAGAACGATCACACTGGATATCCACCTCCATAGATGGCTCGGTAAAAGGAAAAAAGGATGGTCGAAAACGCATCTTCACAGAAGAAACTTCAAAAAAAGCTTTACAAAAAGTCTCATGACACCACATCATGTGTGCAATAGTAGATGTTTTATCAATTACAAGACCCTCTACCTGATGAAACATTGGCGAATGAGTCGCGTCCGAATCTATACGATAAGTTTTGCCAGGAATGATGATTCGTATTGGAGGTGACTGCTTTTCCATCGTACGAATCTGCACAGGCGAAGTGTGTGTGCGCAATAATTTTTTCTTTTCCGTTTTTTCACCACCCAAAAAGAAAGTATCATGCATTTCACGTGCTGGATGACCTTCAGGAAAATTTAACGCAGTAAAATTATAATAATCTGTCTCAATATCTGGTCCCTCTGCAATAGAAAAACCCATATTCATATAAATAGCTATAATTTCTTCAATCACCTGAGAGATAGGATGAATACGCCCTCGTTCAATAGGCGAAGAACGAACAGGTAAGGTTATATCAATTGTTTCGCTAGAGAGACGCGCATCCATTGCTTGTCGTTTAAGAACATCACGCTTTTTCTCCCATAATTTTAAAATGCGATTTTTTAACCCATTAAGAACCGGTCCTACTTTATGGCGTTCTTCGGCATTCATTTTCCCTAATGCCTTTAATTGTTCAGAGATGCTTCCTTTTTTTCCTAATGCCGCAATTCGCACTGCTTCAAGTGCCTGTTCATCATTCGCAGCCTCTAAAGCTAAACAAATTTCTTGTTCCAGACGCTCAATATCATTCATCTTTTTGCCTATTTTCTGAATAACAAAACCCCGCACTAGCAACAACCGGTACGGGATCCTAAATTAATGCTTTAAGAGGACATAACTGGCTTATTTAACAGCGCCTTCAAAAGCATTAGGCGTTGTATCCTTTAAGTATTCCAAAGCCTTCTTTGCAGAAACCACTAAAGCTGAAAATGCAGCTGTTTCATGAACTGCTATATCAGAAAGAACCTTGCGATCAATTTCAATACCAGCTTTTGATAAACCATCTATAAAACGTCCATAAGTCAGCCCTTCTGCACGAGCAGCTGCATTGATCCTTTGAATCCACAAAGCACGAAAAGTGCGCTTTCTATTTTTGCGATCACGATAAGCATATTGCTTAGAACGATCAACTGCTGCCTTGGCCGCACGAATAGTATTTTTACGCCGACCGTAAAAACCTTCAGCCTGCTTAAGGACTTTTTTATGTTTAGCGTGAGCTGTAACACCTCTTTTTACACGTGCCATATGATACTCTCCTAAAAATCAAAAGCGCAAATCTTAAAGACTATTCGGCAAATAATATTGAGTGATTTTTTTAGCATCTGACTCTTTAAGAACCATTGTACCACGTGCATCACGAATAAATTTATTAGAACGTTTAATCATGCCATGACGTTTACCAGCAGCTGTTGCTTTAACATTGCCTGATGCAGTAATTTTAAATCGCTTTTTAGCGGATGATTTGGTCTTCATTTTGGGCATTTTGCTACTCCACAATCTTAAAACTGTCCAAACTGACCAAAGCTTGAACAAGCACCTCAACAGCCACGGCATGCCCTGCCGGGCGGCTTCAAATAACAATATCTTCATAAGTCACTCTACATAAAATAGCAAGGCCATATCATAAAAAAACTGGAGCCCCATTGCCTTTAACTTCAACCAAAGGCGCTGGAACTGAATTTGTTTTGATCGCCGCTTTACATAAATCAGCGATAATACATTTTCTGCATTGTACTTTACGAGCCTGACAAATATAACGTCCATGCAAAATCAGCCAATGATGAGCGTAACAAAGATAACGAACCGGTATAATCTGCAATAACTTTTTTTCTACGGCCTCTGGCGTTTTCCCAGGAGCAAAACCAATACGATTTCCAAGACGAAAAATGTGAGTATCAACAGCCATCGTAGGTTGTCCAAAAGCAACATTCAAAATAACATTAGCAGTTTTCCTCCCTACTCCAGGAAGTGTCATAAGTGCTTCACGATTACTAGGCACTTGACCGTCATAATGATCAATTAAAATATTACAAAGTGCATAAATATTACGTGCTTTTGCACGCCACAACCCAATTGTACGGATATGACGTGCAATTTCTTCTTCCCCTAATTCCATCATTTTCCCTGGCTGATCAGCAAGACGAAATAATTCTTTTGTTGCCTTATTAACACTAATATCTGTTGCTTGAGCTGAGAGAACTACTGCAACCAAAAGAGTAAAAGTATTTGTATAGATAAGATCACTCTTGGGAGTAGGACGTTGAACAGAAAAACGGCGAAATATTTCTGTAATTTCACTTTCTTTGTATGATATTTTCATAATTTTTGCCATCTTTCACAATTTTACTGTTTTTTGAATCATTGAACTCTCTCATCTTTTCCCTTGAAGTTACCACTTACGCTCGCCATATGAGAAGAATGCAGCAGACACTTTTTTAGAGTTTAATCAAATAGCCGCTTTGAAGAGGAGACTCACAATGGCACATGTGACGCCTTTCTCCAATCCCCTTCTTTTAGGATTTGAAACTGTGGAGAAAACATTGCGACGTATTGGTAAAGCTGATGAGGCCTACCCTGCCTATAACATTGAGCGTTTGCATAAAAACGATGATGTAAACCATATACGTATAACTTTAGCTGTTGCTGGATTTAAAGTTGATAATCTTAATATTTTGCTGGACGACAACCAACTGATCGTTCACGGCAAGCAAACAAATAATCAAAATCATCAATATTTATATCGCGGTATAGCTGCACGTCAATTCCAACGTATTTTTGTCCTCGCTGAAGGAATGCAAGTTACAAATGCTGAATTGAAAAATGGTCTCTTATCGATTAACCTACACCAACCAAAACCCAAAAAACAAATGAAGCAGATTCCGATTGAAGCAAATTTCGATTGAAATTAGTAATAATAAGTAATACAAAGCTAAGGTGTAAAGGAATAATAAAATGGGAGAGCATAAACAAAATTTGTTGTTGCAAGAAGATACGACCCACTCTAATGTGAAGCAGATTGCTTATTTGAAAAAGGTTTGTACAGATGATCTTGCTAAAAATTTTCCTGATCTTCCACCAATGACCCCAGGTATTACAATATGGGCCCTTTTTGGTGAAACGGGATACCCGATCATTTTATCTGATGAGCGCTCTGTTGCTCTCGCAGGAGCAAGTGAACATGAGCTACAAATTGTAACTCTGCACTAAATTTTATAGAAATGGCGGAATATTTTTATAAATATAGAGCAAGAAATCTGCTTTTGGGAGTTATAAGCTATATTCATTCAAGAAATGCGACCGTATATTGGTCTTTAATGTTTCGATGATCATATAATCAATCTTCTTGAAAGGTAACGTTTATTTTCCTCTTTAACAAAAAAATTTTCGATTCTTGATTTATTTTTGACAATCTTTTTCAATGCCTTACACATTCCCTTAATTGCTGTTCATAATGTTTAGACATTATTTCCATGCGCTGCGCTACTTGAGAGAGAGCTGCACTTACATGATTACCACTGCGAGCATAAGCGCCATGTCCCATATGATAATTTAAATAAAGGTTATACGCATCATTAAACCTAACACCATTACGTTGAACACTTTGACGATGATACCAAGCAACGAAATCAGCAGCATCTGCAAAATTGGAACGTCGTGCAAAAGACCTTCCTGTGGAACGAATATACATTTCCCATGTGCCCTTAAGAGCTTGAGGATAACCATACGCTGTTGACTGACGTTTCCATGGAATAAAACCAAGCAATTTTTTGCGCGGTGGACGTGCATTATGGCGAAACCCCGATTCTATATTAATAGTTGCAAGAATGATAGACATAGGAATCCCGTAGCGCATTTCTGCTTTCTTAGAAGCATGCCTCCAGTTGTTAAAAAAACCATCTTTTTGAGCTAAGACAGCGCAAACATTATGTGTATATAAAGGAGGCTTTGTTGCACACCCCGCTATTAAAAGTGCAAAAAATCCCAAAGAAAAAAGACGCCTCATCTTTTTATCCCTCTTCTAAATTCTATCAGAGATAAAATATAATGTTTTAAAAATCTTCCAGCCAATAAGATAAAATCACATTACTCTTCATCAATAAAATGTAACTTTTGCGATTGAATAGAAGCTGATGCTTGCGTTGATACAGAGTTACTTTCTTTTAATTCAAAAGCTTCAATGCGATTAGCTCTTTTTATAATTTTGGAAGATGATGTTAAAATTGCTCCAATATCTTCATCAACCTTACAAAAGTGTTTCTGTAAATTACGAACACGCATATCCATGCGTCGAAAATCTTCCATCAACTTTACTACTTCTGACTGAATTAAATGCGCTTGTTCACGCATACGTGCGTCTTTCATAATGGTCTGCACAACTTGAACAGATAACATCAACAAAGATGGAGATACAATAATCACATGCGCCCGATTCGCTTTTTGTACTAATATTTCAAAATCTTCGTGAATTGTCGCAAAGATTGATTCAGATGGAACAAAGAGAAAAGCAGTATCGTGCGTTTCTCCAGGAATTAAGTATTTTTGAGCAATATCACGAATATGTACTTCCATATCAGTGCGAAATTTGCGCTGTTCCTCTTGACGCTCTTGAGGTGATGATGCCTTACGCATTGCATTCCAAGCTTCTAAAGGAAACTTAGCATCAATTACAAGAGAAGGCGCTTTATTAGGCATAAAAACGAGGCAATCTGGCCTCTTTCCATTTGAAAGAGTTGCTTGAAAAGCATAAGAATTAGCAGGTAAAGCATCCGAAATAATTGCTTCCATACGTCCTTGCCCAAAAGTGCCACGCGTTTGTTTATTATTTAAAATCTCCTGTAGCTGAACAACCTGTCCTGTGAGAGATTGGATATTATTTTGCGCAGAATCAATTACTGCTAATCGTTCCTGCAAACGCGTTAAATTATCATGAGTAGATTTAGTTTGCACCTGAAGAGTCTGGCCCAAATTGGTTGTCATTACATTGAGTTGCTCACGAATAGACTGATTTAATTCAGCCTGTCTTTGACCAAAAATCTCTGCCATTGCTTGCATACGACCTTGCATTTCGGATTGTGTCTTCAGTAATGCATCCATTTGCGCTTGCGCTTCACAAGCACGTTCTGTTATTTCACTCTCTAAAAATGCCCTTCTTCTATTACGTATTAGTATAAAAAATACCAAGCAAGCTAATGAAATAAAAACCGCTAATTTAAAAAAATATTCACTAAAGAACGTAAAAGAAAAAAACGAATCAAACATGCAAAACAATATAACAATCTTATTATAAAAAATGTAAAAATTCGTTATTCAATATTGACCCATATCAAACCATTGATTAATCTGTATTTATGTCCGTTAGATCTTTAATTACCTTACCTAACCCCATTTTGCGACAAGTATCTAAACCAATTGATCATACTGACTCAGCTCTCGAAAAGCTTGCTAATGATATGTTAGATACTATGTATGATGCCAAAGGAATTGGCCTTGCCGCTATTCAGGTGGGCATACCGCTTCGTATGTTGGTCATAGATATTTCTGAAAATGATGAAAATACTTCAAGAAATCCACTTATTATTATCAACCCGGAAATCTTATGGCTTTCTGATGAAAGAAATATTTACAAAGAGGGGTGCCTCTCTATTCCTGAATATTATGCTGAAGTTGAACGCCCCAAACGTCTCTGTATTCGCTATGAAGATATCCAAGGAAAGAAAAGAGAACTTGAAGCAAACAACCTTTTGGCTACCTGCTTGCAGCACGAGATTGACCATCTAAATGGTCGCCTTTTTGTTGATCATATTTCAAAAATAAAACGTGATATGGCAATACGAAAATTAAAAAAACGAGCAAAAGAAAACAAAGCACAGGAAGCGATCTTGTAATGGCATTACGATTAAGTTTTATGGGAACACCAAGTTTTTCTGTCCCCATTTTACATGCTTTATTGAATGCAGGTCATGATATTGTTGCCGTTTATAGCCAGCCCCCTCGTCCAGCTGGGCGTCGTGGTCTTAAATTGGTTCCTTCACCTGTTCAAGATGCAGCAAAAGAAAAATCTATCCCTGTATTCACACCTCAAACACTGAAAACAGCTGAAGAACAAGCTAGGTTTACAGCACTTTCCGTTGATGTTGCTGTTGTTGCAGCCTATGGATTACTCCTACCCAAAGCTATTCTTGAAACACCGCGCTTTGGCTGTTTTAATACTCACGCTTCTTTATTGCCACGTTGGCGTGGAGCTGCACCTATCCAACGTGCCATTATGGCTGGTGATAGAGAAACAGGTATGGTAATCATAAAAATGGATGAAGGCTTAGATACAGGGCCTATTGCTTTATCGTGTTCTACTTCCATTACTGAAAACATGACAACCCGTGAACTCGCAGATAAACTTTCACATATAGGAGCAAATCTCATTGTGGAAACTTTGGCTGCTCTAGAAAAAGGTGAGCTTAAACTCACTCCACAACCATTGGACGGAATAACTTATGCCTCCAAAATTAAAAAAGAAGAAACACAGATTAATTGGACAAAGTCGGCAGAATTCATCCATAAACATATCTGTGCTCTCTCTCCTTCTCCTGGCTGCTGGTGTGAAATGACTATAGGAGGAAAACGACAACGAGTAAAAATTCTTGGAAGTCGTATAGCAATAGGCCGTTCTCTAGAAATTGGCCGGATAGAATCAAATCGTTTGATTATCCATTGTGGAGAAGGACGTCTTGAAATAACCCATCTACAAAGATCAGGTGGTAAAATTCTTGATAGTTCAACATTTTTGAATGGATATGATGTCTCTGCAGTTTTTTAATTATGCCACGTTTTAAGCTTACCATCGAATATGATGGATCAAATTATGCAGGTTGGCAACGTCAAGAAGGGCTTAAAACTATACAAGGAGCTCTTGAGAAGGCTGTTTTTCGTTTTAGTGGCCAACAATTAACCATCACGACAGCTGGTAGAACTGATGCTGGTGTGCATGCTACAGGACAAGTTGCCCACATTGATTTTGAGAAAAACTGGAGCCCCTACACTATATGTAATGCCATCAATGCTCACTTACGACAACAAAAAGAAAATATTTCGATATTAAGTGTACAAAATGTTCCTGATGATTTTAACGCACGATTTTGTGCAATTAAGCGTCATTATCTTTTTAAAATTCTCAACCGCCGCTCGCCACCAGCCCTCAATGCCCAACGCGTATGGTGGATCCCCAAACCTCTCAATGTCAATGCTATGCATGAAGCAGCTCAAATACTTGTAGGACAACATGATTTTACTACTTTCCGATCGGTCCATTGCCAAGCTAAGAGTCCTGTTCGCACCCTTGAATGTCTGGATGTATTTAGAAAAGAAGAAGAAGTTTTCCTGTATGCACGAGCCCGCTCTTTTCTTCATCACCAAATACGTTCATTTGCGGGAAGTCTTATGGAAGTTGGTATCGGACGCTGGACAGCACAAGATATTGAAGAAGCTCTTTATGCTAAAAACCGTACACGTTGCGGTATGGTTGCGCCCCCTTCCGGCCTTTATTTAACAAAAGTAGATTATTAACTGTTAGGCTAATTTATAAAAAGATTGAATGGATTCAAAAGCTTCCTTTGCTGTATCAACAAATTGTACAAGCGCTACATCGGGACCGGAAATTACACCTTGTACAAATAAATAATCAAGATTGATCACATTTGTCCAAAATTCTTTACCAAACATTAAAATTGGAATCTTTTTAATACGTCCTGTTTGCATTAAAGTTAAAGTTTCAAATAATTCATCCAAAGTGCCAAATCCTCCAGGAAAAATTGCAAACGCCTTTGCTCGCATTAAAAAATGCATTTTACGAATTCCTAAATAATGAAAATTAAAACACAATTTAGGAGTCACATAATTATTTGGCACTTGTTCATGAGGTAAAACAATATTCAATCCAATCGTTGGTGCTCCCACATCAAAAGCACCACGATTGCCTGCTTCCATTATCCCTGGACCCCCTCCTGTTACAACAACAAAATCTTGATATTTTGTAGTAGCAGAATAGCATGAACACAATCGTGCAAATTCTCTTGCTTCATCATAATAATTTGACATAGCTTGCAAATTCTTTTTTTGTAAATCATTTTTTGCTGCCCATGCTCCTTTCCCTGGCTCAGGAATGCGCGCTCCACCAAACAAAACAACAGTCGACTGAATACCATACTCTTGAAGAGCCATTTCTACTTTCAAACACTCAAGACTAATACGCTGTGCACATAACTCAGGGTGTGTTATAAATTCTTTATTCATATAAGCCAAAGAATGATTTAATGAATGCGTTTGTGATGTATCAGAGATCTCACTCATCTTTAGCTTTTCCTATTCATACGAAACATAGAATCCAAATACTTTTTCTCTCATTTTTTTAAAGCCTTTTTCATGAATATCCTATTTCATCCTTTTATTGACTACATACATGTCTTCACCTAAACTACAAATGGTATATCCTTACACTTTTAACTCGTTTAATGGAACTCCTTAGAATGATTAATTATACGCAACTTGAAATGATTATTGAAAAAGCATTCGATAATCGAGATTCTATGAACACCGCTACAAAAGGAGAAGTTCGTGACAGTGTTGAATGTGTATTAAATCTTCTAGATAAAGGAGAAATTCGCATCGCTGAACGTCAAGAAAATGGACAATGGCATGTACATCAATGGTTGAAAAAGGCTGTTCTTTTATCTTTTCGACTTAGCCCTATGCGCATTATTACTGGTGGAGCCAATGAATCACATTGGTGGGACAAAGTACCTTCAAAATTTTTTGGTTGGCAAGAAGATGATTTTAAAAAAGCAAGCTTCCGCTCAGTTCCTGGAGCCATTGTACGTCATTCCGCTTATATTGCACCTAATGTTGTATTAATGCCATCCTTCATTAATCTTGGTGCCTATATCGGCGAAGGAACGATGATTGATACATGGGCCACTGTCGGTTCCTGTGCTCAAATCGGCAAATATGTTCATCTTTCTGGTGGTGCAGGTATTGGAGGTGTTTTAGAACCCCTGCAAGCAAACCCGACGATTATTGAAGATCATTGTTTTATTGGCGCACGTTCAGAAGTTGTTGAAGGCTGTATTATCCGGACAGGGGCTGTTTTAAGTATGGGAGTCTTTATTGGTAAATCTACAAAAATTATTGACCGTACAACAGGCGAAGTTTTTATAGGTGAAGTCCCCGCTTATTCAGTTGTAGTTCCAGGATCACTTCCAGGAAAACCACTTCCCAATGGAGATACAGGCCCTAGTCTTTATTGTGCTGTCATTGTAAAACGAGTTGACCATAAGACACGAGAAACAACATCAATTAACGATCTCCTACGCGATTAAAAAAGCTTTCTAAACATCCAATTACAAGTCATATGCAAAAATTAAAAAAGACGAAAACTCCTTTTTAGTTACTTCCCCATTTTAAGAGCTTGTATAAAGGCTGACTGAGGAATTTCTACTTTTCCAAACTGACGCATCCGCTTTTTTCCTTCTTTTTGTTTTTCTAAAAGCTTGCGTTTACGGGTAATATCACCACCATAACATTTGGCAGTCACATCTTTACGTAAAGCACGAATTGTTTCGCGAGCAATAATTTTACTGCCAACAGCCGCTTGAATTGGAATTTGAAACATATGCTGAGGAATCAAATCTTTAAGTTTTTCACACATAGAACGTCCACGCTTTTCTGCTATACTGCGATGTACAAGCATCGACAATGCATCAATAGATTCCCCATTAACCAAAATAGACATTTTAACTAAATCACCTTCGGAATACTCAAGCATCTGATAATCAAAAGATGCATATCCCTTTGAAACTGATTTCAAACGATCATAAAAATCGAACACAACCTCATTTAGTGGTAAATCATATATCACCATAGCACGTGTCCCCACGTAAGATAAACCAGCCTGTATTCCACGCCGCTCTTGGCAAAGTTCTAAGATTGCCCCAAGATAATTATCTGGTGTCATGATTGTTGCTCGAATCCATGGCTCTTCAATAGAGGTAATCTTAACAAGATCAGGCATATCAGCTGGATTATGCAACTCCTTAACAGAACCATCACTCATATTCATGCGATAAACAACGGAAGGCGCTGTCGCGATTAAATCTAAATTAAATTCACGCTCTAAACGCTCTTGAATAATTTCAAGATGAAGAAGCCCTAAAAAGCCACAACGAAAACCAAAACCCAACGCAGCTGATGTTTCCATTTCAAAAGAAAAACTAGCATCATTTAAGCGTAATTTACCCATAGCCGCACGAAAATCTTCAAAATCGGCCGCATCAACTGGAAAAAGACCGCAAAAAACGACTGGTTGAGCAGGCCTAAAACCAGGCAAAGCCTCTTCACAAGGGCGTCGTTCCTCAGTAATAGTATCTCCAACCCGTGTATCAGCAACTTCCTTGATAGAGGCAGTTATAAAACCAATCTCCCCCGGCCCCAATTCATCAACCTGTACCATTTTAGGGGTAAATACCCCAACTCGCTCAACTGGATATTTTGCTCCCGTATCCATCATACGAATGATTTGACCTTTTCTTAAAACTCCATCAATCACCCGTACCAAAACTATAACACCAAGATAAGTATCATACCAACTATCAATCAGCATTGCCTTTAAGGGTTTACCAACATCACCAACGCGAGGAGGAGGCAATTGCATCACAATTGCTTCCAAAACATCGGAGATACCTAAACCTGTTTTTGCTGATATTTCTACAGCCTTAGATGTGTCAATACCGATCACATCCTCAATTTGTTCTTTAACACGTTCAGGCTCTGCTGCGGGCAGATCTACTTTATTAAGCACAACAACTAACTCATGAAAATTATCAATGGCTTGGTAAACATTTGCTAATGTTTGTGCCTCTACTCCTTGACTCGCATCTACCACTAGCAACGAACCTTCACAAGCCGCTAATGAACGTGAAACTTCATAAGCAAAATCAACATGACCAGGTGTATCAATAAGATTGAGAATGTATATTTCTCCATCATTTGCTTTATAGTGCAAACGTACCGTTTGAGCCTTAATGGTAATTCCACGCTCACGCTCAATATCCATAGAATCCAAGACTTGCTCTTTCATTTCTCGCGTTTCAAGACCGCCTGTCATTTGAATTAAACGATCAGCCAAAGTCGACTTTCCATGATCGATGTGAGCTACTATTGAAAAATTACGTATATGATTGATGTCTATAGTCATACAAGGCGATTTAGCAAAGAATAAAACAAAACGCAAAGACCAATTGTGCCTTTTGAGATAAAGAAAAAGAGAGCTTTTTAAAAATACTCCCCTTACTTAAAAAAAGTAGTCCTTAAATTGGTTCAATAATTATAAAAAGTGCTGTTTAAACAGCAAAAATACTTTTTATTATATCAACTTATTATTATTACCTTATTATAAATATTTGTAAATTACCAAGAATCTGTATATAATGTACCGTATGTTAAACTCTGTCTAAAGTGCTTTCTTATTTATACAGCTCACTTAATTAAGAAAACTCACAAAAAATCCATCCCATTAATCAAAACTTTGAAAAAGCTCTTCTCTTTTTTAAATAATGAGAAAATATACAATAGACCTTCTTTAAAAATTGTATATCCAAGGATATCTACCTTGCTTTTCAATTTTTTTGCTGCATATCATCTTAAAAACTAAATAGGTACTTTGCATTGAAAAAAATCATCATGTAAATTTCTGTTAAAAAAAAGTAAACTAATTAACTTTTTCAACAACTCTATCTTTTTTTCGCCATCGTGAAGGTTGTAATTCCGCCACAATAGTCCCAATCAAAATCAAAAATGCTCCTAATAAATCTAAAGAAGATAAATGTTCACCAGCAAAACGCCCAACAATACCAGCCCATACAGGCTCACCCGCATAAATCAGTGTTGCACGCGTGGGAGAAACAGACTTTTGTGCCCAGTTCATAGCTAATTGAATTACCGCACTCATAAACGCCAATCCCACGCCAACACTTAACCACACCCATGAAAATTCAGGAATGCTTTCTCCCACCAAAGGCATACAAGAAAATGAAAAAAGACTAGCAAAAAACAACTGTATAATTGTAATACGATGGCTATTCACTTTATTAGCAAAAAAACCAATAAGAATAACCTCTCCAGCAACTGCACAAGCACCCAACAAAGTAAGAATTTCACCCTTTGAGAAATTAATCCCCTTTAGCCCTTGTCCTGAAACAAACATAAGTCCAACAAAAGCAAAAATAATGCCAACCCAACTTGTTAAACGAGGAGACTTTTGAAAAATAATCCACTGCAATATTGGAACCATAGGCACATAAAGCGCCGTAATAAAGGCTGCTTGACTACTGATAACGGTCTGAAGCCCAGATGCCTGAAAAGCATAACCAAGAAACATTGCAAGACCAATAGCCATACCAGAAAAAATTTCATAAACGGTTGTACCCTTCATAGAACGCCTAAAAACTACCTTACACATCAATGCGGCAACAATAAAACGAAACCCTACAAAAAAAAGAGGACCACTATAACGTACCGCTACATGAGTAACTAAAAACGTAATTCCCCAAAGTACAGTTGCAAAAAACAGCACCATCTCTTGTTGACTGAATGAAGGGCATTTAAACCGTTTTATTACAGCCATAAATTTTATCCTCCGATTTATCTTACATATTTTAAGAAACAATAAGCGTTCCAGCCCCTTGTTCGGTAAATAATTCAAGTAAAACAGAATGGGGAGTTTTCCCATTCAAAATAACCACACCTTCTACACCATTTTGCAAAGCATTAATACATGTCTCAACCTTTGGAATCATACCCCCTGAAATTATCCCATCCTTAATAAGTTTTTTAGCTTCAGAAATCGTCAATTCTTTTAAAACTTTACCCTTCTCATCCAAAACTCCAGGCACATCAGTCAGAAACAAAAGACGCTTTGCTTCTAAAGCACCAGCAATAGCTCCAGCAAAAATGTCAGCATTAATATTATAGGTTTTTCCATCGCGTCCTGGAGCAACAGGAGCAAGAACTGGAATCATCTCAGAACAAGCTAAAAGATCTAGCAATGTTCGATCAACATCAACAGGCTCACCAACAAATCCCAAATCTAAAACACGTTCAATATTTGAATCAGGATCAATTACAGTTTTATAAGCTTTTTCAGCAAAGACCATATTGCCATCCTTACCACACAGCCCTATCGCCCATTCACCTTCAGCGTTGATAAGAGAAACAATCTCCTTGTTGATAGATCCTGCCAAAACCATTTCAACTACTTCAACAATCCGTTTATCAGTCACACGCAAGCCATTTTCAAACCGTGATTCAATCCCCATTTTCATTAAAATCTCAGCAATTTGAGGACCACCACCGTGAACTACGACAGGATTAATGCCTGATTGCTTTAACAAAGCAATATCGCACGCAAATGCCCGCCCTAAATCAGGATCACCCATAGCATGACCGCCATATTTCACCACAACCGTTTCATTTTCATATTTTTGCATATAAGGTAAAGCAGATGATAAAAACGCTGCTTGCTTTTCAAAATCATCTACTGTGGTTTTCCCAATATCATCCATAAAAAGAGTCTCCTCATCACTTTTCACAATCTCTTAATGAAGTTTAGGAAAAATGAAAATAGATTTAAAATAAGCTGTACTCTAACCATTCCATTAAAAATCGTCAAATTTACCTTAAATTACAACAAAATAAGAATATTCATCTCTAGATGATTTTGAAAAACCATCTCAAAATATAAGTGAAATTAAAGCAATAATGAATAAAACCAAAAAATTAACTAAGCAGACACTTCTCATCAAAAGAGAACACGATACATATAGATATTTAAGAGATAAACCTGACAAATTCCTTAGTTTGCATGGGACAATTTTTAGAGATGAGAACAAAGATTATCGAATAATATGTTTAGATAACGTTTATTTTAAAAAATTAAAATACCACAAAACAACGAACCAGCTTTTTACAAAAATCGATACTAATAGATTATATGGTAATTGATGAGTTCATTAAACAAAAAATAAGCCCGCAACTTTCGCTCATAAGAAACTTATTATAATTGGTTTCACCATTTTTTAATTTTCATTCAATCAAAAAAAATACCAACATCTCTTATAAAAGCACTCCCTTTCTTTCAATGATAAAAAATTTAGGAATAAACCTTTATATTAGAAATAGCTAAAATTGTAGATTCTAAAAAGCTACGTTATCATTAAAACTCTATAATAAACTAACTACAAAATTCAAAGTAAGAGAATTTCTATCTTACTAAAGGCACAAAAATATTGAATTGATAAAGTGCAATTATATTTAATATTACGGTAATTGTTGTCCTGTTGCACAGAAACTCTTTTATTCAAATGTAGACATGAAGTAAAAACTGTCTATATGGTCTAGAGGGCAACAGGACATATTTAATATAGCTTATCTAACATTAAGCTAGAATGAGTGATAGTGTCTCTATTTTAAGTAGAGTATTTTTATGTTTCAAAATCTAAAAATATGTGTGAAGCATAATATTCTTTACATTCATTACTAATTTTGACCTGAAATATTCTCAAAAAACTCTTTCATGCGTGAAAAAAAACCGTGCGATTGCGGCAGATTTTCATGATTTGAAAGCTTTTCAAATTCTTGTAACAACTCTCGCTGCTCTTTCGTTAATTTTTGCGGTGTTTCAATAGTAATATGAATATAGAGATCGCCTCTTGCCTGTTGACGCAACATAGGCATCCCTTTTCCTTTAAGACGGAATTGACGCCCATTTTGTGTACCTTCTGGTACCTTAACACGTGCTTTCACACCATTAAGATCAGAGACCTCAAATTCACCCCCTAAAGCAGCTGTAATCATCGAAATAGGAACGCGACAATGAATATCTGCTCCCTCTCTCTGAAAAAATTCATGCGGTTTAATAGACAGAAAAATATAAAGATCGCCATTAGGACCACCACGAATACCAGCATCACCCTCACCAGAAAGACGAATACGTGTCCCATCTTCGATTCCAGCTGGAATATTTACACTTAACGAACGATTTTTTTCTACCCGTCTTGTTCCATGGCATTTTAAACATGGATCGGTAATGACCTCACCACGCCCATGACATACAGGACATGTCCGTTCAATGGAAAAGAAGCCCTGCGCAGCACGTATACGGCCAGACCCATGGCAAGTCCCGCAAACTTGTGGCTTAGATCCCTTTTTCGTACCTGATCCTTCACAAGTATCACAAGTAACAGAACTGGGAATATTAATTTGTGCAGTCTTTCCTGAAAAGGCTTCTTCCAAAGTCACTTCCATATTAAAACTTAGATCTGCACCACGCTCACGACTATCACTGCGTTTACGGTGTCCACCCCCCATAATTTCGCCAAAAAAATCTTCAAAAATGTCGGTAAACCCGCCGCCAGCAGCAAAACCTCCAAAAGGATTTGCTCCATTTCGGCCACTATTTTCAAAAGCCGCATGACCAAAACGGTCATAAGCAGCTCGCTTTTGGGGATCCTTGAGAACTTCATAGGCTTCACCAATTTCTTTGAATTTTCGCTCTGCTTCCTTATCCCCTGCATTGCGATCAGGGTGATATTGCATCGCTAACTTACGAAAAGCAGATTTTAGCTTTTTATCGTCACATTCGCGGGTTACACCAAGAATTTCATAATAATCAACCTTCATCATGTATTCCTGATAATTTTTTTTTCATCCATCTTAGGATAATAATATTTATTTCCAATTTATGCTCATAGCAATAGAGTTATAATTCATCTTAAACAATAAAGCCCTGCCTTATATTTCAAAGGCGGGGTTTATCGATTTAATCAATACATTTACTTACACTATTTTTACATTTACTTATACTATTTTTTCTTATCATTAACTTCTTCAAAATCAGCATCAACAACATCATCATTCTTTGTATCTGTTTCAGTGTTCTCTGCTGCTTGTGAAGCTTCGTACATAGCCTGTCCAAGTTTCATACTTACTTCCGCTAATTTTTGCATCTTTGCTGTTACCTCTTCAGTATCAGTACCATCAAGTGCAGCCTTTAAGTCAGTTATTGCTGTTTCAATCTGACCTTTATCCTCAGCTGATACCTTATCGCCATATTCAGCCAGTGACTTTTCAGTTGAATGAACGAGAGCTTCCGCCTGATTTCTAGCTTCAACACCTTCACGGCGCTTCTTGTCTTCAGCTGCATGCTCTTCTGCATCTTTAACCATTTTTTCGATATCAGTATCACTCAAGCCACCTGATGCCTGAATACGTATTTGATGCTCTTTACCAGTTCCTTTATCCTTGGCTGAAACATTAACAATACCATTTGCATCAATATCAAAAGTCACCTCAATCTGAGGCACACCACGGGGTGCAGGCGGAATACCAACAAGATCAAATTGACCTAATAACTTATTATCGTTGGCCATTTCGCGTTCACCTTGGAAAACACGTATAGTTACAGCACTCTGATTATCATCCGCCGTTGAAAAAACTTGTGACTTTTTAGTTGGAATGGTGGTGTTGCGCTCAATTAAACGCGTAAAAACCCCACCTAGCGTTTCAATACCTAAAGACAAAGGTGTTACATCCAAAAGTAAAACATCTTTTACATCACCCTGCAATACACCCCCTTGGATAGCAGCTCCCATAGCTACAACTTCATCAGGATTGACACCTTTATGTGGGTCTTTACCGAAAAAGCTTTGCACCATTTCTTGAATTTTGGGCATACGAGTCATACCACCCACTAAAACAACTTCATCAATTTCACCAGCACTCAACCCTGCATCTTTTAATGCAGCTTTACAAGGCTCGATAGTACGCTGCACTAAATCATCAACTAAAGACTCAAACTTTGCCCGCGTTAACTTCATGGTTAAATGCTTAGGGCCAGATTGATCCGCTGTAATAAACGGTAAATTGATTTCTGTTTGTTGGGAAGAGGATAACTCAATCTTTGCTTTTTCTGCAGCTTCTTTTAAACGCTGCAATGCCAGTTTATCATTTTTCAGATCAATCCCTTGCTCTTTCTTGAATTCATCCGCAAAGTAACCAACCAAGCGCATATCAAAATCTTCACCGCCTAAAAAAGTATCTCCATTGGTCGACTTAACTTCAAAAACACCATCTCCAATTTCAAGAACAGAGATATCAAATGTACCACCACCAAGATCATAAACCGCGATAGTTTTCCCGTCTTTTTTGTCTAGACCATAAGCTAAAGCAGCCGCTGTCGGCTCATTTATAATCCGCAAAACCTCAAGCCCAGCGATCTTACCAGCATCTTTTGTGGCCTGACGTTGTGCATCATTAAAATACGCGGGAACAGTAATAACCGCTTGCTCAACCTTTTCACCAAGATAAGATTCTGCAGTTTCTTTCATTTTTTGCAAAATCATAGCTGAAATTTGCGATGGAGAATATTTCTTGCCAGCTTCTTCAACCCATGCATCACCATTATCACCTTTAACAATCTTGTAAGGAACAAGCGCCTTATCTTTTTCAACCGTGGGATCATCAAACCGACGCCCAATTAAACGTTTAACCGCAAAAACTGTTCCTTCAGGGTTTGTTACTGCTTGGCGTTTAGCAGGCTGTCCAACAAGCCGCTCACCCCCATCAGTAAAGGCAACAACGGAAGGTGTCGTCCGTGCTCCCTCTGAATTTTCGATGACCTTTGCATTTTTACCATCCATAACAGCGACACAAGAGTTAGTTGTCCCCAAATCAATACCAATTACTTTTGCCATATCATAATCTCCATTCAGCAAGCTGTCTCAACCTTTATCAAGCATCTTTCTAAAACAGCTCCTTATAACACTCAAAGCCTGCATCTAATTCAAAATTACACAAATAAACTAAAAATTATAACAAGCCCCGTTGCTTGGTATATAAGAACAACCCTTTATCCCTACAAGAGAATAATCAAGAAACATTTCCAAAATAAAATTTTTCTTTATACTTAAACACAAACTTCCTTCAGTCTTCATAATATAAAAATCTCTAAGAATTGAAAAATAAAGATAATTACCCAGCATCTTCTTTGTCTCCTTATAACCCATAATAACAGAAGAATTAGTATTACAGATTTCATAGACACTTACACAAAGTCCTTATGACATATCATTTAAGCAAGACAAATTTACAACATGAGTACTACAAGTCCTTTTTTTAGTTAAATATCAATTGACCATAATAAATCTATATGATCAATAGATTCCGTTTTTTTATTAACTTATAATATTCAGCCTAACTTTTAAAAAAACTTATTGAAATTTTAAATCTCTACAAATATGGAAGAATAAACTTCTCATATAAAAGGGACCTTCCTTTTAAACGCACTATTATTATAAACCTTACTCAGGTCGTGCATACTTTCCAAAAATCAACAGATATTGTATCTGTGCATCATTATCTTCAAATTACAACAAAAAAAATTCTCTCTTTTATTTTGGACAAAAATTTTGCTAAAAATACTAAAATAAATGAGAAGCGTTGTATAAAGTAAATTTAATACAGGAGGGTAAACGATGATAACACTTATCACCGAAAGCATAACAAATCTTATGCTGAAGGATTCTAATGATGTACAATATTCATTCAAAAAGATTATTATAAATATTATAGGAGCTCTTGTCTTTTCTTGTATAGCGATACCTGCAACTGCTCAAAAGTACCATCTTGGTGATATAGAAGTTATTAACCCTTGGACACGAGAAACACCAAAAGGCGTAAAAGTTGCTAGCGGTTATCTCTATATCATTAATCATAGCAGCACCCCGGATCGTTTAATTTCTGTCTCATCAGACAAAGTGCAAACAGCAGAAATTCACTCGATGATCGTTGTTAACGATATTATGAAAATGGAAAAAATGCATAATGGCATAGAAATCCCCGGCAATGGTGAGATTACACTAAAGCCTGGTGGTAATCACATTATGTTCATGGGACTTTCACAGCCATTCAAACAAGGTGAAAAAATCAGTGCAAAACTAACATTTGAAAAAGCTGGTACAATTGACGTTGACTTTCATGTAAACGCTATAGGAGCAACATCATCTTCAAAAACACTTACTTCACAATAAATTCTTTCACCATTCCTAAAAACTGATATGTTAACGAAATAAGAAGCATGGAAAAATTTTCAAGCTTCTTATTTTTTAATATTACAAAAACATATAATGAAGTTTCATTTCCTCAGTTAAACAATTTTAAAAATATGCGCGATTAATTTATAGGATAGCTTAAAGATTAGCTTACTAAATTCAAGAGTAAAGTATTTTTATTATCTTTCTATTTTTTGTAATTTTTTAGCAACTTTCTAAAGATTATCATCAAAATATAGACTATAAAAGCAAAAAACTGTCATCGATTTCACACATAATTATAAGCATCAATAATTGTTCATTGGATAATATCAAAAAAAGGATACTTTTAAAATCACTTTATCACTTTTGACTTAAATACCCATTTTTTATATTAAACTGTAAAATTATCTAATATAATTTTCAAATTTTTTCTGATTCAGAATTTAAAATATTAAGCTTTTCTCAAAATATTTTAACAAATTAGAAACCCCATTATAACATCATTTTATACAATAATGACATGCTTTGTCTTCAAATATCACTACTTATATCCATATATCACCACATTATTTTTCACTCTTAAATAATAAAATAGGTGAGGCTCCTAAACTTCAATAATAAAAAATAAATTTGTTTATTTCTTAAACATAAACAGCAGAAAACTTTGATAAAAAACACTTTAATGAAAGTTCTGTTGAGTAGAAGGGATCTTAATACGAGCAAAAGCGTTATAGGATTATAAAGAGAAAAAAGTTTTTACCGTGAAGCTGAAAGGTTTTTTAGTCTGCTACAATTTGTAACATATTTGTTTTGCAAAAAAAATGCGAACTCCCATATAAATAGCGTGGGCGATTTACTGCCACGGCAATAGAAAGGTCTAAGAAGCTATGAAGGATACTCCAACAATCATCCAAACGATTGTACTTGTTGATGATGACCGCAATATTTTAACATCTTTATCTTTTGCACTTGAAACAGAAGGCTATCGAGTTGAAAGCTATACGGATGGAGCATCTGCACTCAAGGGTTTAACGTTGCATCCCCCACACTTGGCTATTTTTGATATTAAAATGCCCAGAATGGATGGAATGGAACTTTTACGCCGGCTTCGTCAAAAATCTGATATTCCAGTTATATTTCTTACCTCTAAGGATGATGAAATTGATGAGTTGTTTGGTCTCAAAATGGGAGCGGATGATTTTATCACAAAGCCTTTTTCTCAACGTCTTCTCATTGAACGAGTAAAGGCTATTTTGCGCCGTTCAAATGCTCGTAATCAACCTCTTGCAACAGGATCTTCACCCGCCTCTTCCCTTAAACGTGGAGATCTTGTTATGGATCAAGAACGCCATACCTGTACATGGAAAGATAAACCTGTTATTTTGACCGTGACAGAATTTCTGATTCTTCAAACTTTAGCACAAAGACCAGGAGTAGTAAAAAGTCGTGATGCTTTAATGGATGCTGCTTATAGCGATCAAGTATATGTGGATGATCGCACCATTGATAGCCACATTAAACGTCTACGTAAAAAATTTAAGCAAGTGGATGATGATTTTGCAATGATTGAAACGCTTTATGGTGTGGGTTATCGTTTTCACGAGGTTTGAAGTTGTTTTGTCGCAAAAATTTGAATGGCAATCAAATCGATGACAAAAAATACTCAATTGGAAACTTTTCCTCCAAAAGAAAAAAAAAATATCCTTTCAATGCAATTTTCTGCACTTGCTCATTTGTATTTTCGAATACAGCGTCCACTTAAACAATTGTTTTTTTCTAGTCTTACACGCCGCATTGTCATTTTAAACCTTGCTGCTCTTGGCATTTTGGTAACAGGTATTTTATATCTTAATCAATTTCGTGACGGCTTAATTGATGCTAAAATTGGAAGTTTATGTACTCAAGGAAAAATTATTGCTGGAGCCATTGCCGCTTCTGCAACGATAGACACAAACTCTATTTTTATCGATCCCCAAAAGCTTTTAGAACTACAGGTTGGAGAAAGCATTACGCCGACACCTCAATCAACCGACTCTTGGGATTTTCCTATTAACCCTGAAAGGGTTGCTCCGCTTTTACGGCGCCTTATTACACCAAAAATAACAAGAGCACGCATCTATGACCGTGATGCTACTTTGCTTCTTGATTCGCGCGTTCTCTACTCTAGTGGAGAAGTTTTTAGCTATGATTTACCACCCATTAAAACTGAAGAAAATCTATGGACACGCCTCCATTCATGGTTTTCAAATATACTCTATGGTAGCGGTATCACTCTTGATAAAAAGCAAACAAAAACTACCGACATTGCTTATCCAGAAGTTTATCGAGCATTAAATGGATCTATTTCTACTGCAAAAAGACGAAACAGACAAGGTCAATTAATAGTTTCTGTTGCTGTACCTGTTCAACGTTACAGGGCAGTGGTAGGTGCCCTCCTTCTTTCAACAACTGGTTCAGACATTGATAATATTGTAAAAAACGAAAGACTAGCTATTTTTAAAGTTTTTGCAATCGTCAGTAGTGTGCTCTTAGTACTTTCCTTGTTTTTAGCTAACACAATTGCTCATCCATTGAGCAAATTATCTGCAGCTGCTAATCGCGTACGCCATGGAAACAATAAACGCGTGGAAATCCCTGATTTTTCCGAACGTGAAGATGAAATTGGTCATCTTTCAACATCCATTCGTGACATGACCAATGCCCTTTATATGCGCATTGAAGCTATTGAACGCTTTGCTGCAGATGTAAGTCATGAATTAAAAAATCCTCTCACTTCACTTTGCAGCGCTGTTGAAACGCTTCCCCTGGTTAAGAATGAAAAAGAACAGTCGCAATTGTTTGGAATTATTCAACATGACATACAACGTCTTAACCGTTTGATTACCGACATTTCTGATGCATCGCGGTTAGATGCAGAACTTGCTCGTGAAACCGCACAAGTTGTAGATATAGCAAAGCTTTTAGAAAATCTCGTACATGCTATTAATGAAGTATATCGTAACCAACAAACAATTGATATCAAACTTCATATTACTCCGCGCCCTTATGGCAAAGCCTATCTCGTATTAGGACATGAACTCCGTTTAGGCCAAGTCGTTTCCAATCTTATTGAAAATGCACGTTCTTTTGTCCCCCATGATAACGGTCGAATTTGTATAACTATGAAAAGTGACGCATCAAATCTTATTTTAACGATTGAAGATAATGGACCTGGCATTCGTTCAGAAAATATTGAGTGTATTTTTGAACGCTTTTATACTGATCGACCAAAAGAAAATGCATTTGGACAAAATTCAGGACTCGGACTTTCTATTAGTCGACAAATCATCGAAGCCCATAACGGAACAATTACAGCTGAAAATATCGTTGATCCTACAGCTGAAAATAGTAAAACTGGCGCACGATTTATTATTGTTCTTCCCTTAAAAAAATAATTATCTATCTCAAAGCATAACAATAAAAATGGAAAGTTATAATAAAAGAAATTCCTCTTATTTTTTAAAAATTCTATTAATTCAAACTCTTTAATAGATTAAGATAAGTTTTATTCCGCCTCTTTTTTACTCAATCATACTAAATAATCAGAGTATGAAAAATTTATAAATGATGATGTAATATTTTCTACAGAAAAATAGAAACTTTATGTCATGAATATTTATGGCACCAGATTATACGGTAAAGCTTATAAATAAGCAGTTATAGATTACATTGTTATTTTCTATTCTGTATATGAAAATTTTTGTACAAATCAGACTTTTTAATTTATGAATATATCTTTTGTAAAATATCCAAGTCTTTATGTTAATATCATCAAGATATAGAAAACACCTCATAAATCTGTCTGTTTTTGAGAATTTTTCTTGGAAATGCAATAAAGCTTTATAGAATTATAAATCCTATCCTGATATATGATTAGGTTCTCTCTAATGGGAGTTTTTATAAAACGATTGGACTCACTTTTGTAGCATACCAAATGGATTGATTATTAACTTTTTTACATGCTGTAAAACATATTATTAAACATAAAAGAATTTTCAAAACACACATTTATCCTAATAATAACCTAGATCAACACTAAAATTATAAGACACTATTTCCTCCACAAACACAAATCATGATACGGTCATATAAATTGATGATTTAATAATTGCTATGCAAATTAATTAGTTATTTTACAAATGAAAAACAAATCAAAATGATCCTCAGATGTGCGTATCCCCATGCTCGCAAAACTGATTTTATTCGCAAATACCCTAGTATTTCATTATCTAAAATACTGAGAATAGAAGAAACAAAACATATTAATGTATGATAACATAACTATGATCTTATAATTAAAATAAAAACGCTCCTTAATATATATAAGCTGTCATCTTAATATTTAGGATAGATAAATTTGCATACACATTCTTCTATACAATTTGTATAATTTAGGCGTCATTATTGAAATGATGAAAAAACCATCACGACTATCAATTATAAAAAGTTCATTGCTAACTTCACCTGATAATAATGTTCTAACTAAATTTTCAATGCATTTATGAGCAGCTCAATAAATAATGAATTTTAAACATTATCATTGTCCTTATAAAATAAGATAACAAACTTTTTATAATTATCTAATTGAACCTTTCCCTTTTCTCTTAACAAAACAAGTGTTTCATATCCTAGTACTAAAATGATCAAAACCCGTATCGTCTGTTATAGCGTTTATGCAATGGTGATATTTATTTCAATCATATCTAATAAATGCGATTATTTGCTAATCACTATCTCACCAAACCTAATGTTCATAGTCTGATATTGATAGAAGGAGAATGTACGGCTTTTAACGAACTAAAATACTTTCAATTCTTTTAGTAAATAAAATGACCACCTCATAATCGGAATTGCAAGAGCTTTTTTAAAAAAGAGAAATAAGCCTTATGTTTATAATTAGAAACCATAAATGTAACTTTTACCCGGCTACGGTACAGTGCTTTTATGCTCACAGAAGAACTTTTTAGCTATAAGGAAATATCATGTTACGTCTGTTTAGTGCTGTTCAAATTCCTAAAGAAACAACAGAATCTCTCATATCATTACAAAATGGCCTAACAAAAGCGCAGTGGATTAATCCAGAAAATTTTCACATTACTTTGTCTTTTTTCGGTGAGGTCGATAGCTCTGTAGAAAATGAGCTTATCTGTGCCTTTAATACAATAGAGCTCCCCCCTTTTGAGTTACGCACAAATGGCTTTAAAGTATTTTCTCAAGAAGATAATACCCCCCATTCCCTTGTTGTTCGTATTAATTCTTGTGAAACTCTAGACCTCTTACACAAACAGATGCAATGCATACGAAATCGCTTAAAATTACCTCCTGATGTAAGGCAATTTTCTCCGCATATTACTATTGCACGATTACTCGATATTAAATCTGAAGATCTTTCTTCTTACTTATCTGCTCGAGAAGATTTTTCTATTGCTCCTTTTTGGATTCATCATTTTGTTTTATTGTTATCTCCCTCTCCTATGAGTGATGATCCCTATATTGTAAAAGGAAGTTGGAAACTTCAAGCATAAAAGGGCGTAAGAACACCCTTTAAATTTTTTTGCAACAAAGCACTTCAAAAATGAAAGGTGAGTAATATCATAATCTTATGCTAAAGCATAAAGGGGTAGTGTAGTATACTCTATGTTGGATCGGACTCAACAGAAGTTTCTTTCGCTCCCCCTTTAGCGACACCAACCACCGCTGGACGTAATACGCGCTCACCAATAATATAGCCTGCTTGAACAACCTGCTGAACGGTGTTATCCGGAACATTAGCATTAGGAATTTCAAACATTGCTTGATGAAAGTGAGGATCAAACTTTTGTCCCTCTGGATTAATTTTTTTTACCCCATGACGTTCTAATGCTGCCATCATTGCACGCTCAGTCATTTCAACACCTTCAGCTAATGTTTTCAAACCAACATCATTCTCCCGCTCACCTTCTGGAATAGCTTCCAAAGCGCGGTTAAGATTATCAGAAACAGATAACATATCACGTGCAAAATTAGCGATAGAATAAGCCTTTGCATCAGCTACATCGCGTGCAGTACGACGCCGGAGATTCTCCATATCTGCAGCAAGACGCAAAAGTTGATCTTTCAATTCTCTATTTTCATCTTGCAAAGCAACCGAAGGATCAATAAACTCATTTTTTTTCTCATCCATATCTGTATTGGATTCTGCTTCATGCATATTTAAAAGTTCATCTGCAGGCTGTTTAAATGTATTGTCATCAGCTGAATCTTTTAAATCATAATTTTCAAATGAAGCATTAGTAAATTTGTTTTTTTCATCAGACATAAAAATTCCATTCCTTCATAAGATTTGTTACTCTCGATATTGAAATTTTACAGACAAAAATCAAGGTATATTTAGGCATCTTAACATTCTTAACATAATGAGTGTTATAATAAAAACATTTGCCTGCTTGATTGTGTTAACGTAACAACTGTGACACAAGCTGAGCTGTATAATCAACCATAGGCACGATTCTTGCATAATTAAGCCGTGTTGGCCCAATAACCCCTAAAGCACCAATGACTCTTTGTTGTGAATCACAATAAGGAGCCACAACTAAAGAAGAACCAGAAAGCGAAAACAACTTATTCTCTGACCCAATAAAAATGCGAACCCCCGAACCTTCATCCGTTAAATCAAGGAGCTGTGCCATACTTTCACGTGTTTCGAGATCATCAAACAAATGTCGTAATCGCTCTAAATCTTCTTTCGCCTTTACATCTTCAAGCAAATTACTCCGTCCACGAACAATAAGATGTATTTTATGATTAGCATCTTCCCCTCCCCAAAGAGCCAAGCCAGTTTCAACAAGATGATGAGATAAGTGATCAAGAGCAGCCCGTGTTTCTGAACATAAACGTGCAATCTCTCCTTTAGCTTCACTCAATGTGCGCCCTTGAATATGCGCATTGAGAAAATTTGTTGCCTCTGTTAATTGTGCATGAGTAACACCTTCAGGCAAATGAACAATACGATTTTCAACCTCACCTCGTTGTGTTACTAAAACTGCAAGAGCGTGCTCTCCATCAAGGCGTACAAATTCAATATGCTTCAATGTCCCTTCATGTTTTGTTGCTAATACCAAACCGGCCCCACGTGAAAGATCTGAAAGAACCTGGCTAGCTTGAACGAGGAAATGTTCCACCGACTTTGTATGACCAGCCTCCTTGACTTGATTTTCAATACTTTCGCGCTCTTCTGTTGGTAAATCACCTGCTTCCATAAATGTATCAACAAAAAATCGCAAACCTGATTGTGTTGGCATTCGTCCTGCAGATACATGAGGAGCATAAATTAAGCCAAGATGTTCAAGATCACTCATTACATTACGAATTGTTGCAGGTGATAATGTTTGTTGTAAAAGCCGCGAAAGATTTCGTGATCCTACAGGTTCCCCATCATTAAGGTACGCTTCAACAATATGGCGAAAAATATCACGAGAACGCTTATCAAGATATTTTAATTCATCATCAATAGGTTTATGTTTCATCGCAATTATTTCACTACTTGAAAAATACTTTTTTGTATAAGTTGTGCTTGATTCTGGTCAAATAATCTAAAACAGTACAAAAAGATATAGCATATTTTTTACAAAGAATGCCACTACCAAAAAGAAAGGTATTTCATATATCTTACTCATTATAGCTCTTATAAAATGCGAAAAATTTTATCGGAATCTAATATTAGTGAGATTATGTCTTGTAAAATTTGGAAAGCCCCATATCATGGAGCCGTTTAAGCTTGCTTTTACTATAGTAAAGAGCTTCCTTCTTTTTATTCCCGGAGAAATGTACATGAGAAGCATAATAACAAAAAAACTTGTCATCGCCACACATAATGCCGGAAAATTGCGGGAGATTACTACATTGATTGCGCCATTTGGTTTAACAACGCAATCTTCTAAGGAGATCGGTCTGCTTGAACCAAAAGAAACAGGAACAACATTTGAAGAAAATGCCTATATAAAAGCCTTTTCAGCTGCAAAAAATACAGGACTGCCGGCTTTATCTGATGATTCTGGTATGGAAGTTGATGCATTAAACGGTGCACCAGGTGTTTATACAGCTGATTGGGCTGTTGAACCTAACGGCACACGTAATTTTTTAAAAGCTATGCAAAAAATAGAAGATGAACTTCAAAAAGTTAAAGCCTATACAAAGAGTCAACGTAAATGTCGATTTATATCAGTCATCTGCATTGCATGGCCTGATGGTTATGCTGACTATTTTCGTGGCAGTATCGACGGCACATTTGTTTGGCCTCCATGCGGAGATGAAGGTTTTGGCCTTGATCCTGTTTTTCTACCAGATGGATACGAAAAAACCTTTGGAGAAATGTCAATGGAACAAAAGCATGGTTGGAAACTTAATGATAAAACACCCCTCTCACATCGCGCACGTGCTTTCAAACTTTTAGCAGAAAATCTTCTAACATTGTAATGAATGAATCTTTCGGTATTTATATTCACTGGCCTTTTTGCACAGCCAAATGTCCTTATTGTGACTTTAATTCGCATGTTCGAATCAATGGAGTTGATCAGCCTCGTTTCGTAAAAGCTTTTGAACGCGAAATGGAAACCCAATATAGCAAAATAGGTCCACGTCGTATCACAAGTATTTTTATTGGCGGAGGAACCCCCTCCCTTATGACACCTCAAACTGTCTATGATTTATTGCAAGCTATTGCAAAAAAATGGACCGTCGATAATAAAGCTGAAATCACACTAGAAGCCAATCCATCAAGTGTAGAAGCAAAACGTTTTCATGGATACCGTGCAGCAGGAGTCAATCGTTTGTCTCTAGGAGTGCAAGCACTCAATGACAAAGCACTGCGAAAACTTGGTCGTCTTCATGATGTGCAACAAGCTCTTGATGCTATTACATTAGCACGGAAAATCTTTCCACGCTTGTCCTTTGATTTAATTTACGCTCGCCCTGAGCAAACACTTGAACAATGGAAATGTGAACTCTTGCAAGCCATTGATTTAGCAGCAGATCATCTTTCCCTTTATCAATTAACTATAGAAGAGGGAACTGCCTTTAAACGGCTTTATGCCGCAGGAAGACTTACCCTTCCAGCATCAGAGCTTGCAGCAAACCTATACCACCTTACCCAAGAAATAACCACTATGCATGGACTTCCTGCCTATGAGATATCAAATCATGCAACTCCTGGCGCTGAATCGGCTCATAATCTCCTTTATTGGCGTTATCATGAATATGCAGGGTTTGGCCCAGGGGCGCATGGGCGCTTTATTAAACGTCCACTGAATAATTTTCATACTCCTTCAACAATATCCTCATCTCAAATAGAAAACGACAAGCGTTCTGTGACGATAAACGAAAAATATCCTGAACATTGGCTTGAATTGGTAGAAACTACAGGACATGGTTGTATTGAAACAGAACAACTAACGAAAAAACAACAAGCCAGTGAAATGCTCATTATGGGCTTACGGCTTTCTGAAGGCTTAGATATTATACGTTATGAAAAATTAAACTCCAATAGCCTACCAATGGAAAAACTTATTACTTTACAACAACAAGGGCTAGTAGAAATGATAGGAAACAAACGCTTAAAAGCAACACAAACAGGACGCATCCTTCTTGACTACATCATTAACCAATTAGCAAACTAAAACCTTCCCAAGCCTCGTTGCCTGTCATCCAACAAAAATTATTTTCCTATGCAAAAAAATCAACAATGAAGCGTTCATAAATAGACGTGAGGCTTTCCATTTCCTCAAGAGCCACACACTCATCCACCATGTGCATAGTCTTTCCTGGTAAACCAAATTCAACGACTGGGCAATAATCCTTAATAAATCGTGCATCAGAAGTACCCCCTGAAGTTGAACATTCTGGTATATTTCCTGTCACACTTACAATAGCATTTGACAAAGTTTTAACGAGTTTATCACTCTTGGTCAAAAAAACACTACCCAAACTTTGTAGCCATTCAAGTTGATAATAAGGTAATTGATCACAGTTATTGTTTGATTGTACTGCAGCAAGGCGACCTTCAATTTCCTTAACAAGTGTTTCTTTTGTCCACAGATCGTTATAGCGTATGTTAAAACGAATTATCGTTTGCATTGGAATAACATTCACTGCAGGATTACCTGTATCAATTGTCGTTAATTCCAAATTACTGGGTTGAAAGCTATCTGTTCCTTGATCCAACGCAGTTTGTGTTAACGCTTGAATAAGCTTACTTGCTAAAGGTAATGGATTAGCCGCTCGCTCAGGAAAAGCAACATGACCCTGGAGACCTTTAACTGTAATGATACCAGAAATCGATCCACGGCGACCAATTTTAATCACATCACCAACGGTTTTTACACTTGTTGGTTCTCCCACAAGAGCTGCGGTCCATTTTTCGCCTTTTTGTTCCGCCCACTTTAGAAGCTTCACCGTACCATTAATAGCAGGACCTTCTTCATCACCAGTGATCAAAAAACTTATCATGCCTTTAATAACTTGTTTTTCAAGAACCCGAGCTAACGCCGCAATAAAGCACGCAATCGCACCCTTCATATCAACAGCACCACGGCCATATAGCTTTCCTTGATTTATCACGGCTTTAAAAGGAGGATAGGTCCAACTTTTAAGCTCACCTGGCGGTACAACATCAGTATGACCAGCAAACATAAGGTGAGGGCCCTCTTTTCCCATCTTTGCATAAAGATTTTCAACATCTTGCGTATTGTCATCTGAAAAAACAAGGCGATTAATATTAAATCCCATTCTTTTTAAAAACTGTTCCAAAGTTGATAAGGAACCTGCTTCATAAGGTGTAACAGAAGGGCAACGAATAAGTGCCTGTAATAGCGGAATAGGATCTGTAAGGACAGACATAAGAGCTCTTCCAATCTGTGAATCAAAAATTGTGAGAAGTTATTAATTTGAATTACAAAAAATATAAAGTAAAAACACAAAAAACATCCAATAAAATAAATTGTGTAGAAAGAAACAATCATACTAAAAATTCAAACTTTAATGATTGTCCCCTCATCATTTAAAGAAAAAAATGATGCTAATATTAAGTAAAAGGCTCCCTTAAACACTGCTCATTCAAATATTGTTTATACTTCCAATTTATATGAATTAAAATTAATAGCATGCAGCATATGACCATTTTTCTTTAACCAAAAACGATAATCTTTACTATTGGGATAAAGTTTTTCGCAAATATCCCAGAACCTTGGTCCGTGATTCATCTCAATAAGATGAGCTACTTCATGTACAACAACATATTCCAAAACCTCTTTTGGCGCCATAACAAGACGCCAAGAAAAAGAAATTCGACCATCTACTGAACAAGACCCCCAGCGACTTTTTGTATCTTTATAATAAATCGATTTAACTTTGCGATCTATTTTTTGTGCATAATATGTTACCAATGGCGCTATAATGAGCGCAGCTTGTTTTTTTAAAAAATCTGCAACACGTCTTGGCAAATATTCTAATGAACCATAAACAACAATTTCAGGTCCTTGTCTCGCATTGCCTTTAATGATTTCAGTCATCCCACGTCCTTCTTTATGTCTTACAGTATGTGAAACACCTAATAAGGAAATTATTGTACCTTTTCTAACATAAAAACTTTCATGAAAAAATTTCATGCGAGCAAGACGTTGCTCAACCCATGATCGATGCTTTTCAATAAAATCCTGAACTGAACAAAAACTTGCAGACGAAGGTATTGTAACACAAATTCTTTGATGAGCTACATCAATGCGTAATGTGAAATGACGAGCACATTTGCTCTTTCTTACCTGCAGAGGAATAACATGGTTACAGAAAACGAAGTGCTTTTCCTGAATAATCATGAATCATGTCTTCACTATAACTATTATACTATCCAATAAATTTTTACTCTTCTTATTTTGCATTAATTCGATTAATCAACGATTTTAACACTGTTTCAAGACAGTCTAAATCCTGTGGACGCGAAAAGCGATGATCTGCATCACGAACAAGTGTCAATGTGACATCATGTAGAGGTAAATGATCCAGTAAAGTCAATGTATGCTGGTAAGGTATCTTGTCATCTTCCATTCCTTGTAAAATATGGGCTGGACACCCAACGTCAATACATCCTTTCATAACACAATTATCGCGTCCATCTTCAATCAATGCTTTTGTATAAAACATTGGCTCTTCATCATCCACTTTAGGTTGTTCAATATATCCTTTTTCTTCTAAAATCTTCCATTCTGCCGAACCCAATGCTGGTTCCACTAATGTTTGCGTAAAATCGGGAGCTGGCGCAATCAACACCATACCAGCAAGCATTTTACTTTTTTGCGCTAGTATCGTAGCAAGCCTTAAAGCAATCCATCCCCCCATAGAAGAACCAATTAAAATTTGTGGCCCTTCACAATGAGATTCAAAAACCGCTAAACTTTCCTCAACCCAACGTGAAATTGTTCCTTGAAAAAAATCCCCCTCAGACTCTCCATGACCTGAGTAATCAAAACGCAAACAGGATAAATTATTTTTTTGTGCAAACGTATCAACCATCATCGCTTTTATCCCTAACATATCGCTACGATAACCAGATAACCAAACCAAACCAGGAGAATGACTGCCTTTACGATGACGTACTGCCAGAGCAGTGTTCTTAAAAGAAAAAAAATGGCTAGAAATATTTTGATCCATTATACTGTTCTCCATAAAATAATTTTTTACTTATAAAAGAAAAACTTAAATCAAACGCAGAAGCAATAATCAAATAATAAAAAAAGAACGAATTTTAGTTGTTTTTCTGTGCATAATTATATATTAAATACACTATAGATGAATCGAAATTAGGGAGCATGAACATTCGCAGACCGTTTAAGATGACACCTACCCAGAAAGATGGGCCACGTTCAAATCAAGATATTCGGGTTCCCTGTATTCAGCTTATTAATGACGAGGGACAGCATCAGGGAATTGTTTCAATACAAGAAGCGCTTGCTATGGCTGCAGATGCGGGGCTTGATTTGGTTGAGATTGTACCAAATGCAGAGCCACCAGTATGTAAAATTATTGATTTAGGTAAGCTGAAATATCAGACTCAGAAAAAAGCTGCTGAAGCACGAAAAAAGCAGAAAGTCATCGAAGTCAAAGAGATTAAGATGCGTCCAAATGTTGATGTTCATGATTATGAGGTTAAACTGAAAGCTATTCATCGTTTTATTGATAATGGCGACAAAGTGAAGATTACTTTACGTTTTCGTGGTCGAGAAATGGCTCACCAGGATCTTGGATTGAAACTTCTTCAACGGGTTAAAGAAGATACAAATGGTGTTGCTAAAATCGAATCTGAACCAAAACTTGAAGGTCGCCAAATGATGATGGTAATAGCGCCTAAATAATCTTGATTAAACTAAAGTGATCGATAACGTAAAATTTATCAACGTAAATGTATAAATATGATTTTAAAAGTTCTACATATAATATTGTAGGACTTTTGATATTTATAGGGCTTGTGGATTTTGTGATTTGTACATAGAAGCTTTCTTACAAAAGGCTTTTTTTTACCGTAAAAAACTAAATGTCTTTAAATAAAGAATGCCTTAACATTGTATAAACAAACGATAAAGTGATAAAAGTTTTCTATGGGTAAAAAACGAATTTCCTCCTTTGATAAATATCTTATCATTCGTCTTTTACGAGAAAATTTTTATAAACATGCACGTTGGTACTCTGCAGCCATTTTTTCAATGATCATCATCGCCTGTACAACCGCAGCAAGCGCATGGATTATACGTGATGTTGTCAATTATATTATTGACGCACAAAATTTTAGTATGATTGTTTTTGTTTCTGGCCTCATTGTATTTATTTTTATCCTCAAAGGAATTGCAACCTTTTCCCAAACTTATTTTCTAAGTAAAGCAGGCAATAGTATTGTCGCTGAACAACAACGCAAAATTTACGCACATCTTATGAAACAAGGAGTCTCTTTCTACCAAAATAATACATCATCCGACCTTCTTGTCCGCATAACCCACAATGCTACAGCAACCCGTAATATCATTGATACCATTATTACAACTTTTGTACGTGATTTTCTCTCTGTTAGTGGTTTGTTGTTCGTCATGTTTATTCAAAGCTTTACGTTAATCTCGATGACTTTAACGGTAGGACCTCTGGCTTTTTTAGGAATTAGAATAACTTTAAAACGTGTTCGTGGTCTTATGGAAAAAGAACTTCTTTCACTGAGTGAAATTATCAAAATTGTACAAGAAAGTACTGTTGGTATTCGAGTGATTAAAGCTTTTTCTTTAGAAGAATTAATGCAAAAACGCATGAACAAAGCTGTTCGTGATGTTGAAAAGCAAGCAAATAATATCGCAATGCTTGAAGCCATTACAAGTCCGATGATAGAAACACTCACAGGTATCGCCATTGCCGGTATTATTTGCTTTTCTGGTTATCTTGCAAGCCAACATGAAGGCGTTCAAGGTGAACTAATGTCCTTTATTGTAGCGTTACTTCTAGCATACGAACCTGCAAAAAGATTAGCAAATATACGTGTCAAAATTGAGTCTGGCTTAGTTAATATTCGTACGATGTATGAAATACTTGATCACCCTCTTACAGTTATAGAACATGCAGAAGCTAAAGATTTAGATAGCACCCAAGGCTCTATTTGTTTTGAACATGTCTCTTTCGCATATACCGATAACCAAATGGTATTAAAAGATATCAATTTGGAAATAGAACCAAAAAAAATGACTGCTGTGATAGGACCATCAGGCTCAGGGAAATCAACTTTTATTAACCTTATTATGCGTCTCTATGATCCCACACAAGGACGTATACTAATCAATGGTCGGGACATCCGCTACGCTACATTTCATTCTCTTCGAAGTCTCATAGCTTATGTAGGACAAGATACTTTTCTCTTTCAAGGAACTGTCAAATATAACATCGGACTTGGGAAAAAAGGAGCTAATGATGACGAAATCATTGAAGCAGCTAAAGCAGCCAATGCTCACAACTTCATCATGACGTTGCCAAATGGTTACGATACACAAATAGGTGATAATGGTAATAATCTTTCAGGTGGACAAAAACAACGACTCGCCATTGCCAGAGCAATACTTCATGATAGTGAAATTTTAATTCTTGATGAAGCAACAAGTGCATTGGATTCACAAACCGAAGCACAAATTAATGAAGCTCTGCACCATCTCACCAAAGAACGTACGACTATCGTTATTGCTCATAAACTTTCAACAATTGCCCGCGCTCATAAAATAGTTATCATCCAAAGTGGACAACTAATTGAACAAGGAGCACCCCAAGAATTGCTGAAAAAAGAAAATAGCTTTTATAAAAAGCTCTATAATATGCAATTTTTAAAATAAATATTCTAAAAAATGTTATTTTAAAACATCAACTTCAATAATCTTTTTCATAAAATAAACCAACACTAGAGTTTTTTTCATTCCCTATAGCGCCCTTAGCTTTAAGATTACGTGAAATATCCAAATTAATTGTTCCCTTTGTTGTTCCATCTGAATCTGCTTCAAATCCCAAATAAATGTTATTGTGTATATAGCGTCCTATACGTAAACCGGTATTTCCCTTTTCATCAATAACAACATCAAGATCATCAAGACCAATTTTAGTTCTTAAAGCATCCCATAAAGATATATTAGAAGCACCAACAAGATTAGCAGCAGCCGCTGCAAGTTGAGCAATCTGAAATGGAGATAATTCACTAAGAGAGCGATTAAAAATTAAACGGGCTAAAATTTCATCCTGCGGCAAATTAGGTTGTGAAGAAAAATTAATATCGAGATTATCAATAGTTCCACTTACAATTACAGTGACATGAATATCGCCACTATTATTATTTGTTACAAAATAAACTGTAGGATTAAGATTACCACTAAAGCTTGTATATCCTTGATCAAAACTAAGACGTTTGGAAAGAATATCAAAACGTCCACGAATCATCTGAAACTCTCCAACTGGATGCACATCATTCAATGGCCCTGTCAAATTAATGCGTCCCCCCAACTCCGTATCTAAACCTCTCCCACGTACAAAAAATTGATTGCGTGCGGTAATACGCATATTTAATCGCACAACTGATGAAGACTCTCGAGAAACACCACGTTTTTTATTGTAGCTTTTTACATCAGCGCGTTCGAGCGTTTTTTGGATTAATTTGGTCAAATTCTTATTTTTAATATCAAGGAACTTTGCATTAACAAAATTATCAGGAACAATAATTTCCGCTTTTTCAACTTCGACATCTCCACCAATAACAAGATCACCAAGAAAATGACCCCCCACTGTCACTTTACCTGACAATGTTGCAAGAATCATAGAACCATCATTATAATTGGCATGATCAAGATGAACGAGCAAATCTGTTTGCAAATCATTTGTAATACGACCTGATACAGAAATACCTCCTCCACTAAACGAAGAAGCAGAGGATTTTTCTATAAGAATGTGATCACCATTTAATTTTCCTTCAAGCGTTATATTATTCAATCCTAAATTTATTTGTGAATCAAAAAAACTTCCATCAACTATAGAAAAATATCCTATTAGCTGTGGTTTAAATAATGAACCGCTTATAATCGTATCAATTTTGGCTACGCCCGTTACACTGGCACCACGCTTAGCTAACAATAAATCAAAAAAAGCAAGAGGCACTGCCCCTTTTACATTCAATCTAACTTCTGAATCATTTAAAGAAACAGGCCCATTTATGGAAATATCTAATCCTTTATCTCCTGTTGCTATCATATTCTCAATATGTAGTGTAGACTCTTTATAAGAACCATATGCACTCATATTTACCGACATAGGCCCTTTATGTGTTATGATATTCACACTTTGACTAGAAAGATTAAAATCAGCAAATGGCTCTTTCACTGTTCCACTGATATTGATTTTTCCTGTCACCACTCCTCCAAGAGCTTTCCCCTCAATAAAATTATTGGCTAAACGTGTAGACACGTTTTGCAAATTAACATGAATATCAAGTTTCTTTTTATCTAAAGACACATTCCCTTTCGCTTGCGCCTGGATTCCCTCTCCTATTAAATCTGCATTTACAGTTAAAAGTTTGTTGACCGTTTTACCTGTAGCAGAAAGAGCAAAAGGCATTATTTTTTTATCTTGAAGAGCAATAGTTGTGAGATCTTCACCTTTTAAATCATAGCTCAGATCAGGTTTTTTCAAATCACCTCGAATTATAACTTGCCCTGTTACAACACCTGCAGCTCCAAGATTTTGTTTCCAAAGATTGGCCAAAGAAACGGGAAAAGCATTCATTGTAAGATGTAGATTGAGTGTATCATAAAAACTTCCCGTAAGATTAACCTTCCCTCCATTAACAAAAAACCCTAATTCATTTACGATCACCCCATTTTTATCAAAAATAATCGTAGCTTTTTTTGATAATGTTGCATGAAGATTGTGCTGTTTTACATCAACAGTTTCAATTTGTACTTCTTGTTTTATATCTTCTGGAAATCCCATCACAGTCATATGACCAGAAAGCTGTACATTTGTATTATTGCGCAGCATCGCTTGAAAAGAAAAAGCTGTTTGCTCATTATTGCAGGTAGAACGAGCATTTAAGCGATTAACCACCACCCAAGGTGTCTGGATATGCTCTGCATTGATAAAGCCCTCAAACTGAGCCATGTTAAACAGATCAAATATATCAGCTTCTACTGCCAATTTTTTAATTTTATTGTTTGCAAAATTTAAATGATCAGCACGCACATTTAGATTAGCTTTTTGTCTGTTATTGTATTTATTAAAAATAAAATCTCCTTTTATTTTCCCATTTCCTTCTTGTAAAAATAATGCAGAAAGAACTGAAATGTCATCGGCATCAATATGCAAAGCCCCCTTCAAAAAACCTTCATGCGACTGAGAAACGCTGCCTGTGATTTTTGCATTTCCTGCTATAAAATTGATATTCTGGATATCTCTAACCTGATCAGAATTTTTAAAAGAAGCAGATAAATATAATGGCTTTTCAGCAAAAACTCCTTCACCTTTTATATATCCTGTTAAATGAGAAGAAATAGGCGATGTATTATTAACAAGCGCATGAATTGAAAATGTCGTATCTTGCAGTTTTTTTCCCATTAAAAATGCTTCAACAATATGAGTACGTGTACTAAGTTTTATGAGGTTATTGTGCCCTTTAGCAGTACTTTGAATCGTAAGAGCACCACTCATCTTAGGATCTAACATAGAAAGATCAGATATCTGAGTAACTATACCCATTTTAGCATTTTCATTTGAAAAATATCCATTTGCTTTCACTCTTGCATACTGATTTTTCAAATACAAATGACGTAAAACAAAACCCACCCTATTTCGAGCAATCCCTCCTGAAACAGAAAGGTTCCCTTTTAGTAAACGATCAAAGGGCCCCATCCCTATTTTCAGGTTATCAGCCATACCTGACAGTTCAAGATCAAAAATGCCACTCATTAAACCAATAGTGCCGCTCGCTTTAATATTTGCACCACCAGAAAACTCCCTCCCACTTAATAAATACAAAGGGACTAACGCTTCAGCTTTTAAACCAAGTTTTCCTTTAAAAACAAAATGATCCATTTTTCCCTTTAACCAAGCAGAAAAACCCTGAGCTGTAATACTAAAATCATGTATCATAACCGGTCTTCTAGAAACAATATCCGTATCTAAATGCACATGAACTGTTGGACTTAAATCCTCTTCCAAATTGCCTTTAGACTTTATAACTCCATGAAGTATTCCATTAATCTGAATACCAACATGACGATCAGATACCTTATCAAGATTTTCACTCACCCCTCCCATATCAAAAACAACATCACGAATATATATATTGTTATTGCTCACATTATGTGCAGTAAGCTGTCCCTTCCATGACTTCTGTCCTTCACGACCATAGTCAATAGTTAAAGCCAAACTATCAATACGTGTTGATGCCTTCAACATTGGCAAGTGTTTAGGATCATATCCTTCATTAAGAGCTATTTTTCCATCAACAAAAAGTCGCCGTAAAAATCCATCTTTTGCTATTTCTGCATTAGCGACAATATTCATCATTTTCCCCTGAATGACCATATCATCAAGATATGCTACACCTTCTTTTGTCACCCTTGCCTTTGCTTTTAATGTGATATCAGATTCAAAGAAACTGCGATATTGTGTAGGCACCAAAAGACCAAGCGTTCCCACTAACTCTGTCGAAAGATTGTAATCTTCTGAAACATTTGTAAGAATGATATTACCGTTTAAAATAGGATTACGATCTGCCTCTAAATAAAGCTTGACGACTAAATCATCAAAAGTACCATCACCTTTAACAGATAAATTCAATGCAGGACGCTTTTCAATATCAAGAATATTGGTCACAATGCCATCTGATGGTTCATAAGCAGAAATATCAATTTTGGCTGTATGATTATTTTTAGATATCTTCGTTACAAAAGAAAAAGAACCTGGCTTATCTAAACGATGAGCTTCTATATCAACATCTAAATTACCATTGGCTAAAATTAAATGTCCTTTCGAGGATACATCTGCAATAAAACCAAAAAGATTTTTTTCAAGCGCTACACGCTTAACTGAAAATGTATTGACAAAAATAGAAAGAGGAAACTTAGGTAAAGAAAACTTACCTTGCTCAAGAGAAGAAACAAAAGAAGAACCTTGCGATTTACGTAAGAATGTAACCTGCTCCACAAAAATTTGATTAATTTCTACACGCCCTCTTAATAAGGCTAAGCGATTCCAATCTATTTTTGCATTAGCAATCTTAAGCAAAGCTCCTTTTTTATCACTAACGGTAATAGAACCAACTGATACCTGAGAAGACAATACTCCATGTACATTCCGCAAACGAATCTGACGGTTGGGTGTTGAAAGTTTATGTTCAAGAAAAGAAATAATCCATGGATGATCACCTGCTACCATTTTACTAAAAAATGGACCCCCTCTCTGCACAAAAATAAGAATACCTACGAAAAGGAAAAAAACAAATAAAAAAACCCAAAAACGTCCTATTTTTTTCATCAAAATGCTTGCCCTATACCCACATAAAAACCAATGCGAGGATCACCTTTTTCTCGCTTTAAAGGAAAAGCTAAATCAACACGTAAAGGACCAATACCTGTCATATATCGACCTCCAATACCAACTCCCCATTTCATTTTTTGAAAAAAATCAAAGGACGCTTTTTCCCCTACGATACCCCCATCAACAAAACTAACAAACCCTATCTTATCATTTAAAGAAAGACGTAATTCTGCTGACCCCTCAAAAAGCATACGTCCACCAACAACTGCATTATTTTCCGTTTTGATACCGATATTACGATAAGTATAACCGCGAACAGAACCACCACCACCAGCAAAAAAGAGTGTATCTGAAGGAACTTGTTCTGTATCGCTCCCAATAATTGTCCCTACTTTTGCTCTCGCAGCTAAAACAAAACGATCTTTTTCATCTAGCGACCAATAAGAACGACCTTCCACAGTCATTTTTGATATAAAATTACTAAAATTCATTTCGTAAAAAGGCTCAAAAGTAACTTCACCATATAAACCCTTTGTTGCATTAAGCCTGCGATTACGCCCATCGTAAATCAAACCACTCGGGAACCCAATTATCGTGAAATTACGGCTTCCAAAATAAATATCGTGTGAATGATTTTTAGAAACTTCTACAGCAACCTGACCTGATAAATTATTATTGAAAATATGTGTAATACCTAATTTTCCTTTGATAGCTCTTGTTGTGTAATTATCTAAAATATCTTGTTGCACTTTTAATTCTGCTCTAAAATCTGTATCAGGAGTGAATATACCAGGCTTTATAAACATACCTCCTAACATGTAATCAAAGTTTTTAGGATCATACGATTGCTCTTTATTTCTACCAATACCGTTTATTTTTGTCTCTATTTTCAGACGTTCCGCATGACCAAAAAGATTATTATGGATCCAATAAGCTTCAAAACCTGCACCATCTAATGTTGAATAGCTACCGCCAGCACCAAAACGTCTTGGTTTACGCTCCTCTAAAATAAGTGTAAGCGGCAAACTACCATCAGGATTAATTGTATCAGCTTCACGTATATTGACAGAGTGGAAAATATCAAGTCGAGTAAATCGTTGATTAACTTCTTCTAACGCATCAGAATCGTATTGTTGTCCCTCCTTTAATCTTGTCATCCATGCAATATAGGTTGAATCTATACGTGGCCTCTTACTTACATTGCGCACAGTTAAAGGACCATAATGAGCCTTTTGTCCAGGATCGACTATAATCTGCGCGTTAACAAGATGGGCAGCATGGTCAGCAACCACTTCACGATCAAAAATTTTTGCTTTGGCATAACCTTGTTGACGCCATCTTTTAATCGCCCACATTTCTGTTTTAAGAATAGTCTCAGATTTAGCCACAGCTCCAACTTTATAATTCAATTCTTCAAGGGGAGACATTTTACCGGCTTTACGTTCTGAAAATGTTGAAGATTCACTGATATGAGCAGCACCAAAAACATATTGTGGACCAGCATTAACAGCAATAACGATATTGGACATTTTGGGCAGCTGGGTCACAGGACTTAAGTCAGCAACTTCTAAGCCATTAATCTTAATATTAATGACACCACCATAACGCCCATCAGCATAAAGAGCAGACAAAATTGCGCGATAATCTGAACGGGCTTTCGCCAATAAACCAGAAGAACTGGATAAACCCTTACTTTGATCAGCAACAAGAGAAGAAACAGCCTTAACTATTTTAATACCCTCTGGAGGAGCATATGGTGGCGCTATAACTTCAACTGTATAGAATTTTTCTGTACCGCTAATTTTTAAAAAAGAATTTTCCTCCTTTTTATCAAACAGAGAAATACCAAAAATCTCAAATGCCGTAAGCGGCTGCGGAAATGCAACAATTAAACATAGACCTACAAATACACTCTGTACGGTTCCTGATTTCAACAAAATTCCTGCCCGATATATCATTAAATCAGATACCTTTAATTACACTTTACAAATAACACAAAAAAAGAAAGATCAATACATCCACTTTGGATATTTCACATATTTGATCACATAGAATGATCTTTTTTACTGAAATGCACGATGCCCAACCCCATTCCTTTTCAAGCAGCTTGAACTGCTGAACAAAACAAATAGCCTCTCTTTCTTTTCCTTTAGCATATTCATTTATGTCATTTTAATATTTTCTTGAATTGTGTGTTAGCATGGTTAACTTCACACAAACCTCATTTATGTTGCGCCATTTTATATAGACCTTCTTACCCCAAAAGCCATATAAACACTTCTTGATTTTTACGTGCAGGTATGATTGTTTCTCCATAATAAAAAGGGGAGGAAAACAAACTTATGATCGCGCACGTCACAACTGTTGCCTTTCGTGGTCTAGAAGCGATACCTGTCGATGTACAAGTGATGATTTCCTCTGGTAAAATAGGGATGGCTATTGTTGGACTAGCAGATAAGGCAATCGCAGAAAGCCGTGAACGTGTGCAAGCCGCCCTTCATGCCTGCGGACTTTCTATGCCTAATAAACGGGTTACCATTAACCTTGCGCCAGCTGATTTACCTAAAGAGGGTTCTCATTATGATTTGCCAATTGCGGTAGGCTTAATGCTTGTTATGGGACTTTTCCCTCCTGAAGTAGGACAGGAATATATTATTTTAGGTGAATTATCACTTGATGGATCTATTGCGGCTGTTCAAGGAGTTTTACCAGCTGCCATGACAGCTTTGTCACTGAATAAAGGACTTATTTGTCCTTACAAATGTGGGCCTGAAGCAGCATGGGCAAATTCAGAAATGAATATTCTTGCACCCGAAACTCTTCTCACTATGGTTAACCATTTTAATGGAACTCAAATTCAAAAACGTCCACAGCCACATCAATATACAATTGAGACTGACCTTCCAGACCTTGCCGAAATTAAAGGACAAAAAACTGCCAAACGCGCATTAGAAGTTTGTGCAGCTGGACGACATAATCTTTTATTTGTAGGTCCTCCCGGTGCAGGAAAATCTATGTTAGCTCAACGCTTACCCTCCATTTTACCGCCCCTTGATAGTTCTGAACTATTAGATGTATCTCTAATCGCTTCTATTGCAGGAAAAACAATATATAATACAGTCTCATCCCATTGCCCTTTCCGTGCACCACACCATTCTGCTTCCATGGCTGCAATGATAGGCGGTGGTCTTAAAGGACGGCCAGGAGAAGTCTCTCTTGCCCATAATGGCGTTTTATTTCTTGATGAATTTCCTGAATTTTCTCCACAAGTACTCGATTCTCTTCGTCAACCTTTAGAGAGCGGAGAATGTGTTATCGCACGCGCGAATAATCATGTAAGTTATCCTGCACGTATCCAACTTATTGCCGCTATGAATCCTTGTCGATGCGGTATGGCCGGAGAAAAAAATCATGTTTGCGCTAAAGGAATACGCTGCCAAATCGATTATCAATCTCGTATTTCTGGTCCCCTACTCGATCGAATTGATTTACGAATTGATGTTCCTGCCTTAACTGCTATGGATTTGATGCAACCAGAAAAAGCGGAAAAAAGCTGTGACGTTGCAAAACGCGTTGCACGGTGTCGTGCTATTCAAACTAAACGTTTTAATACATTAGGTCTTAGCCATATTCGCACCAATGGCGATTGCCCTGCAAAAGTTATTGAGGAAATTTCTATTCTTGATAAAAACGCAGCAACACTATTACGCAACGTAAGTGAAAAAATGAACCTTTCCGCTCGCGCATATCATCGTATTCTCAAAGTTGCGCGCACCATTGCTGATCTTGATGAAGAAGAACATCTATCAAGTCATCACCTCGCGGAAGCTATTACTTATAGACTAGGAAACGAAAGATTAACAGCTCTTAGCTAATAAACACTCATCAATAAAAACTAATTGGAAAATAACGCAAATAAAGCTCCGCAAGCTTGCCATCCTGTTCTAAAACCTTCAAAGCATAATTAAACATATCAATAAATCTTTTGTTTTTTGCTGCAACAGCAATTCGCATTCCCTCTCCCAATAACTGTGGAGCCATATAAACACCTCCAACAAAATGACAACAATTGGCTGATTTTTGACTATTTAACCATGAAGATAAAGCAAATCCATCATCAAAAACAAGGTCAATTTTATGACTTTGTAGCGCTTTATAGAGCTCTGCTCTATTCTTAAACCCCTGCCATTTAGCATCAGGGAAATAACTATGAAACAACTTTTCGTGAACACTCTTGAATAAAAAACCACTATTTAAATGTGCAAGTCTGTCGTTGATTGGCTCATCGAGATTCACAGGTCTAGAGGCTATAAATCGAGCAGGAAAACGCAAATAAGTTCGAGTAAAGATAATATCTCTATGCGTTTTAACAGTTTCTTTTAAACCAGCAATAATCGCTTCTGCCTCACCATTTTTGACACGCTCTACAAGCTCTTCCCAAGGAACAACTTCCACCTCACAGAGCTTTTCAAGGTTTAATTTTAGACAAATAGAGCGCAATAAATCAATATTATAACCTAGAAGGCGTCCTGTTTGATCCAGAAAATTAAAAGGAGGAAAATCAAAAGTTGTTACAAAACGCAAACGCGTTATGCCTAGCGTATTAGGCTGTGCTAAATGTTCATGCGAGTTAAAAAAAAAGGTAGTTTTCCGCTCGTTTCAGCTTCTACTAAAGATGAAAAAAGAGCTCCCCATGCTACAACGAGAACACCAATAAAAGAATTGAGTATATTCATAAATTTATTCATTTTCAAAATTTCTTTTCCTATCTTTGTTAAAAGCTAAAAATGTAACTCGTCTTACAATATCTAATTTATTGAACAAGAATATATAGTGCTTGTATGTTCCTAAATTATAAAAAAATTTAATAATTTTCATATATTCGCAAGACACATCCTAAGTTTTCTATTCTTTCAAGCTTATAAGCTATAGATACTTTAAGGTCCTCTTATATAATTTCGTAGAAATTCATCAAATCCATTACATATCAATAAAAGGTGAGGCAAAAATAAATAAAATTAGTAGTAATAATTTTATTACGTTAGCTACTATAAACCGAATATAAGGAATGCTTAAAAATATTATATAGATTAAATTCATTAGCTTATAACACAAGCTATACTCTTATTATCACCATAAAAAAAACATAACATCTTACTTTTTATGTAGTTTATGGTACTTTAATAACCGTCGCTTTTCCCTTTAAAACAATAATAATTCGTGGAGATATGTTTCAAAAATAAAAACAAACAGTGTAACATTGTTTGCACACTAAAAGCTATTTTATCTGATTTTGACAGATGTTGAATATAAATCTGATATACGGTAAATATTCAATGTGATTATTCCATAAATAACTGACCAGAACATTATGCCACTAAAATGCTGATGAAATGTCGCAAACTAAATATAGAAATGGATTAACTTATGAGTGATGAAATACCCTCACCGGTGTGTGGTGATGGCTATGATGCCGCTTCTATCAAAGTTCTCAAAGGCCTTGATGCCGTACGCAAACGTCCTGGTATGTACATAGGTGATACAGATGATGGATCGGGTTTGCATCATATGGTCTATGAAGTTGTAGACAATGCTATTGATGAAGCCTTAGCTGGCCATGCTACTTTTGTAAATGTCACGCTCCACGCTGATGGCTCCTGTTCTGTTCATGATAATGGACGTGGAATCCCTACGGATATTCATCCAACAGAAGGTGTTTCAGCAGCTGAAGTCATCATGACACAGCTTCATGCTGGTGGAAAATTTGATCAAAACTCTTATAAAGTTTCAGGCGGATTACATGGAGTTGGTATTTCTGTTGTTAATGCACTATCAGTCTGGTTACAACTGCGAATCAAGCGCAATGGAAAAATTCATGAAATGTTATTTAATCATGGAGTTGCAGATTCTCCTCTGAAAATTATTGGTGATTGCGACGTAGAGAGCGGAACAGAGATCAGATTTTTACCAAGCCCTGAAATCTTTACTATGGTCAAGTTTGATTTTGAAACCTTAGAGCGTCGTTTACGAGAATTAGCATTTTTAAATTCCGGTGTGCATATCCTGCTTGTTGATCAGCGCCATGCTGACACTCAATCAGTTGAATTGCATTATCAGGGTGGATTAACTGAATTTGTCAAATATATTGACCAATCAAAAAAAGTGCTGCTTGACTCTCCTATTTACATTGTCAGTGAAAAAGACGGAATGAGTGTCGATGTTGCATTATGGTGGAATGATTCATATCATGAAAAAGTGCTATGTTTTACCAATAATATCCCTCAGCGTGACGGTGGAACACATTTAGTAGGCTTCCGGAGCGCTTTAACGCGCCAAATTAATGGCTATGCTGAATCTTCTGGTATTACAAAAAAAGAAAAAATGAACCTAACTGGTGATGATTGCCGTGAAGGATTAACAGCTATTCTTTCCGTTAAAGTTCCTGACCCTAAATTTTCTTCACAAACAAAAGATAAATTAGTTTCCTCTGAAGTACGACCTATTGTAGAAAATTTAGTGAATGAAGGTCTTTCGGCATGGCTAGAAGAACATCCTAATGAAGCAAAAATTATTACAAACAAAGTGGTAGAGGCAGCAGCAGCCCGTGAAGCAGCCCGTAAAGCGCGTGAGCTCACACGACGAAAAGGAGCACTCGACATAACATCTCTACCAGGAAAACTCTCTGATTGTCAGGAACGTGATCCAACAAAGTCAGAGATATTTATTGTTGAAGGAGATTCAGCTGGTGGCTCAGCAAAAAGTGGCCGTTCACGCCAAAATCAAGCAATTTTGCCCCTGCGTGGTAAAATTCTTAATGTTGAACGAGCACGATTTGATCGAATGCTTTCATCTGATATGATCGGTACTCTTATTACCGCCCTTGGAACCTCCATTGGTAAGGATGAATTTTCGCTAGATAAATTACGTTATCACAAAATCATCATTATGACTGATGCTGATGTTGATGGTGCACATATTCGTACCCTGCTTCTGACATTCTTTTTTAGACAAATGCCTGAACTGATTGAGCGCGGACATCTCTATATTGCTCAGCCACCTCTTTACAAAGTAACACGCGGCAAATCCTCTCAATATATAAAGAATGAAGTAGCGTTCGAAGAGTTTTTAATTGATACTGGGCTAGAAGAAACAACATTGAAATTATCAACAGGTGAAGTTCGCGCAGGAGCTGATTTACGTCAAGTCGTCGAAGAAGCTCGTGTTTTACGCCAACTTTTAAATGGCCTTCACACCCGTTATAATCGTACTATTGTTGAACAAGCAGCAATTGTTGGAGCTTTTGGCCCTGAAGCTTTTGCAACTCCAGAAATAGCTCAAAAAACGGCTGATAATATAGCGCATCGCCTCAACTTAATCGCTGAGGATATGGAATGTGGTTGGAGCGGTCGGTATACATCAGATGGAAGTTTGTGTTTTGAACGCATTTTTCGTGGAGTTAAAGATGTAATCACCATCGATGTAGGTCTTATTAATTCAGCTGATGCGCAGCAAATTTCTCGCATTTCTCGAAGTTTTATGGAGATATATAATCCTCCTCCCTTCCTGTATCGCAAAGATAAGTCAGAGCGCATATTAGGTCCTATTAGTTTATTAGAAAGTGTTTTTAAAAATGGTAAAAAAGGTATCATTCTACAGCGTTATAAAGGTCTTGGAGAAATGAATGCCGAACAGCTTTGGGAAACAACACTTAACCCTGATGCACGTGCTCTTTTACAAGTAAAAATAAACGATGCAACCGATGCAGATTCTCTTTTTTCTCGTTTAATGGGCGATGAAGTTGAACCCAGGAGGATTTTCATTCAAGACAACGCTTTAAGCGTTGCCAATCTTGATATCTAAAGGTACTTTTCTGTTTCTGGCTGTATAAATATCGCGGTTCTATACGTTTCTTTTTCGTATTTGAATATTCTTTTATACTTCGTTTGTGATAAAAATAAGAAAGGCCATAAATATGACAGCTGAAACAGAGCGTGTGGGAAAAAAGGGAGGCATGGAATATTCTTTTGGCTTTAAGAAAATTGATGAAGCACAAAAACAATCCATGGTTGATAATGTATTCCACTCTGTTGCTGAGAGCTATGACAAAATGAATGATATTTTGTCACTTGGACTGCACCGCATGTGGAAAAATGCCATGATTACATGGCTTTCGCCACCGGCTCTTTCAAATTGGAAAGTTCTTGATGTCGCTGGAGGTACAGGTGATATTGCTTTTCGCATCCTTAATGCTTCACGCAAAAAAGCGCATGCGACAGTACTTGATATTAATGGTTCAATGCTCAGTATTGGAAAAAAACGCGCACAAAAAAGCGGTCTCGCTTCTTTGGTTAACTTTGTAGAAGCTAACGCAGAGTACCTACCTTTTGAGGATCAAAGTTTTGATGCTTATACAATCGCCTTTGGAATCCGCAATGTACCCCATATTGACCAAGCTTTAAAAGAAGCTTTTCGTGTCTTAAAACCAGGTGGACGTTTTTTATGTTTAGAATTTTCAAATGTTGAAATGCCTTTTCTTGATAAAGTTTACGATCTTTGGTCTTTTCATATCATTCCAAAGCTTGGAGAACTTATTGCAAATGATGGCGATGCATATCGTTACTTGATTGAATCTATTCGCAAATTTCCAAAGCAAGATGATTTTTCTCATATGATCAACAATGCGGGGTTTTCGCGGGTATCTTACCGCAATCTCACGGGTGCAATCGCGGCATTGCATTCAGGTTGGAAGATTTAAAGATGGCGAAAATTTCCACTTATTTTCAACTGATACGTACAGGGTGGATTTTAACACGTGAAGGCGTTTTAAGCGCTCTCCCCGGTAATGATCTGCAAGGATTTCCAGCATTTTGTCACCGTCTAGCAGGTCTATTAGCCCGACGCAAAACAAAAAAGAAACAGCGATCCGAAAATATTTCACATGCTATCAATAAACTTGGTCCCTCTTACATAAAGTTTGGTCAATTTCTTGCAACAAGACCCGATGTTGTTGGACGTAATCTTGCGGAAGATTTAGCTAAATTACAGGATCGCGTTCAAATGTTTTCCTGCACCAATGCTATTGCCCAAATTGAAAGTTCTCTTGGCCGTTCTATTAATGATTTATTCACAAGCTTTCACCCACCTATCGCTGCTGCTTCTATCGCTCAAGTCCACCCAGCTGAATACTATGATGTGGCAGGTAATAAAAAAAAATGTGCTGTTAAAGTCATTCGTCCTAATATTAGAACACGTTTTGCCAAGGATCTTAGAAGCTTTTATCTCATTGCTCATTTACAAGAACGTTATATACCTGCGTCTCGACGCCTTCGTCCTGTGTGTGTTGTTGACACTTTAGCACAAACCACGCGTATTGAAATGGATTTGCGATTAGAGGCAGCTGCTATATCTGAAATGGCTGAAAATATTCAACAAGATAAGGGCTTTCGAGTACCAAAAATTGATTGGGAACGAACAGGCCGTAATGTTTTAACAATGGAATGGATTGATGGTATAAAAATATCTGATATTTCTGCACTTAAAGATGCTGGATTTGATTTGCAAATGCTTGCAATTACGCTTATTCAGTCTTTCCTTCGTCACACATTGCGTGATGGTTTTTTTCATGCCGATATGCATCCTGGTAATTTATTTGTTGACCAAAAAGGATGTATAGTTGCTGTTGATTTAGGAATTACAGGTCGGCTTGGCAAAAAAGAAAAGCACTTTCTTGCTGAAATTCTTTATGGCTTTATTACCCGTGATTATCATCGAGTGGCACGTGCCCATTTTGAAGCAGGATATGTACCTGCGCATCACAATATTGAAAGCTTTGCTCAGGCTAACCGAGCCATTGGTGAACCAATTCATGGACAATCAGCACAAAGCATTTCTATGGCTAAACTACTCACACTATTATTTGAAGTTACTGAATTATTTGATATGCAAACGAGACCTGAGCTTCTATTATTACAAAAAACTATGGTTGTTGTTGAAGGTGTTGCTCGCACATTAGATCCAACATTTAATATGTGGAAAGCTTCTGAACCAGTTGTTAAAGAATGGATGAAAAAAAATTTGGGGCCTATAGGAATCGCAAAAGACTTTAATGAAGGAGCACAAACACTCCTTTCTCTGGCACGTAAAGCACCACAATTAGTACAAAACTTCCAGCGAATGGAAGAAGACATTCAGCAAGTAATAGAGACAGGAATTCATCTTTCTCCTTCCACCATTAAGCAACTTGCTCTTGAACAAAGCCGTGCTAATCGTTATAGCCGCTATATTTTAGCCATTATCGCATTTTTTTTCGGTTGTTTAACTTTTTTACTTTTTCACCTTTTTTAAAGCAGTCAATATGTTTAAAAACATTGGTAATGCACTCATTGTAGTCATTTAATTTTTTAGGATAAGTTTTATGACCAATATTACCATCCGTAATCTTTTACCTGAAGTCAAAGAAGTTTTGCGTATACGTTCTGTAAAAAATGGCATCTCGATCGAAGAAGAAGCTCGTCGCATTTTAAATCATATCGCAGCTCCAGATACATCATTATCTCAAGAAAATACTGTAGAAATGCTGTCGTTGCGATCAAAATCCATTCTTCTTATTATTGGTGGTGGTATTGCATCCTATAAAACACTTGATCTGATTCGTCGTTTACAAGAACGTGGAGCATGCTTAAATATTATTATGACACAAGCAGCTCAAAAATTTATTACCCCTTTAGCAGCTGAAGCCCTCAGTGGCAGTACTGTATATAGCGATTTATTTTCACGTGGAAAAGAGCATGATATTAGCCATATCCGGCTAGCACGTAATGCTGATATAATTATTGTAGCACCAGCTACAGCGAATCGTATTGCAAAAATAGCCACCGGCATGGGAGATGATCTAGCCAATTGTGTGCTTTTAGCAGCATGCTGCCCAATTTTGATTGCTCCCGCTATGAATCCAGTTATGTGGACGCATCCAGCAACTGTTCGTAATATTAAACAACTACATGCAGATGGAATTCATATGATAGGACCAGAGGTTGGCAAAATGGCTGAACGCGATGAGGAGGGTTGTGGACGTATGAGTGACCCCCTCACTATTGTAGCTGCAGTAGAGGCTCTTTTAAATACACAAGAAAAATCACTTTCTAATCGCCATTTCATTGTTACTACTGGTCCTACCCATGAACCAATTGATCCAGTAAGATATCTTGCCAATCGCTCTTCAGGAAAACAAGGACACGCAATTGCAAGAGCTTTGGCTCATTTAGGTGCTAAAGTAACATTGATTTGTGGACCAATTCATATTGATGATCCACAAGAAGTAAAAACTATTCATGTTGAAACGGCATGTCAAATGCTGCAAGCTGTTCAGACAGCATTACCTGCTGATGGAGCTATCTTTGTTGCAGCCGTTTGTGATTGGCGCAGCCAAACGCAATCTTTACAAAAAATTAAAAAAAGTGCCAACAAAGTGCCTCCATCTTTTTCGGTAGTTGAAAACCCTGATATCTTAGCAACGATTGGTCATGCTCCAAACCGTCCTCCACTTGTCATTGGTTTTGCTGCGGAAACGTGTGATATTGTTGCTAATGCACAGAAAAAATGCATTGAAAAAGGAGCAGACTTTATCCTTGCAAATGATGTTTCCTTTCGTGTTGATGGCACGAGTGTTATGGGTTCTGATACAAACCAAATTTATTTCGTCAGCAGAAAGCATGTTGAAAAATGGCCCCAAATGAGTAAACAACGAATAGCGCAAAAATTAGCAAATGTTATCGTATCGTTTTTTAGCTCTCATATCCATAAAACAACTTGAATGTAAAATGCTCTCTATTTAAAATGAAAATAAAACTCCCCTGATAATGTAATACTTCTAAAAAATACTCGGCGAGAAATAGGCTTGTTACAGGTTTGAAATATTGCTTCCATAAATTAGTTAATGTATCCAATGATAACACTTTTAGAAAGTATTTATCGAAAAACTCAAATACGTTATTCAAGATAATGGCTCTTATTCTTTTAAACAAACCCATGCTCATAAATAAAAGAAAAACAAATTTTTTCCTTAAAAAAAACTTTTACTTTTTTCATCAGATAAAGCCCTAAAAAAATCTTGCTCTGACATTAGCGTTTCGCTAACATGATATATCGTATCCGTTTTTATAGACTCTTATTGATCTTAATTATGCTTACGATTATGAGATTTTCTGTTTGCTTCTAGCATTAGTTATTTAACGAATGTTGGTTTTTTATCAGAAAAAATGGAAAATTTGTTAACAAGTGCAAACAACAAAATTTGATGCTAAAGCAAAATAATGAACTATGTCTAACGATTAAATGAATTTGCTTATTTAGCTGCAAAGTAGATGTGTAACTGTTCAGCTATGTATTCCTTTGAAACGCGCAAAGTTAATAACATTTAGAGAGAGGCTGCAAAGATGAACTGGATTACAAATTATGTTCGTCCTAAAATTAATTCCATATTGGGGCGCCGTGAAATTCCGGATAATCTATGGATCAAAGATCCCACTAGCGGTGAAATGGTATTTCATAAAGATTTAGAAGTTAACCAATATGTGATTCCATCTTCTGGTTATCACATGCGCATTAGTGCTAAAAATCGTCTTAAGCATTTTTTTGATGATGGTATTTATACTCCCCTAGAGAACCCAAAGGTTGTTACAGACCCTTTAAAGTTTCGCGATGAAAAACGCTACATTGACCGATTAAAAGATTATCGTTCAAAACTTGGTGTTGATGACAATATTTTAAGCGCACGAGGGACTATCGAGGGACTACCAATTATTGCAACTGTTCAAGATTTTTCTTTTATGGGTGGATCACTCGGTATGGCTTCAGGAGAAGCTATCATAAAAGCTATTCACACTGCCATTGCAGATAAATGCCCTTTAGTTCTTTTTTCCGCTTCAGGCGGAGCACGTATGCAAGAAGGAACATTATCATTAATGCAGATGCCTCGTACAACAGTAGCGATTGAAATGATAAAAGAAGCAAAGCTTCCCTATATTGTGGTTCTTACTAATCCAACGACTGGTGGTGTTACCGCTTCTTACGCTATGCTTGGCGATATTCATATTGCTGAACCTGGCGCTATGATTGGCTTTGCAGGACCACGTGTTATTCAACAAACTATACGAGAAACTTTACCGGAGGGTTTTCAAAGTAGTGAATATTTACTCAAACATGGTATGGTTGATATGGTTGTATCACGTTTAGAAATGAAAACGACCGTTGCACGTCTTCTACGCTTAATGATGAAATATCCTGCAACTATGAATCCTTCCACTCTACCCACAACAGATTCTCAAGTATCTTCTTCTAAAACAAAAGCTGCTTGAATGATGAAAAAAAAACAAATGCAAGGAATGATAGATGATTTACTGAACCTTTATCCTAAAAAAATCGATCCTTCTTTAAAGCGTATTCTAAACCTTTTAAAACGTCTTGGTAATCTGCATTTGAAACTCCCACCCGTTATACACATTGCAGGTACGAATGGTAAAGGATCTTCTGCAGCCATTTGCCGTGCTCTTTTAGAAAGTGCAGGTTATCGTGTTCATGTATATAGCTCCCCTCATCTTGTAAACTGGAATGAACGCTGTCGATTAGGTCAGACAGGATGTGGCAAATTTGCTACAGAAAGTCAATTGATTGAAGCAATCCATAAAGTCATAAAAGCGAATCGTCAAGAACCAATTACTGTTTTTGAAATTTTAACAGCAGCTGCCTTTATGCTGTTTAACGAAAACCCGGCCGATATAGTCATATTAGAAGTTGGGCTAGGCGGACGTTTTGATGCTACAAATGTTATTAATAAACCCGTTATATCACTCATTATGCCTATTGATTATGATCACGAAACTTTTCTTGGAAATACAATTTCGCAAATTGCTTATCAGAAAGGTGGAATTATCAAACCAACAGTTCCTATAATCATAGGAAAACAAGATCACGATGAGGCAGTTTCTATTCTAATGGATATTGCTGATAAAAATAAAGCTCCTTCTTCTATATTTGGGAAAAACTATCGAAGCTATATAAAAAATGGGCGTATGATATTTCAAAACAATCAAGGTTTAATGAATTTTCCGCTTCCTAATCTTATAGGAGCTCACCAAATTGCTAACGCTGGAGCTGCTATTGAAGCAGTTTATCAAGCAGGTTTTCGACTTTCAGAACAAGAAATAAACTATGCTCTACAAAATATTTACTGGCCAGCACGAATGCAACATCTTACCCATGGATATTTAGTTGATTTATTGTCTCCTGGAATTGATTTATGGTTAGATGGAGGTCATAATCCTGCTGCTGGAAAAGTTATTGCGGCAGAGTTTAATCAATGGAAAAAAAAATCAAACTGTCCTATTATTATGGTTGTCGGCATGCTTAATACCAAAGATGCTATTGGTTACTTTCACCCTCTAGCAAACCTTGTAGATAAAGTATATACGATCCCTTTAATGAATAATAACACTGGTATTTGTCCAACAGTTTTAGCTGAATCTGCCAGAAAAGCAGGGCTTTTTGCCATACCTCAAGCTTGTCTACAAGATGCTTTACGTAAAATTAACTCAGAATATAAAGAAGCAACTATACTCATTAGTGGTTCTCTTTATCTTGCAGGTGATATTTTACGTGACAATAAAACACCACCATGTTAGAAGCTGATTATTCATAGAGCTTTAGAAGATAGACTTTTTAATCATGCAACTTGATCGTGCACTTTATCAACATCCTAAACTTATTACTGTTTTCGGCGGATCTGGTTTTGTGGGGCGGTATGTTGTTGAAACTTTAACCAAGCGAGGTTATCGCGTTCGTGTAGCTGTTCGTTCTCCGCAAAAAGCTTACTATATGCAGCAAATAGGAGAAGTAGGACAAATCCAAATGCTTAAAACAGATGTTAAGCATCGCGCTTCTGTTGCGCGTGCATTGCTAGGAGCAAATGGAGCAGTATTTCTTCCTGGTAGTTTAGCACAAGCGTATAAATCGGACTTTCACAATACGCAAATTGATGGTGCTAGAAACGTCGCTGAATTAACAGAAAAAGCAGGTATTCCGCTCATCTATATGTCAACACTTGTAGCCAATCAAAACGCTTCCTGTCTTTATGCGCGCATTAAATCTATGGGTGAGAAAATTGTTCAAAACAAATACCCTCAAACAATTATTATGCGTCCGTCAATTATCTTTGGACCAGAAGATTGTTTCTTTAATACTTTAGCGCATTTATCGTGCTTTTTGCCGATTATGCCTCTTTTTGGAAATAGACAAAGCAAATTACAACCTGTTTATGTTGGAGACATTGCTGAATTTATTGTTCATGCTTTAGAAGGATGTGTCACTCTTGGGAAAAGCTATGATCTTGGTGGTCCCCAAATTATCACATTTTCATATGCAATCGAAAATGTACTAAAAATTATTCACCGCAAAAAAACAATCCTGCCAATGCCGCTTTTCACTGGACTCTTTATTGGAGGTGTTTTAGGATTTATTGGAAGACTTCCACTCATACCTACATTCTTAACAGCTGATCAAATACGTTTTCTGCAAATTGATAATATTGTTTCTGAAGAAGCTATGAAAAATGGACATACTTTCAAAGAAGCGAACATCACACCGAAAGCAATGAATGCCGTCTTAAAAAGTTACCTATGGCGTTTCCGTCCACAAGGTCAGTTTTCAAGAAACTTATCAATCTAACGTATATTTCTTTCTGTTTTATAAAAATAATGGTCGAGATTGAGTTTATATATTTTTTTCTTTGCAGAAAATGTGATCTCATAATAATTTACTTATCGTGTATTTTGTACTCATAATTTAAAATTCTAATGAGTATGTGAATGAACTGTGTTAATTTATCAAAGCTTTAGAACCTTGCTACAACAGAATATATGTCTGTATCATCTAAAGATAGATATCTAAAAAAAGCTTAAAGTTTTTTCATATGAATAAGTCTTTCTATTCACTTGCATTTTTTTTTAATTTCTCCTACCGTCTTCAAAAAAATATTTTCAAGGAATAAAGAATGGCAGCTCAAGATTATGTTGTTAAAGATATTTCACTGGCTGCCTATGGTCGTAAAGAGCTTGATATTGCAGAAACGGAAATGCCTGGTTTGATGGCTTGTCGCAAAGAATTTTCTTCTAGCCAACCTTTACGTGGAGCACGTATTTCTGGATCGTTACATATGACCATTCAGACAGCTGTTTTAATTGAAACCTTAAAAGCAATTGGTGCTGATGTGCGGTGGAGCTCTAGTAATATTTTTTCTACACAAGACCATGCAGCAGCAGCAATTGCAGCTAGTGGGGTCGCTGTCTTTGCAGTTAAGGGACAAACACTTGAGGAATATTGGACTTATATAGATGCAATTTTCCAGTGGCCTGATGGTAATCCATCCAACCTTATACTAGACGATGGAGCTGACGCTACAAATTACATTTTAATGGGATATCATGCAGAAACAAACAAAGATATCCTTTCTCATCCTAAGACAGAGGAAGAAGAATTTTTTTTCAAACAAATTCAAAAGCGTATGGAGACAACACCAGGATTTTTTACCCGTCAGTGCAAAGCGATTAAAGGTATCAGCGAAGAAACTACAACAGGTGTGAACCGTCTTTATCAATTACAAAAAAAAGGGCTTTTGCCTTTTCCTGCCATTAACGTTAACGATAGTGTTACTAAATCAAAGTTTGATAATAAATACGGATGTAAAGAATCATTAGTAGACGGTATTCGACGAGGAACAGACGTAATGATAGCTGGAAAAACAGCTATCATTTGTGGCTATGGTGATGTAGGTAAAGGTTCAGCAGCTTCTCTTTCAGGCGCTGGAGCTCGCGTAAAAGTAACAGAAGTTGATCCAATTTGTGCCCTTCAAGCGGCTATGGATGGCTATGAAGTTGTTACTTTGGAAGATGCAGCCTCTAGTGCTGATATTATCATCACCACAACTGGTAATAGAGATGTTGTTCGTTTAGATCATATGCGACAAGTTAAAGATATGTGTATCCTTGGGAACATTGGACATTTTGACAATGAGATTCAAGTATCAGCTCTTAGGAATTTTTCATGGACCAATATTAAACCACAAGTGGACATGATTACCTTTCCTGATGGAAAACGTATCATTTTGTTATCTGAAGGGCGATTACTGAACCTTGGAAATGCCACAGGTCATCCTTCTTTTGTCATGTCAGCTTCATTTACTAATCAAGTTTTAGCTCAAGTTGAGCTTTTTACCAATGCAGGAAATTACAAAAATGAAGTTACTGTTTTACCAAAATATCTTGATGAAAAAGTTGCACGTCTTCACCTTGATAGATTAGGAATAAAATTGAGCGTTTTATCAAAAGAACAAGCAGCATATATTGGGGTTGCGCCACAAGGACCTTATAAACCAGATCATTATCGTTATTAAAACGTTGTTTTCTTGGTTTTTTAAAAAAGGAAAATGCATCGTGCTCAACTTTGGTGATTATCACCCAAAAGAAAATGCTCAAAAAATAATGCAATTTTGTACCGGTATTGTTTGCCTTTTATTCCTTTTTTCTCCGGTATGTGCTGTTGCGCAATCAGTAACAACACATGTTCTACCTTACTTCACTTTTCCAAGTGGATTATGGTTCATTATAGCGCTTTGTGGTGGAGTTTCTTGCGCCTCACTTATCACATGCATATTAGTGGTTATGAGTGTAAAAAGAAATTCATGGAAGCTGTTGAAAACAATTCAAACAAGTTATTCTGAAAAACTTAAACAATATGAATGGCTTTTAGAAGAAACTGGACAATGCCTTCTTATTTGGGAAGAACCCAACTCTCCACCACGTTTAGTTGGTAATATTCCCGAATTACAAAAAGAGGGAATTAACCATGAAAATTTTCAACATTTTAGACTTTGGCTTAAAGAATCTTCTTTACAGGAACTTAATTACACATTGGATCAATTACGTAATCAATGTCATTCTTTTGAAACTTTCATTACTACTAAAAATAATGTACTGTTACAAGTTACAGGAGTAATTGCAGGAACAGCGGCTGTGGCACGTTTTCAAGACATCTCAACACAGCAGAGTGAAAATGTTCGTTTACAAAAAGATATCAATCGAATTTTTACGGAATTAAGAATGCAACGCAATCTTCTTGATCACATTCAAGAACCAGTATGGATACGAGATTGTGAAGGAAAAGTTTGTTTTATTAACCAAGCCTTTAAGGAAATGACGGGTTTCCAAGAAGGTAGTGAGGAAGAAATAGATGATCTTTTTAATGAAATAACACAACGCACAACAGATGAGATAAAGACAATCTTTCAAGAACATGTTCATACAGTCATTGGTGGAGAACGACGCCATTTTCATCTCACACGTATTACAACAGCGGAGGGAATGGCAGCTTTTGCTCGTGATGATAGTGCATATGAGAATCTCGTCAACGAAATGAGACGCGTTATTCAAGGACATTGTGAAACACTCGACCAAATATCAACGGCTGTAGCTATTTTTGATACAAACCAAAAATTAAAATTCTGCAATCATGCTTTTAAAATTTTATGGCCATTGGAGAGCTCTTTTTTAGAAAGTGAACCTAGTCATACTTTACTTCTTGAACGTTTACGTGAAAAAGGACTTATTGTTGAACATCCTAATTGGCGTATATGGAAAGAAGAACTTTTACAGGCTTATCAGCAAGCAGAATCTAATCAACAAATTTGGAACCTTCCAGATGGGCGCACTGTACGTGTTATTTTTAGCCCTCATCCACAAGGAGGTGTTACTTGGCTTTATGAAAATCTGACAGAAAAAATTGATCTTGAAAGACGCTATAATACACTAATTAAAATACAGGGAGAAACACTTGATAAGCTTTCAGAAGGAGTGGTTGTTTTTGGCACTGATGGGCGTCTTCGCTTATCAAACCCAGCTTTATCAAAATTATGGTCACTACCCTATAATTTACTCATACAAGGCACTCATATAACACAATTACAAAATCATTGTTTAACTCTAACCATTGGGCAAGAATGGAATCAGTTTACCAAGTTTATTACAGGTTTTGCTGAAAAACGCGATACATGGTCAGGCCGTATGGATCTCAAAAATGGCATGGTCATTGATTATACATTAGTACCTCTTCCTGATGGACAAACGATGCTTACTTTCGTTAATGTTACTGATACTGTCCATGTCGCTCGCGCTCTCCAAGAAAAAAATGAGGCTTTAGAAAGTGCTGATCGCTTACGCAATGAATTCGTTCAACATGTTTCCTACGAATTGCGTACACCTCTTACTAATATTATTGGATTTTCTGATATTTTACGAGGACAAATATTTGGTTCTATCAATGAGCGTCAACGTGAATATCTTGGACACATTCAATCGGAAGCAGGAACTCTTTTAAATATTGTTAATGATATTCTTGACCTCGCAACTCTTGATGCAGGTATCATGGAGTTAGACATAAAACCAGTTAATATCGCTGATGCTATGATGCAAGCAGCAGCACGCATGGAAGAACGTCTTAATGGGCGTCACATCACACTTTTACAGCAAATTTCTCCTTCTCTAACTTTTATTTCTGCAGATTCAACACGATTACATCAAATTTTTATTAATGTACTAAGCAATGCTATTAATTTCGCAACACAAGCAAGCACAATTGAATTTTGTGCTGATGAACAAAATAATAACATTGTCTTCAGTGTTCATAATGAAGGGTCTGATATTCCAGAAGATATCCTTGATCGAATTTTTAAACGTTTTTCTTCCCATGCACACCATGGTGGACGAGCAGGAGCAGGCCTTGGTCTTTCTCTAGTTAAAAGCTTTGTTGAACTCCACGGCGGACAAGTTGAAATTATGACTGGCTCAGGACAAGGAACAACAGTTAAATGTTTTTTTCCAATTCCTAAAGAAAGTAAAGTTCTTTAACTTTGCTATTATTTTGAAATTCTTTTATCAATTGTTCGGAAATCTTAATGAATTTTAATTTTTTTCTTGAAAATGAAAGAGCAACTACACTTTTTGCGCAAGATTTAGCCCTTGCTTTAAAACCAGGCGATCTTGTAACGCTCCAAGGAGATATTGGAACAGGAAAGTCAACCTTTGCACGAGCAATCATTCGTGCTCTTGCCAATGATGATACTATGGATATTCCAAGTCCTACTTTTACTCTTGCTCAAAGCTATCAACTTCCACAATTCGAAATTATTCATACTGACCTTTATCGTCTATCTACAGCAGAGGAAATCGATGAATTAGGACTTCATGAAGCACGTGAGCAAAATATTTTATTAGTTGAATGGCCAGAAAAAAGTGCAGGACTTTTAGGATCAGTGACCTTTGCTATCACTTTAGAATATGAGGGTTTCGGACGTCATGTAACCCTTACATCAACAGAGTATTCTCTCAAACGTCTACAGCGGTCCTTTGAAATTCGCACATTCTTAACGACCCATGGACGCCATAACGTTCATCGTCATTTTTTAGCCGGCGATGCTTCAGAACGTACCTATGAACTGTTGGATAATGGTCATCATCAAGAAATCCTCATGAATGCACCAACTATGCAAATGAAACAACATTCAGATATTTCTGACACAACAATGGCACATCTCGCAAAAGATATCCGTCAATTTGTAGGAATTAACCAACTTATTTTAGATAATGGATTTTCAGCTCCCCGTATCTTTGTTAAAGATTTTGAAAAGGGTCTTTTAATTTTAGAAGATTTAGGCCGTGAAGGACTCACAGATCAAATTGGAAATCCTATAGAAGAACGTTACATCGCCTGCAGCGAGCTATTGGCGTCCTTTCACCAAAAGTCATGGTCTTTTGAAAAGCAATTTGCAACATTTTTTCTTAAAATTCCTTCCTATGATTATCAAACTATGCAATCAGAACTTTCCTTATTGCTGGACTGGTATCTCCCTTTTCAAACAAAAAAAACCTTATCAGAGCAACAACGTAAAGCTTTTTTTACCCTTTGGCAGCCTTATCTTAACAGCCTTACTCAAGGAGAAAGTACGCTTGTTATGCGTGATTACCATTCACCCAATATTCTTTGGCGTGCAAATAAAGAAGGAACGTCCCGTATTGGTCTTATTGACTTTCAAGACGGATTAAAAGGACCAACAGCCTATGACCTTGTCTCTTTAGCACAAGACGCACGTCTCTTCATTTCATCAACACTCGAAGAAAAAATTCTCAACGCCTATTGCACGGCACGTCATCAAGAACCACGACCTTTTGACGAATATCAATTACGAAAACTCTATATTTTTGCAGGTGCTCAACGAATTTCAAAGGTTTTAGGAATTTTTGTACGCCTTCATCAGAGAGATGGAAAATCATCTTATCTTAAACATTTACCCCATTTGCAAGATTATCTTGCACGTAACCTTTCACACCCAACTCTTGCTCCCTTACAGCACTTTTATAAAGAAATAGGTCTGCTTACATAGGCATAAGGATGCCTTACTCACTATTTATTTCTAAAAAACTACCCACAAAGATAAACCAATTTGTATTTCAGCAATATAAAAACATACCTGTCCATTATTACTTACTTTTATTGAACCTTTGATTAAAATTAATGAGCATCAACTGCTCAATAGATAGCTTAACCCAAGCTTTTTAAATTACTCGTATAGGTGCATCTTTTCGGTTTGTCTCTACATAAAAATTGTATACAGTAAAAGCCAGTACAAAATAATAAGCACAATGAAATATTTTTACATATCCCAAACGAGATCATATGACCCATAAACCACGAGTTTTTTCTATTTCTTCGGGAACCCCTTTCTTATCACATTTCGTTGATGCTTTGATTTCAGGTGCTTTGATTGATAATTTTGCACCAAATGGAGATATCCAAGCAGCTCTGGCGGATACTCTCATTTATGTTCCAACACGTCGTGCTGCTCGTGCTTTACGTCTCGCTTTTGTTGAAAGAAGTGATACACAATCAACCTTCTTACCTACTATTCGTCCCTTAGGAAACTTAGATGAAGATAGCTTTCTTTTTATTGAAAATTACACCCAAACCTTAAACCCTCCCATTGGAGAAAGCGAACGTCTCCTGCTTCTAGCCCGTCTCATTCGTCCTTGGAAAGAAAATCTTCCCACTCATCTGCGCGCTATGTTTAATACAGACAATGTGCTCATTCCTGCTCATACTGCCGATGCAATTTGGCTCGCCCAAGATTTGGCAAACTTAATGGATGAAATTGAAATAGAATCAGCGGACTGGTCAAAGCTGAAAGAAATTGAGCCTGATATGGTCGCTGAATGGTGGCAAATAACACTTAATTTTCTTACTATCATCACCCAAAGCTGGCCAAAAATTTTACAAGAAATACAACGAAGTGATATAGCTGTATGGCGCAATAGAACACTTCAAATGCATGCAGAAACTTTAAGAAACACACAACCCAATAAACCTATTATTGCTGCTGGTGCAACAGGCTCTATACCCGCAGTTTCGCATCTTTTAAAAGTAATTTCTCACCTTCCTAAAGGAGCTGTTGTTCTTCCTGGCCTTGATTTTAATATGGATGAAGATCAATGGAATGCATTAAACATTATCGGAAAAGACAGAGAAGCTTTCAACTTTTTTGATCAAACATCTAATGCTTTTAGCCATCCTCAATATCATTTAAAAAAACTTTTGTCTCTCATGCAATGTCACCGTACTCATGTGCAAGAAATTGGTCAACAAAGCATGACAAAGAAAAAACGTTCAGCTATTGTATCAGAAGCATTCCGACCAGCTTCTACAACAGATCTATGGGCAAAAATTATACGCGATGATTATGAAAAACTTTGCGAAGATTGGCTATTAATTGAAGCTGTCAATGAACGTGAAGAAGCCCTTGCTATTTCTATTGCTCTCCGTAATGCTATCGAAGATCCTCAAAAAACTGCAGCTCTTATCACAAATGACCGTACTTTAGCCCGTCGTGTGGCAGTTGAATTACAACGATTTGGCATTGAAGCAAATGATTCAGGAGGGGTACCGCTTTCACAAACATTGCCTTCAACCTTATTACGGCTTATTTTAGAAAATGTATTTCAACTCAATGATCCAATTGCTTTTCTTTCTCTTCTAAAACATCCTCTTACAACACTGAGACAAAACCGCCACCGTTTCCGCGAAATGGTAGAAAATTTTGAAATTTTTGTTCTTCGAGGAAGTGTTGGCCGTATTAATCTTTGCGAATGTGATCAATTTTTTGAAAAATGGATAAAAACATATTCCCATAATCTTTTTAATACCGACGCTCTTGATCAGCAGAAAGAAAAAGAAATACGCTTTCTTTGTAATCTTTTAATTAAAGCTATAGAACCTTTAACATCTCTCATAAAACAAAATAAAGAATGCACCATTAATGAAGCTACAATAGCGACTGTTGAAGTCTTTGAAAATTTTGGATGCGATGAAAATAACTCTCTTGTCAATCTTTATCAAAATGAAGCGGGACAAGCTTTATCTTCTTTTTTACGTGATTTAGTAAGTGATCAATCAGGATTAAAATTTCATCTTTGCGAATGGCCTTCTATATTTTCAGCTCTTATGGCTCCTCGTTCTGTAATGCCTCCCCCTGGAGGCCACCCACGTTTATTTATATGGGGTGCTTTAGAATCACGTCTGCAAACAGTTGATACAATCATCATTGGTGGTCTTAATGAGGGGTCTTGGCCTATAACAACCCGCAATGATGCTTTTTTATCGCGGCCAATGAAAATGATGTTAACCCTTGAACCACCAGAAAAACATATTGGTCTTTCTGCACATGATTTTCAATGGATGATGGGAATGGATAAAGTAGTGATGAGTCGAGCAAAACGAGTTAATCACACTCCTTCTATTCCTTCACGCTGGTTACAGCGCTTAGAAACCGTTGTAGGAAAACAGATTTGGAAGCAAATCTGTGCACGAGGAGAAATACTTCTTCACTGGGCTAAAACGCTCGATAAAACAAATGATATCACTGCCTCCGCAACACGCCCTTGCCCTGCTCCCCCTCTTGATATGCGTCCATCCCACTTTTCAGTAACTGAAATAGCAACATTGCGATATGATCCTTATGCTATTTATGCAAAAAAAATTTTACAGCTTAAACCACTTAAAGCCCTCATCCATGACCCTTCTTCTGCTGAACGTGGAATACTTTATCACTCTATTCTTGCTGCTTTTTGCACACAAATCAGAGATCCAAATGCCACCAATGCACTTGATGTTCTTTTGGCTATTGGTCGTACAGAATTTAACAAATTAAATTTACCCGCCGATATTGAAATGATTTGGTGGGCTATTTTTGAAAATTTCGCTCCATTTTTTATACAATGGGAAAGAAACCTTGGACCTCGAGAACGATATGCTGAAGTAGCATCTCAAAAAATATCTATAGGAACAACGGGTGTAACTCTTTCAGGGCGTGCTGACCGTATTGATGTTTTGCCAAACAAAGTTATCGAAATTCTTGACTTTAAAACCAATACACCCCCCTCATCAAAACAAGTGCGTGACTTATTATTTCCACAATTAGCATTGGAAACAGCTTTACTACTGCAAGGAGCCTTTACAGATTTCCAAGGTTTCACCCCATCAAATTTATTTTATATCCCTCTCAGTAAAAAAGGTGAAATCAAATCGCAGTCGATTCTTTCAAATAAAAACGAAAAAAATCAAAGAGACGCTATCAATCTTGGCGAAAAAGCATGGGAACATCTTATCACATTAATAAACCATTACAAAAACCCACAACAAGGTTATCTTTCACACGCAGTACCCTTAAAAAAAGCATATGAAAGTGACTATGACCATCTAGCACGATTATGGGAATGGTCAAGTGGTTCTCATAAGGAAGATGAATCATGACCTTTTCTTCTATTCCTGAAGCAGCTCTTGATGCACAAGCAATAGCAACAGACCCTAAAACAAATGTATGGGTTTCTGCCAATGCAGGGTCTGGAAAGACGCATATTTTAAGTGAACGCGTTATTCGTCTACTTTTAAACGGTACACCTCCTGCACGTATTTTATGCCTTACTTATACAAATGCAGCTGCTTCCGTTATGCAATCGAGGATTTTTCGTACACTTTCTAGTTGGAATGAACTCGATGACACACAGCTTAAACTGGTTTTATCGCGCCTTGAAAATAAACCTGTAAACGCACAAAAACTAACTTCTGCACGCCAACTATTTGCTCGCGCTTTAGAAACGCCTGGGGGATTAAAAATCCAAACGATTCATGCATTTTGCGAATCTTTATTACATCAATTTATGTTAGAAGCGAATATTGCTGGGCATTTCGAGCTCCTTGATGATATTAATCAAAAAAAACTATTACAAGAAGCCCGTCGCCAACTTTTAATGCATGATGATACACAATTGGCTTTAAAACAGCTGTTAAAAGTCATCAGCGAGAAGACTTTTGACCAATTACTGAATGAAGCAGCAGAAAAGCAACATAAGTTATCTCATTTTCTAGATTTTATTCTGTCCGACAATGGTAAAAAACAGCTCCATACACTCTTTGATTTAGCACCTAATGAAACAAAAGAACTTCTTTTGAAGAAAATTCAAGAAACTGCTTTACTATCTTCTCATGCCATAAAGCATTGTCAAACCTATGGTGGCAAAAATATCAGAGATATGGTTGCACAGTTTTCTCAATTAACTATGGCTTCTGACGAAACAAAGATCATTAATATTATTTCCAATATTTATTTTAAAAACTCTGGTGAACCTCGTAATTTTTCGCGTTTATTTTCTAAAAAATCAGATGAAATTTGGCCTTTTATCCAAAAGGAAATTGAAGATAAACAAAAACAACTTTCTCTTCTTTTAGATAAGTATCAATGTGAAAAAGTTGTAACACTCAATATAGCTGCCTTTAAACTTTGTGCTATTTATCTTAAAATCTATAAGAATTTAAAAAAAATCAATGGCTTATTAGATTTTGATGACCTCATTGAACGCACACTCCATTTGTTACAGCGTAAAGGTGCAAGCCAATGGGTCCACTATAAACTTGATCGCGGCCTTGACCATATTCTTCTTGATGAAGCACAAGATACCAATCCTGAACAATGGAAAATCATTCAATTTTTGGCTGAAGAGTTTTTTATAGGTCACAGCCAACGCACCAATATACGCACCCTTTTTGCTGTTGGAGATGAAAAGCAATCCATCTATTCTTTCCAAGGTGCTGCACCAGAAAATTTTGCTGAAAATGGACGAATAATTCAAAAAAAAGCACAACAAGCGAAACAAAAATTTAAAAAAATACAACTGAATTATTCTTTTCGGTCTACAGCAGATGTTCTAAAAAGTGTTGATCTTGTCTTTGAGACACCAGAAAATTATAAAGGACTTTCAGCTGAAAATACAAAAACTGTGCATGAAGCTATTCGTATTCACAACCCTGGTGATGTTATTATATGGGACGCTATTTCCAAAGAGACAAATGAGTTTCCTGATGATTGGCATTTAACTGTTGATCATTTAGACACACCTGAAATACGCTTAGCGGAAAAAATCGCTGAAACTATTGCAGAATGGTTACACAAAGGAGAGATACTTCCAGCAAAGGGACGTTTATTACGTGCCAGTGATATTATGATTTTGGTCCGTAAGCGTGATCAATTTGTTTCTGCTCTTTCCCGTGCACTTAAACTACGCAACGTTCCTGTCGCGGGTGCTGATCGTTTACAACTAACCAGCCATATTAGTGTCCGTGACTTAATGGCACTTGCACGCTTTGTTTTACAACCAAAAGATGATCTTTCTCTTGCCTGTGTTTTAAAAAGTCCACTTTTTTCTCTTACAGAAGATGAACTTTATCAGCTTGCTTCTCAGCGCGCACAATCTCTTTGGCAAAGCCTTTGTACACACGCCTCATCGCGCCCATCTTTCCAATATGCCTTTGAGTGTTTAAAAAATTATCGTGCTTTAGTAGATAAAATACCAGTTTTTGAATTCTATAGCCATATTCTAAACAACGATAAAGGACGGCAAAAAATTTTAGCTCGTTTAGGATCTGAAGCAAATGATGTTCTTGATGCATTTATGGATTACACGCTCACTACGCAAAAAACTGGTTTACCAGGGCTACAAGCTTTTTTAGAAATATTAAGCACAAGCAAACCAGAAATTAAACGTGAGCTTGATCAAAACCATGAAGAAGTCCGCATTATGACTGTTCATGCAGCCAAAGGACTAGAAGCTTCTGTTGTTTTTCTTATTGATCCCGGTAGTTCAATATGGCATCCTCAACACGCACCACACTTTCTTAAAGTCCCCTTTCGTAATACACAACTGAACGATCAAAAAGGCTTTATTTGGTACCCCAACGCAGAGTTTAAAACAAAACTCTCTAAAAAAATGCTTTTGCATTTGGAAGAACGTGCGGAAGAAGAGTATAAACGTCTTCTTTATGTAGGAATGACACGCGCTGAAGATCGATTATTTATCTGCGGATATAATGGTACAAGAATCCCCGAACGTACATGGCTACAATTGGTAAAAAAAGCTCTTAAACCACACGTGGTTTCTATAAAGGGCCCTGCGGAAGATATTTCAGCTTGGCGTTATTGCATCACACCTTCTTCGCCTGTTTCAATAAACCAAGAAGTTACCCCTACAGATAATTCAACATTTCTACCTTTGCCAGATTTTTTCCATCATAAAATACCAGCAGAACCCACCTTGCCAAAACCATTACAACCTTCTATTGCGAGTCTCTCTATTGAATCCGATGCTGAGCTTTTTTCCAACCCAAAACAGCTTTGTATCTCACCTGTTTTAGGCGAAAAAAATACCAATAGAGCTTTTTCTATTGAATATGGCAATATTATTCACAGATTGCTGCAATATTTGCCTGATTTTCCCCCTCAAAAACGTCAAGAATATGCCCAGAATTATCTCAATATTAAAGCCTCTCATTGGAATAATGTCCAAAGAAAAGATGCACTATGTCATGTTAGGAAAATATTAGACAATTCTTATCTCAAACCTCTTTTCTCTGACCTTTCACGTGCCGAAGTTTCCTTGATGGGCATCGTAAAAATCCATGGAAAGAAGAAAATAATTTCTAGCCAAATTGACCGCCTATATATCACGCAAAAAAGTATTATTTTTGCGGACTTTAAAACTGGAACCCCACCTGAAAGTGAAGATGCTATCCTACCTCACTATTTACTGCAAATGGCTCTTTATCGCAAATTATTGCAAACTATTCATCCTGAAAAAGATATTCAAGCTGTTCTTATTTACACTAAAGAAGCAAGTTTTTTTCAGCTTACCCCAAAAAAACTTGATACACTTCTTGATGAAATTGCCTTATAATGCAAAAAAATTCTTTCCTTCAAAATTAAATTATAATTTGTTTTTTGCCATAACTTGATATGAACTGCTATCATACCGATGTATAGAAGTATAAATGTAAAGGATAAATCAATGACGTGTATAAAAATTGATAATAGCAATTTCGAAATCGAAGTTCTTACCTCTTCTACCCCTGTTGTGGTTGATTTTTGGGCAGAATGGTGCCGCCCTTGCAAAATGATTGCTCCAATTTTAGATGAAATCTCAGTAGAAATGCAAAGCCAAGTTAAAATTGCTAAAATAAATATTGATGAAAATCCAGAACTAGCAGCCAAATATGGAGTTCGCTCAATTCCTACTTTATTGATGTTCAAAGAGGGAAATATTTCATCCAATATGGTTGGATCTGCCTCTAAAGGACGTATTTCTGAATGGATTAAAGATGGCCTTCGATAAATCTTCACAAAATAAGAGAGAAACTTCTCTTCTCTCTCATTCGTGAATTTAAGAACAATTTCTCGAGATATTTTATTGAAAACGAACTTGATAATCTTTAAAAGCTGAGAACTTTATTTTTGGTGCTCGTTCTGCTTCATAATTCAATGAAAAATGATTTTCTGCTAAAAAAACGGGATCACCTTCCAAATCATACGCAATTGCAAATCGGTGATCGGAGAGAAACTTTTGCAACTCATTTTTGCTTTCCGAAAAAATCCAACGACATAGACTAAAACGTCCTGTTTCAAAACTTACCGGCAGGCTGTATTCCATCTTAAGTCGTTCCTTTAAAACATCAATTTGCAAAGCACCAATAACACCGATAAGAGCAGGTGACCCATCTTCAGGAATGAATAATTGTACAACCCCTTCCTCAGCCATTTGCTGTAAAGCTTCTTTCAATTTTTTTGCTTTCATAGGATCACTCAAACAAACACGACGCAAAATTTCTGGCGCAAAATTTGGCATATCTTTAAAGAAAATATCCTCTCCTTCGGTCAATGCATCACCAATACGCAAAGTTCCATGATTTGGGATGCCTACTATATCACCGGCATAGGCCTGATCGGCAATTTGACGCGAACGAGCAAAGAAAAACTGAGGTGTTGAAAGTGTTACTGGTTTCCCTGTTCTTACCAACTTTGTCTTCATGCCACGTTCAAGTATTCCTGAGCACACACGAAAAAATGCAATCCGGTCACGATGATTAGGATCCATATTGGCTTGAATTTTAAAAACAAACCCCGTCATTTTAGGTTCAGTAGCCACAACATTGCGTTGATCTGCTACCTGATCACGGGGACTTGGACCAAAATCGACTAAAGCATTGATCAAATCACGAACACCAAAATTTCGTAAAGCTGAACCGAAGTAAACTGGTGTCATATGCCCTTCACGAAAAGACTGAAGATCAAAATTTTTACAAGCCGTGCGTGCAAGAGTTACACCTTCAATAAAAGAGGAGCGCTGGTTTTCAGGAAGCAAATTTGAAACTTCATCAGGACCAGAAACTGTTTTTTGTGTTACCTCATCATCTCGTTGACGAAAACGATCATGGTGAATATCAAAGGTTCCAACAAAATTTTTCCCCACACCAATAGGCCATGTAATTGGTGCGGCATCAAGTGCAAGCTTTTCTTCAATTTCGTCTAAAATTTCCAAAGGATCACACGCTTCACGATCCATTTTATTCACAAAAGTTACAATAGGGATATCCCGCATTCGACATACTTCAAACAGTTTTAGTGTCCGGGGCTCAATTCCGCGGGCGCCATCCAATACCATAATAGCACTGTCAACAGCCGTAAGAGTGCGGTACGTATCATCTGCAAAATCTTCGTGACCTGGGGTATCTAATAAATTAAAGATGTGATTTTCATATTCAAATGTCATTACTGATGTTACAACAGAAATACCGCGATCGCGTTCAATATTCATCCAGTCAGAACGGGTTTGAATACGATCTTTCTTCGCCTTCACCTCACCAGCAAGCTGAATAGCACCACCAAACAACAAAAATTTTTCTGTTAGCGTTGTTTTCCCCGCATCAGGATGAGCAATGATGGCAAATGTGCGACGCCGCTTCACTTCTTGCACTCTCTTTTCCATCACTCCTCCACAGGACGCGCAAGCGTCTCAGCAATGAGTGCACGCATTTCATTAATCCCATAAAGTGCAATAAATGATCCTAACCGTGGTCCGCGCTCTTGCCCTAAAAGAACCTCATATAACATTTGGAAAAAAACATTTGAAACACCTGGACCTCCAGCAGGACTTTTTTTGCTATGATCTTGATAACGTTCTATTAGACGAGCAACATCAAGAAGTGCATTTTGAAGAGTATTTTCATCAGCATTTTCAGGCAAACTTGCTAATTTTGCATCAATATTCATCAGCGTTGAGCGCTCAACTTCATCAGGGGTCCGAAATTTTTTGTTTGGTTTTACAAAAACATCAAAATATTTAATGGCAAATTTTACCAATTGGTCGAGCTCTGGATAAGTTTTGGCATTTACATCTTTAGCATAGCGAGAAATAAAGCCCCAAAGAACTTGCTCATTCTCTGCATTTGAGGCACTTACCAAATTTAATAACATAGCAAAGGATACTGGCAAATCAATCTGTGGAGGACAACCATTATGGATATGCCAAACAGGATTATTAAGTCGTTCTTGCCATTTCTGACGACCATAAGCTGAAAGATGTGCATAATATTCGTCAACAGCTTTTGGAATAACATCAAAATAAAGCCGCTTGGCTGTTTTTGGCTTTAAAAACATATAAAGCCCCAAACTTTCAGTTGGTGCATAAGTTAACCATTCATCAATGGTTAAGCCATTTCCTTTAGATTTGGAAATTTTCTGCCCTTTATCATCCAAAAAGAGCTCATAATTAAATCCTTCTGGCGGATTTCCACCAAGAACTTTACAAATTTTAGAAGAAAGATTTGTGGAATCAATTAGATCTTTTCCCGCCATTTCATAATCGATCCCGAGTGCCTTCCAGCGCATTGCCCAATCCACCTTCCACTGGCACTTAACTTTTCCTCCTGTAATCTCGGTTTCAATAGTTTCTCCTGTTTCAGGTTCAATGTAGGTGATTGTACCTTTTTGAGCATTATAAGAAATCACTGGTACTTGTAATACCTTCCCAGAAAAAGGAGAAATAGGTAAAAAAGGTGAATAGGTAGCTCTCCGTTCTTCCCCTAATGTTGGTAAAACAATTGCCATCACTTTATCATAACAGGAAAGTATTTTCATAAGTGCCTCATCAAAACGACCAGAGTTGTAATAGTCTGTGGAACTTACAAATTCGTAATCAAAACCAAAACGATCTAAAAAAGCACACAAACGTGCATTATTTGCAGCCCCAAAAGAGGGATAAGTGTCTCCAAAAGGATCTGGTACACGGCTCAGTGGTTGACCAATATATCTTGCCATTTTTTCACGATCAGGCACATTCTCAGGAACTTTGCGCAAACCGTCTACATCATCAGAAAAGCAAATAAGCTTTGTTTTTACTGTGTTATTAGTTAAAATGTGAAATGCATGACGCACCATGGTTGTACGAGCTACTTCCCCAAAAGTCCCAATATGCGGCAAACCAGAAGGTCCGTAACCTGTTTCAAATATTATAATTTCTGGATAACCTGTTTTTTCATATCGTTTGATAATCTTACGTGCTTCTTCAAATGGCCAAGCTTTTGATTGAACAGCCGCATCTCTCAATTCTAACGTAAAGCTAAAAGCATCACATTGGTCACGCATCATTATCTTTATCCTAAAAAATTAAACTCTTTAATGGTATGGTGTATGGCTCTTCAATTTATTCGTCAATAATAGAAAGAGAAAAGCTTTTAAATTCTTATTATACACAAAGATCAAATCACACCATGAAATAACATAATCCTAATGTCATTTTTTAATATATACAAAAAGTCAAAAACTTGCGATTATATTTCTTTTACACTTTAAATAAGAAAAATAGAGGAGGAGTACCCTTTCTCTACAACAACCAATCTCAGTAGATTACTATTGCGCATAAACTTCTTGCCTAACCTTTTAATGTAGGCTTCTTTAATATCAACATTTTTTCTTACACCGAAAAACTTAACCCCTGTCCTCTCACCTAATGATTTGTAAATCTATCTTACAATTCACTTTGCAATCATTTGGAAACAATTTACTCGCAAGATATTTTTAAAAAAGATTAATAGAGCCTTTAAAATATTTTTCGATTTTACGGCTTTCCATCATCTGCTTTTCTCATATTCAAAAACCATAAGCCCTATAAAAATAGTAAAATACCTAAGATATAAAACAATGTGAATAAAGATTTTCTATTAAAATTACGAATGTGAATTTAATTTATTGAAACTTGTTCTTATAAATTTTGCTTTATATATTCTAATTATCGAAGAAGATTAATCATCACCAACCACGTATCCAAGTTTCAAACGTTCAGATATCCGTAAACGCTCCGAAGCAGATTTAAGCTGACCGCATGCAGCTAAAATATCACGTCCACGCGGTATGCGAATTGGTGAAGCGTATCCAGCTTGATTCACAACATCAGCAAAACGCTCAATTTGCTCCCAATCAGAGCATTGATAATTACTTCCTGGCCATGAATTAAAAGGAATCAAGTTTATCTTAGCTGGAATATCTTTAAGTAACTGAACCAACTGCTTTGCATCATCCAAGCTATCATTTACATCTTTTAGCATAACATATTCAAATGTAATTCGCTTAGCGTTAGAGAGACCAGGATAATTACGACAAGCATCCATTAATGTAGCAAGCGGATATTTTTTATTAATTGGAACAAGCATATCTCTTAGGGTATCTCGAACTGCATGAAGTGAAATTGCTAACATAACCCCAATTTCTTCCCCTGTTCGTATAATTCCAGGAACTACTCCACTAGTTGAGAGAGTAATTCGGCGTTTTGATAAAGATAACCCCTCTCCATCAGAAGCAATTAACAAGGCTTTTTTAACTGCTTCAAAGTTATAAAGCGGTTCCCCCATTCCCATCATAACAATATTAGTAATTTTTCGTCCACAAAATGGAACACTTACTCCATCAGGAGTATTTTGATCAAGGAAATCACCTAAACGATCACGAGCAACCAATAATTGTGCTAAAATTTCTTCCGCTGTTAAATTGCGAACAAGTACTTGTGTTCCTGTATGACAAAAAGAGCAGGTTAGCGTACATCCCACCTGAGATGAAATACATAAGGTACCACGGCCCTCTTCAGGAATATAAACTGTTTCTATTTCAACAGGCCTTCCAGCACCACGTGCAGGAAAGCGTAATAGCCATTTGCGTGTACCATCCCTTGATATTTGTTCTCCAACAATTTCTGGACGTGCAATAGAGAAATGTTTTTTAAGCATTTCTTGCACTGACTTGGAAATATTCAACATTTCATCAAAGTTTGAAACGCCTCTTACATAAAGCCAATGCCAAAGCTGACGTACACGCATACGCGTTTGATGTTCTGGCACACCAATTTTTCTTAAAGCCTCTACCATCTCATCATGCAATAAACCAATCAAAGATAGTTTAGAACTACCCTTAACTTCAATATTATTTGATTTTCGCGTTGGACTTACACCAACTGGTTTGAGCTCATATGAAACGACCATTGCTTTTCGACTTATATCACTTTTGAAACCACGCACACTCTAATGGCACTTACGCACCAAATTTAACGCAGCAGTCACTCCTTTTAAAGAATAAGTATAAGTAGTATGAGTTCCTCGCTTTGAAATAGCTTTTACTATCATCTTATTTCCAGAACGCATAGCAGAAACAAGCTGCTTTTCTAACTCTGCTGATGCTAACCACGCAGATGAATCCTTTGTGAAAAAATCAAAATCCTTATTTCCAACAGAAACGATAACTTTTGATCCTTCTTTAAGTGTATACCCTGCCATAAACTGTGGCTCAAATGAAATAGGTGAATTAGAACGCTTGGTAACCAGAAAAAAATTATCTCCATGATTAACCGTTGTTGGAAGAGATTCCAGTGGTACCGACAGTACGTAGCAAATTTTATTTTCCGGTGATTTATAAGAATAGGATCCCCAAGCATAAAACTGATCTAGACGTTTTGGTGCCTGTGACCATGCAGTTACAGTAGTAGTCAAAACCATTATAAATGCTGTAAGAAAACTCTTTTTAAACATTTTCATTTAGCTCACTTCTTTACTCTTTAACAAGACTTTTCATTGGCAAAGCCTAATAAAAACTTGTTTGATGCTTATCGTAGTTGTCCCAATTTTCCAACAAACAAAATATTTTTACCTAAATTAGAACAAATCGTTATGTCCTATTGTGGTCTTTCAGTTATTACTAAAAAGTGAATCATACGAACTTTTTATTCAGCAGATAGATTTTTCAAAAAAAAATATTCAATCCCTTTTTTAAAAAGGTGTAAATATAGCATATCATCAATCAATTTAGATAATTTAATTCATTTTTTGTAATTTTAAATCGCGCAAAAAATACAATTTAATCAACAGCTTCTTATTCAATCATCAATTTATAGTATGAAGTATTAAAAAAGAATATCTTCCCACTATTTCAAAACCATAAAAGTATTACAATATTATTCAATAATGATTTCATATAATTTACCCTGTTTAATATCATGTACTATTAGCTTATTTAATAAAATTACCAATTCCTCAGTTTATCCTAATAGCATAAATAAAAACCAGATATCTGGTTTTACTAAAAATTTATAAGATGAATATTACCTTTTGTTCTAGTATATTATAAATAAAAAATTGAATGTTTTTATAACTTTCCCATGATGGTGGGTACCATCCTCTCTCCATATTTCAAACGACTTTTCTGTCAATTAATTAAAGTTTAAAGTTTCACATACAAAAAATCACTGTTTAATTTTAAATTCATCTCTTTCAATGTTTACCATTAAAACTTGTTTTTTATTATGTATAGAAACAAATCATACCTCTTTTAAAATCATTATTGTTGTTATTCTCTGCAACTTCAGCATAAACATGGTCAAAAAATCAATAATTATTCTTATTTTAAAAGTTCGGATCACAAAAAATATATTTAAAGAAATAGGCTTAAAATCTCTAAATATAAAAGCAGTGTTAATATTATACTTTATATTCTTTCAAAAAGATATTTTATCATTCCGTTCTAAATTTAATATTTAATATAATGTGCATACCAACTATTTTTTAAGCTGCATTCGATTCTGAATTTTGAATCAATAAAGTATAAAGAGTATTGGCATCATGTGTATTACGTAATTTTTGAACGACATCAGAATGACCTAAGACACGCGCAATCTGAGACAATGCCTTTAAATGATCCGCACCAGCATTCTCAGGTGCTAGAAGTAAAAAAACAATATCTATTGGCTCATCATCAAGAGCTTCAAAATCAACAGGACTTTCAAGACGAGCAAAAATACCAATGATTTGACTAATATCAGGCAATTTTCCATGAGGAATAGCAATACCACAACCTAAACCTGTTGATCCCAATTTTTCACGTTGAAAAACAATATCAAAAATTACACGCTCATTAAGACCTGTTAACTCGGCGGCTTTTTCAGCTAAAATTTGCAAAACTTGTTTTTTGGAACTCGCCCTTAGAGCTGGCATCACTGCTTCTGGTGAAATTAACTCTCTTAAATTCATATTTAACTTTCCTTTTGCATGCTCAAATGACCATCTATAAACGAATAAAGAATATCAGGACTTAAATTCATTATATAATATCTACTAATTTATAATATGTGATGTGGTAAATTCACCTCATATCACTATCAACTCAATGGTAAATAGCACTTAGCTCTTAATTAACAGCATGAAAAAAGGAAGTTGTGTTACTCATAAATAATTCTACTATATAAGCTCATAGAAACACATTATTTTACTACAGCCCTTTCTATCATTCATCTTAAAACTCATTTCATGATATCTTTTCCATGATGCAATCAAAAGAAAACCAAACTGAAAAGACAACGAGTTCCCCTTCTCCTTATGGAACATATTTTAATAGTCAGCAAAAATTTATGTGTAAATATAAAAAAGTTCTAGCAAAAATAAAGAGTCTTCCAAAAATAACACAATAAAATGAATCACCATCAAAAATTTTTTATAAAGCTTGCAGACTCCTATTTTTCTTTATTTGTCTCCCCCAAAAAATGGTTATAGTCTCTAATATTTATTTTTTAATTTAATGGAATAGTAATAACTTCAATATTTTACTAGTTCATTATTCCTGAAAATAATAAGCGTATAAATAACGATTTTCTTGAAATGAAGTCGTATTACATACCAATTAACTGATCATTACGAAAACCTAAAGAGTAAATTGGTCCTTATCTTATTTTTATAAAGAATTGTAAAAGTTAAAAATCAAAGAGAAAACTGATTTCCTAAGTAAATTTGACGTACATCTGCATTGTTGATAATATCGTTAGGACAACCGTGACCTAACACTTTTCCTGCATGAATAATATAAGCACGATCGACAAGGCCTAATGTTTCACGCACATTATGATCGGTTATCAAAATACCGATCCCACGTTGAGTTAAATGGCGAATAAGCTGTTTTATGTCAGAAATAGCAATAGGATCAATTCCTGCAAATGGTTCATCAAGTAACATGAAACTAGGACGAGAAGCTAATGCACGAGCAATCTCAAGCCGCCGACGTTCACCTCCTGATAAGGAAATTGCAGGCATTTTTCGTAAATGATCAATTTTAAACTCATATAATAACTCATCTAACTCTTCACGTCGTTTAACACGATCTTTTTCAATAACCTCCAAAACAGCTTTAATGTTACTTTCTACTGAAAGGCCACGGAAAATAGATGCTTCCTGCGGGAGATACCCAATGCCTAAACGAGCACGACGATACATCGGCAAATGAGTAATATCAAATCCATTAATTTCTATTGAGCCCCCATCAGATTTAATGAGACCCGTAACCATATAAAAACACGTCGTTTTTCCAGCACCATTAGGACCTAAAATACCAACTGCTTCTCCTGTACGAATCCTGAATGAGACACCGTTAACAGCCTGTCTTCCTCGATAAAACTTAACTAAATTGTTTGCACTTAAACCTTCTTTACAAGGATTTATTAAAACTTCATTTTCAAAGTCATACCCAGCTTCTTGCTTTTTTCTGTTGATTCCAAACATGAAGTCTCAATGGCCATTCTTTTTATTTTGTTTCAACATGATCGAGACGCGGCTTTTTTTATCAGATGTATTACAACCTTCTAAAAAAAATTTTTCAGTTTTCATATTTGCTGTCAATTTACATCCTGTTGCCACATTATCACCATCGATGAATACAACATTGCTACCTGTTAAGGTCATCATATTTAATTTTTTATCAAAAATACCCTTATCACCCGTAGCAATTTGTTTAGATATTTTTATATAAACCTTTCCAGAAGCTTCCATTTTCTTAATGCCCGTTGAGCCAAGTCTCGTAAGCAATACTGTTTTCGCATTACCCTGATCATCAATTTCCTTGTACTCCTTATCATAATAAACGGCTAATTTTGACGTCCGTAAAAGGCGTTGTCCTTGCATCACTGTAACATTTCCCTTAAAGAGCGCCATTCCTTCTTTATCATCTATTTCTAAAGAATCTGCATAAAGTTCCACAACTTCTTTGTCATTTGATAGGTTAATTCCCTGTTGAGCTACTTCAGCGTATCCATATACAACTCCAAATCCAAAAATTTTTACAATCAAAGCAAAACAAAGACTTGCCCATTTCATGTATGATGCTTTCCGCTTCATCCCATCACTCTCAATTTTGCATATAATTATTTAAAAAAACTGTCCACTACGCTAGTCGTATTGATATTCTCTTATTGCTTGTCAAGCACCAAATGCACACCACCTTCAAAGTACATACTTTGTTTTTTTTCCTTTATTTTCAAAGCATTTGCAATAAGACACAAACCTGAACGCTGAATCTTGACACGTTTATTTGTGCTTAACTGCCTTTCAGATAGATTAATATCTGCATCCATAAACTGTGCAGTCATCCCACCATCTGTTGTAATAGTGAAGGGCTTATCCAACTGTAAATGACCATTTATATTATCATATACTCCCTTTTGTGCATCAAGGAAAACCCGACCTTGTTTTCCCGCAAACACTTCAGCTGTAATATTTTGTAGTTCAATTATCCCAGAGCGTGTATAATCTTGATATGCTTTTTCCGCTTTAAACCAATAGGGTTCATACAAACTCGTATAACCCTCCAATTTTGGATTTAGCATTATCGGTTTCATTATTCCGCCCTCTTCACTGTTCAAGATAACAAGATCAGAAGCAGAAGGAACAAAGAAAAATGTAAACCAATAAAAAACAAACACTGTAGTTAATGCACAGAAGGGCAACAAAAACTTTAACACACGTACGAGACATGAATGACGGTATGTTTTTTTAGAAATGTCGTTAAAAGATGATTTTGTTAAAAAGGTTTTGTAATGATTATGTACACTCATACTCTCATAATCTCTCAAATATTCCGTATTTTTTCGATCTCTACAGACTTTGTATAAAATGTATTTTCAAATTTTACTTATTGCAATTTGTTTTTTATTGGTTTTATTTTGATTTTACTCGTTTATTATGCAGCTTGCATGAATGAAGTACGCAATTGTAAAGAGTCTTTTTTACATGAAAGAGAGGTTATTTTGGTTAAATCAGAACTTGTGCAAATTATAGCTCGTCATAATCCGCACCTTTTTCAACGTGATGTGGAAAATATTATAAATGCTATCCTTGAAGAAATTGCAGTAGCACTTGCCAACGGCAACCGTGTTGAACTTCGCGGTTTTGGAGCTTTTTCTGTAAAAAGCCGCTCAGCCCGCAACGGTCGTAATCCACGAACCGGTGAATCAGTTATTGTCGAAGAAAAATGGATCCCTTTTTTTAAAACCGGTAAAGATTTGCGTGATCGACTCAATCAGTGAGAGAATATATGATAACCAAACGTATTCTTTTAGCAATCATCTTGGTTCCCTTAGCGATTCTCTTAATTGCTTTTATAATGGCTAACCGCCAAATGGTTATCTTAACTATCAACCCTTTTAGAATAAACTCTGAAAATTTTACTTATCAAGCCCCTTTATTCATATGGCTTTTTGTTTTTTTCAGTCTAGGTGTTTTATTAAGCGGCATCATCAGCTGGTTTACATGTATGAAATGTAAAAAAGCCCTTAAAGAAAGTAAAGCTGAACTAGAAAAATTAAAAAAATCAATTTCTAATATAAAAATACTTTGATGAAGCTTTTCCTTGCTTTATATTGAGCATAACATTAGAATTGATTTCTTCATTATGTACGTTTTAATCAACTTTAGACTTTAGGCATTTACGCTATTACGGAATTACGAAAATCCGATAAACTTTAATGTAGATTTTTTTAATACTTATATCGTAATGTCTGAATAATCTTTAAATCATATCATAGCAATATGGATATTCGAGAGAAATTACCTCTTATTTTAGAAACAAGTGTTAGTGCAGATTATGCTTTAATTGACTCTGGTAATGGGCAAAAATTGGAACGCTATGGTGCACGCCGTATCATCCGTCCAGAAGGTCAAGCGCTATGGAAAAAAACTTTATCGCAAAAATATTGGTCTAATGTTGATGCTATTTTTACAGGAAACCGAGATGAAGAAGGTGTTGGTCGTTGGTACTTTCCTAAAAAACAGCTCAGCGAAACATGGCCGCTGTCTTGGAATGGGTTATCCTTTTTAGGTCGTTTTACTTCCTTTCGTCATGTAGGTGTTTTTCCTGAACAAGATGCACACTGGCGCTCAATGGAAGAACAAATTTTAAAAGCCTCACGTCCAATAAAATTATTAAATCTCTTTGGTTACACAGGCATTGCTTCTTTGATTGGTGCACGTGCTGGAGCAAATGTGACTCACGTTGATGCTTCTAAAAAAGCTATAACTTGGGCAAAAGAAAACCAAGAAAGAGCAGGACTATTAAATTACCCTATTCGTTGGATTTGCGATGACGCAATAAAATTTGTTGAACGCGAATTGCGCCGTAAAAAAACTTATGATATGATTCTTCTTGATCCTCCTGCATATGGACGTGGGCCTCATGGTGAGGTGTGGCAACTATTTGATCATTTGCCAGCGATGATCATGAAATGTCGTAAACTTTTATCCAACCAACCTCTTGCAGTTGTACTCACAGCTTATTCTATTCGTGCTTCCTTTTATATGCTTCATGCTTTGATGCGTGATGAATTCATGAATCTTGGTGGCACAATCGAATCAGGAGAGCTTATCTTGCGTGCAGAATCTGCTGGACATGCTCTTTCTACCTCTCTTTTTAGCCGATGGATTGCCTAAATGACGTATATACCTAAAACTGGTAAAGTTAAAGAAATTACCTCCCTTAGTAATCCTATCATTAAAAATCTTAAAGCACTCAGCCAAAAGAAAAATCGTAACCGCGAAAGTCTCTTTATGGCAGAAGGACTTAAACTGGTAATTGATGCTTTAAACCTCGGGTGGACGATACAAACACTCATTTTTTTAAAAAGTAAAGTCGGTCACGATATTATAGAAAACATCGCCGCACGCACTGTAGCCAATGGTGGCCTTGTCATTAAAGCATCACAAAAAGTTATGGAATCTATAACTCGTCGTGATAATCCACAAACAGTTATTGGTATTTTTAAACAACAATGGCAATCAACTGAGATGATAAGAGGACAAGCTGATGATGTTTATGTTGCTCTTGATCGGGTACGTGACCCAGGAAATCTCGGGACTATCATCCGTACAGCTGATGCAGTAGGAGCTAAAGGAGTTATTTTGATAGGAGAAACAACAGACCCTTTTTCTCCTGAAACAGTACGGGCAACTATGGGCTCAATTTTTTCTATACCCCTTTATCACTTTGATGAAAGTACTTTTTTAAACTGGTCTAAATACTTTAAAGGCATGATTATTGGCACACATCTCAAAGGAACTACGGATTATCGTACAATTGATTTCAAAAACGGACCCATTATACTTTTAATGGGAAATGAAAAACAAGGTTTATCCGATATCCTTGCAAATCATTGTAATCAACTTGCACGTATCCCACAAAGTGGGCGTGCTGACTCGCTTAACTTAGCGGTAGCAGCAGCTATCATGCTTTACGAAATCCGTCGTTCTCACTTAACACTGGAATTATACGAGACCAAAACATGACATGTAGATCAACCTTTTTTTTTCTCTTTTGTTTGCTGGTTGTAATAGGACTTGATCAAGTAGTTAAATACTGGGTTATGAATAATATACTTTTAGGAACAGCAATACCAATTCTTCCTTTTCTTTCTCTCTACCATGTACACAACTATGGTATTGCATTTTCATTTTTTTCTTCCTTTTCTCATTGGGGTCTAATTGCCCTCACACTGACCGTTATTGTTTTTCTGCTATGGATACGAAAAAACACCGATCATGATAAAATTTTATCACGATTCGGTCTAACTCTTATCATTGGAGGAGCATTTGGTAATTTCATCGACCGCATACGTTTTCATTACGTAATTGATTATATATTATTTTATATCGATGATATCTTTTACTTTGCTGTATTTAATCTTGCAGATACTTTTATTACACTCGGTGCCATTACCATTATTATTGAAGAATTGCATATATGGATTAAAAAAAAATATCATTCTCATAATACATTGTAAAAACTTTATTTTTTCCCCTTTTTGTAATCATTTTGTTTTAAATGATTAAATTTTCTTATTTTTACCTACCCTTTTTAAATATCAATAAATATTCATCCCTTTGAAAGAGAGTATTTTATTCTAAAATATGTTTCTCTATATTTTATAATCAGCTAACATAGCAATTTGTAAGTCTTTTTTCTGAATTCATTTATATCTTTCTTTATGCATTTTTTGTCATATATTTAAAGAAGAGAAATTTTCTCATTTTAGCTTTTACTTCGTATAAGATATTTAAAAGGCTTAATATTTTTAACAAAACAATAGCTTTTATTTATAATTTAAAAGCTTTACTCCTTACAAAAGTCTCTTGTAATTTTAAAATAAATCTCCATAATAGAGAGAGGTATTTTGAAATTTCGGCAACAGTTCTAGAATCGCTTGTGTTTACCAAGTGAAGTATTATACGGAAGTGTTGTTGTGAGGGTGTGAATACTCTTTTTAATTTAGATACCTGATGGAACATATGCTAAAGGACTTTATATTATGGCTGACTTCAAAAACTTACGTTCGGCGTCTGTTTCTCATGCCGATGCATCGATCGATCAAGGATTGCGCAGTTATATGCTAGGCGTCTATAATACAATGGCAATAGGTTTGCTTATTACAGCCGCTGCAGCTTATGCAATTGCGTCTTTGGCAACAACAACAGATATGAGCCAAGCAGCTGCTCAAATCAATAGAAGTGTTTACTTAACCTCATTTGGAGTAACATTTTATACATCACCATTCTCATACATTATTATGTTTGCACCGCTTGTGGCAGTATTCTTTCTTAGCTTTAAGATTAATACTTTAAGTACAAATGCAGCTCGTAACCTTTTTTTTGGTTATGCTACCCTTGTTGGTCTCTCATTATCTTCGATTATTTTACGTTACACCGCAGAAAGTATTGTACAAACATTCGTTATTACTTCTGCAACTTTTGGTGCTCTTTCACTTTATGGTTACACAACAAAGCGTGACCTTACAGCAATGGGTTCATTCCTTTTTATAGGTTTAATTGGCTTGATGCTTTCAATGATTGTTAACATCTTTCTTGGATCAAATGCTTTGCAATTTGCTATTTCAGTAATTGGTGTTCTCATATTTGCTGGTTTAACAGCTTACAACACTCAGAATATCAAATTAATGTATTACGAAGGTGATGCAGATGACACTCGGGGTCGGAAAATTATTATGGGTGCTTTGAATCTCTATCTTGATTTCATTAATATGTTTGTATTTTTGTTGCAATTTCTTGGCTCAAATCGTGATTGATTTTTGGAATTATTATTTTTTAAAACCTTGCTTCTCCATAGAAGCAAGGTTTTAAAATTTTTTGTGCGAGTACTTATTTTTCTCCTTTAGCACAATATCTTTACTTTAATTAAAATGATAAAGAAGCCTCATAAAAAAAAATATCCATGGTTTACACCATCGATTCATAAAAATTTCAAAGCCTCTCTTTTAAAGACTATCAATAAATTTCCTAATCATCAGACAAAGACAATTAGCTTAAACAGTAATTATGATCTCACCATTGCTTCTTATAATATTCATAAGTGTGTCGGTATTGATAAAGTTTTTAATCCTGCCCGTACCGTGCGTGTTATTGCTGAACTACAAGTTGATATTTTAGCGCTGCAAGAAGCAGATAAGCGTTTTGGTGAGCGTATTGGTTTAATTGATCTCAAACTTTTAAAAACTGAAACAGGTTTAATTCCAATACCCTTGAAAACCATGTCTCCTAATGGTCATGGTTGGCATGGTAACGCTCTTTTTATAAAAAAAGGATTTGTATATGATACTTTACAAATTACTTTACCTGGTTTTGAACCACGTGGAGCTATAATAGTAGAATTAAAAATGGAAACAGGTTTCATTCGTGTTATTGCTGCTCATTTTGGCTTGCTGCGCCATTCTCGCAATAAACAAACGAAAATGCTTCTTACTCTTCTAAAAAAACGCCCTTCTATGCCTACAATACTTATTGGAGATTTTAATGAATGGCGATTAGGAAAAAGATCATCTTTAAACCATTTTTTTCCCTACTTCGATGACACATTGGGAACTGTACCGAGTTTTCCTTCTCGATTTCCCTTTCTCGCTCTTGATAGAATTTTTGCTTTTCCTCATCAATTAGTAACTGGTATTGAAAGCCATCACTCTCCACTTGCACGCATTGCTTCAGACCATTTACCTATTAAAGCGTATCTTGACCTTGCTAAAGCAATAACCATCCTCAACAACACAAGTGAAAATAACTAATGTGCCTCATCCCAATTTTGAGCAGCTTTTGCTTTTACTTCAAGTGGTACTGACAAAGATAACGCTGGCATTGCAGCATTTTCCATCACTTTTGTTACAACCTCTATAGTTTTTTCCTTCTCATTTTCTGGCACTTCAAAAATCAGTTCATCATGCACTTGCAACAACATTTTTGCTGATAATTTTTCTCTTTCCAAAATATCCTCCATTTGAATCATAGCACGGCGAATAATATCAGCTGCAGACCCTTGAATTGACGCATTAATAGCAGCCCGCTCATTAAAGGCACGAATTTGAAAATTAGCCGCTTTTATATCTGGATAATGTATACGACGTCCAAAAATGGTTTCTACATAACCATTTTGACGTGCAAATATCTTAGTTTTCTCTATATAATCTTTAATTCCCGGAAATCTTTTGAAATAAAGTTGAATATAATCGCTCGCTTCTTCCCGTGAAATACCTAATTGATTAGCTAACCCAAAAGCTGAAATACCATAAATAATGCCAAAATTAATCGCTTTTGCACGTCGTCGTATATCTGAATGCACTTCCTCTATAGCAACACCAAACATTTGCGATGCAGTTATTGCATGGATATCCTGACCTTTTGAAAAAGCTTCTTTTAAAGCCTTTATATCAGCAATATGAGCAAGAATACGCAATTCAATCTGGCTATAATCAGCTGATAAGAGAAGATGTCCTTTAGGGGCAACAAAAGCCGCTCGTATTTTTCTCCCTTCTTCAGTTCGTACTGGAATATTTTGCAAATTTGGTTCTGACGATGATAATCGTCCCGTTGATGTTGTTGCCAAAGAATAATTTGTATGAACGCGCCCTGTTTTAGGAAAAATATACGAGGGTAAAGCATCTGCATAGGTAGATTTTAATTTTGCAAGCTGACGCCAATCAATAATTTTGCGTGGTAAATCATAACCTTTAGATGCCAATTCCTCTAAAATTTGCACAGAAGTCGACCATTGCCCACCCTTGGTCTTAATGCTTCCAGGCAATTTCATTTTTTCAAAAAGAATATCACATAATTGTTTTGGGGAAGAAAGATTAAACTTCTCACCAGCCAACTGATAAATTTCCTCTTCCAAAATAAAAGCAGCTTGCTTTAACTCTTCTGAAAGACCTGATAAAATCTGCTTATCAATGAGAATTCCACGTTCTTCCATTTTCGCAAGAACTTCTACTAGCGGTCTATCAAGACGTTCATAAATTTTTGTCATCCCCCGAGCAACGAGTTGCGATTTTAAAACTTTCCATAAACGTAGCGTTATATCAGCATCTTCTGCAGCATAAAGGGTTGCCTGTTTTAAATCTACTTGTGCAAAAGATATAATTTTTTTTCCATTATGTTTCAAATCCTTATAGGAAATCGTTTTATGGTCAAGCCAACGTTCAGCAAGATCATCCATATTATGATTTAAAGTTCCAGCATCTAAGGCGTAAGATAAAAGCATTGTGTCATCAAATGAATGGATCACAATGTCGTATTTTTTCATCACCAACCAGTCATATTTTATATTCTGACCAATTTTTAGGACCGCTTGATTTTCTAATATAGGCTTTAAAAGTGCTAAAGCCTTTTGCGTTTCAATTTGCCCGACAATACGTCTTTCCCCAAAAAGATTATCTCCTCCTTCAAAATGTTCAAGTGGTATATAAGCTGCTTTTTCTGGCTGTAATGCTAGTGAAAAACCAACAAGCTTTGCTTGCATAGGATTAAGTGAAGTTGTTTCAGTATCAAAAGAAAAAAATCCTTGTTCTTGTGCTTCTGATAACCACTCCTTCAACAGTTTTTCATCAAGAATGGTCGTATAAACGTCTCTTTTAATTTGTTGACTTAAAGCTTGCTCTTTATGTTCTTGTGCCAATAATTGTGGAGAATTTTCAATAAAATCATGAGAAGAGGATGCATCAACTTCCTTAATGTCGGAACCAAATTTATATACAGAATTATCCCATTCAATATTTATATCAAGTGCATCGATAGCTGCTGCATCACAATCTGTTTCCTTTGCGACACGACGCGTTAATGTTGTAAATTCCATGGCTTTAAGAAAAGAAATTAAACGCGGCCCATCTTGTGGTTCTAAAATAAAATCATCTAAATTATTATCTACAGGAACATCTATTTTAAGCCTAACTAATTCACGAGAAATTTTAACCTGCTCACTATAAGCTTGAATGTTTTCACGCCGTTTTGTTTGCTTAATTTCTACAACGCGCTGTAACAAAGCCTCAAGAGAACCAAACTGTTCCAATAATTGAGCTGCTATTTTAGGACCGATTCCTGGAATACCTGGAACGTTATCTGCTGTATCTCCAGTCAAAGCTTGCAAATCAACCATTTTTTCAGGTGTTACACCCCATTTTTCTATAACTTCAGAAACACCTATATGTTTATCTTTCATATCATCATATAAAGATACATTATCATTTACCAATTGCATAAGATCTTTATCGGAAGAGATAATAGTTGTTTTTGCTCCAACTTTTGTTGCCAATTGCGTATAGGTAGCAATTAAATCATCAGCTTCAAATCCTTTTTTTTCAATACAAGGTAAATTAAAAGCCTTTGTTGCTTCACGTATCAAAGAAAATTGAGGAATAAGATCTTCAGGCGGAGCCATCCGATTAGCTTTATATTGAGGATATATTTTTTTACGAAATGTATCGGATGAATGATCAAATATAACAGCAAAATGTGTTGGGACCACACCAGAAACTGTACTGCGAGCATCGCAGAGTAATTTCCATAACATATTACAAAAACCAGCCACAGCTCCTACAGGAAGACCATCCTTTTTACGTTTTAAAGGTGGTAAAGCATAATAAGCACGAAAAACATAACCCGATCCATCAACTAAAAAAAGATGATCTTTTGCTTTCATGACAATTTCATTTCTCCATTTTTAATAAAAACAACTTACTATTTTATATATTTTTTATCTTATTCAAAAATTTATCAAAATGCCTCTAAAAAGCCATTTTTTTGGTTTTATAAATCATAATGTCGTTACGACTTATAAGTGAGTACCTAGAGCTTTTCTTTGCTGTTACAGGATATAATAGCTTTCATTTTGCTCCTCCTATGATAGCTGAGGTACGAGTGACGACAGGGTCGTTGTGGTGTTCCCCTCCCCACAACGACCGCTTTTTTTAGGATTTACTGAGGAATATTGAAGTAATTCCAAAGAGCTTTTTTGCCTATTTTTTTTATAAAATTAGTATGCATATCTATTTGCTGTGCATTTAGTCTTGCAGATAATTCTTGAGGGCGGCGTTTTATTGTATAAGAAGCATTGTTATTGTTATCGGCATTGGTTCTATCATCAAAATTTAATATCCCCTGCTTTCCACCAATTAATTCAATATAGACATCAGCAAGTATCTTCGCATCAAGCAAAGCACCGTGAAAAGTACGATGACTGTTATCAATTCCAAAACGTTTACATAAAATATCAAGAGAATTAGGACTCATAGGAAATTTACGCCGTGCCATAGCCAATGTATCAAGAACATAGTTAGAACTGATAAGTGGCTTATTTACACGTTTTAATTCTGCATTAAGAAAGCCAATATCAAAACTCGCATTATGTGCGACCATAGTTGCACCATCAATGAACTCTAAAAAATCATCAACAATATCGCTAAAACTTTTTTCATCCTTTAAACGTTCATTGGTTAATCCATGAATTTTTACAGCTTCATCAGAAATGATAATTCCTTGTGGATTTAAATAAACATGGAATACTTCTCCTGTAAGATAACGATCAACCATTTCAACACAACCGATTTCAATTACGCGATCTTTATCTTTATCCAAGCCTGTTGTTTCTGTATCAAAAATAATTTCACGCATTATTTTCATTACTCAATAAACTCTTTATCACATGCAAAACTTGTTGATATGTGCTCTCTAAGCCTTTAGCTGTATCGATCACAAAATCAGCATATTCTCTCTTTTTTTTATCGGACATTTGTTTAGCATTAATAAATAAAAATTTATTTTCACTCATTTCTGGACGAATCATTGCACGCTCTTTTTGAATTTTTAGCGGAGCAGATACAACAACCACACTATCTACACGCTTTTCACTATTTGTTTCAAAAAGAAGTGGAATTTCAAGAACAACTAGCTTTTTTCCCTGTTTATGTGCTGTATTAATAAATTCTTCTTCTTTTTTTTGAACTAAAGGATGAATAATCTTTTCCAATGTTTTTAACTTTTCATCTTCATTAATCAACATCTTAGAAAGTTTTAAACGATTAACTTTACCATTTTCAACAACGCCAGAAAAATGATGTTCTATGAGCGATGCTATTGCTTCACTATCATAAAGTTGGTGTACTATTTCATCAGCACTGAAAACGGGAATATTTTCTTTTTTAAAAAAATCAGCAACCGTTGATTTTCCCATAGCAATAGATCCAGTTAACCCTATAACTTTCATCCTTTATTTTCACCCATATCCTTCAAAACTTCTTCTCGTAATGATTTTGTTACTTGAGGTCTTATTCCAAACCATCGTTCAAAACCAGGAACAGCCTGATGTAAAAGCATACCAAGACCATCAACTATTTTTAAACCACAGGCTTTTGCATGTTGTAAAAAAGGTGTCATTAATGGAGTGTAAACAATATCTGTAACCAAAACTGTTGTCTTTACTTTTTGAAAATCTATAAAGAAAAGGTTATTTTTTTTTTCATATGTATTTTGCATGCCCACAGAAGTTGTATTAACAATTAAATCAGCCTGGTTAATTACCTCATAAACCTTATGCCAATCATAAACCTCAATAGGTTTTCCAAAATTATTAGCTAAATCATCCGCTCGCTGTTTTGTACGATTAGTTAATAAAATACGTTCAAATCCACGCTTTTTTAAGGCATACAAAACAGCACGTGCAGCTCCACCTGCACCAAAAACAAGAGCAGTTTCGCCAGACCAACCAGGATAAAACTCATCAAGATTAGCACAAAAACCATAAGCATCACTGTTAGTAGCACAAAGTTTATTTTTTTCACACCATAGCGTATTAGCAGCTCCAATAACTGTTGCTATTTCATCTTTAAGATGAGCTAAATAGAAAGCCTCCTGCTTATAGGGTAAAGTAACATTACCTCCACAAAAACCCCTTTTTTGCATAGTTTCAATAAAGCTTTTAAATTCTTCAAAAGTCACTTCCTGTGCCAGATATTCACCTTGCAAATTATGTTGTTTAAGCCAATAATTATGGATTTTTGGTGACTTTGAATGATGAATGGGATAACCAACAACAAAAGCACGTGGATGAACTGTTTTTTTACACTCTATTGTAAAATTAATCATCAATATACCCCAAGTGGCGTAACTTAACTAATAATGGCAATAAAGGTAAACCAATAATAGTAAAAAAATCTCCATCAATTTCTTCAAAAAGGTGGATACCTTCTCCTTCTATTTGATACACTCCTACACTATTAAAAACATCTGATCCTACGCGTTCTAAATAACGCTCTATAAACTCTGATGAAAGAGGGCGTACTGACATACGAGCGCTAAAAGAATCAATCCAAATTTTTTGACCATTTTTAAATAAAGCTACTGCACTATGAAGAAAATGTATTTTCCCTGATAGGATACGTAAACGTTGATGTGCTTCCTCATTATTTGTAACTTTATGGAGAACTTGACCATCCAAATCAAGTACTTGATCACATCCAATTACCAAAGCATTAGGAAAGCGATCAGAAACATTTTTTGTTTTTGCACTTGCAAGAAAACAGCTAAGCTCTTTTGGATTTCTTGTTGTTGCGTTTTTTTCTATTTCTCTTTCATCAAGAAAGGCTCCTTCAATGGAAAAATTTAAGCCTGCTTTTCTTAATAATTTCTCACGATAAGAACTAAGCGACGCTAATATCAAAGTATCATTTGTCATAAAAATATTCTCTCATTTTCCTTCACGGAATCGTGACAAAAGTTCAAATATTGCCGCAGCAGTTTCCTCAATAGAGCGTCTTGTAACATCAATAATAGGCCAACTAAAACGTTCGCAAATGCGTTTAGCATAAATCAACTCTTCAGCTATGCTGACACGATCAGTATAGCTTTCAAGAGAAAAACTATTTCCTAAATTTCTATTTTGTCTAATATGAGAGATTCTCTCAGCTGAAGCAATTAAACCAATAATTAAAGCATTTTTTTCTTTTAGAAGAGCCTCTGGTAAATCAATTCCTGGAATAAGAGGTATGTTAGCAGTTTTAATTCCACGATTTGCTAGATAGATGCTCGTTGGTGTCTTAGAAGTTCTTGAAATTCCTAAAAGAATTACATCTGCATCAGATAAACTATTAAGAGATTGTCCATCATCATGCTCTATTGTAAAATCCAGCGCTTCAATGCGGCGAAAATAATCTGCGTTAAGACCATGCTGTGCGCTAACACGTAAATTCGTTGTAATCCCAAGATAAGATTGGAAAGCACTTAAAACGGGATAAAGTATGTCAATACAGGGAACTCCTATTTTTTTACACTTTTTTTTAAGAAGCAATTTAACTTTTTCATCAATAATTGTGTAAAGAACAATACCCGGATATTTTTGTATTTCACTAATGACTCTCTGTAAATGAGTTTCATTACGAATCATCGGATAAATATGCTCTATAGCCCTACACATTGTATATTGTGATGCCACAGCCCTCCCTACAGAGATCAATGTTTCCCCCGTTGCATCAGAAAGCATATGCAAATGAAAGGACTTTTTTTCTTTTATCACAAAAAAATTAACTCCTTGTTAATAGATGTGTACATATCTTCATAGTTTTTAATAAAATTAAATTTTATGGAGAGTTTTAAATTATTATACACAAAATTGAGTATTTTAATAAATAAACCATTTTTTTTATAAAAAACGGGGATAACATCTCTAACTTGTGCCTATATATATTTTTTTTAAAGTCCTCCTTGTGGAAAAATTGAGGATAAATAAAGTATAAATAATAATCCACATTAAACACAGACTTAAATAAGAAAAATCTTAATTCTCTAAATTTATTAGTATAATTTTTTGGGGAAAAATAATTTCTATTTAGTAATCAATTTTTCATACGATTATAAAATTATATATAAAGGTAAATAGTATGAATGATACTTGCAGTTTAAGAAAGTTAAGTGTACAATGTTTTTATCTAATAGGGATGCTTCAATCTTTTTTTCCATAAATTAAATAATTTCTTACTTAATTAAAGAACATATTTCATGCAAGAAATGAAACTACAAGAACTTAAAAGTAAAAATCCAGTTGAACTTGTTTCTTTTGCTGAAACATTAGAAGTTGAAAATGCTTCGTTAATGCGTAAACAAGAATTAATGTTTGCTATTTTAAAAAAACTTGCTTTGCAAGATGTAGAAATTATTGGAGAAGGAGTAGTTGAAGTTTTACAAGATGGATTTGGTTTTTTAAGATCTGCTGATGCTAATTATCTTCCTGGGCCTGATGATATTTATCTTTCTCCTGCACAAATCCAATCTTTTTCTTTAAAGACAGGGGATACTGTTGAAGGTCCTATACGTAGTCCAAAAGAAGGGGAGCGTTATTTTGCTCTTCTTAAAATTAATACAATAAATTACGAATGTCCTGAAAAAATTCGTTATAAAATTCACTTTGATAATCTTACTCCCCTTTATTCTAATGAACGTTTCCAAATGGAAATACAAAATTCTACAGATAAAGATATGTCGTCACGAGTTATTGATTTGATATCTCCATTAGGAAAAGGACAAAGAGGATTAATTGTAGCGCCTCCTAGAACGGGAAAAACGGTTTTATTACAGAATATTGCTCATTCTATTACTACTAATCATCCTGAATGTTATCTCATAGTTCTTTTGATAGATGAGCGGCCAGAAGAAGTTACTGATATGCAGCGTTCTGTCAAAGGAGAAGTCGTTTCTTCTACTTTTGATGAACCAGCAATACGTCATGTGCAAGTGGCTGAGATGGTTATAGAGAAAGCTAAACGTTTGGTTGAATATGGACGTGATGTTGTTATTCTCTTAGATTCTATTACACGTCTTGGACGTGCTTATAATACAGTTGTTCCTTCATCAGGAAAAGTTTTGACAGGTGGTGTTGATGCAAATGCTTTACAACGTCCAAAACGTTTTTTTGGTGCAGCACGTAATATTGAAGAAGGTGGATCTTTAACCATTATAGCAACGGCTTTAATTGATACAGGTAGCCGTATGGATGAAGTTATCTTTGAGGAATTTAAAGGAACAGGTAATTCTGAAATTGTTCTTGATCGTAAAGTTGCCGATAAGCGTATTTTCCCAGCAATGGATATTTTAAAGTCTGGAACGCGTAAAGAAGAGCTTTTAGTAGCACGACAAGATCTACATAAAATTTTTGTATTGCGTCGTATTTTGGCACCTATGAATGTAACAGATGCGATTGAATTTTTGATTGATAAATTAAAACAAACAAAAAATAATAATGATTTTTTTGATTCTATGAATACTTAGAAATATTAAGTGATTAATCCTGTGGATACAATCTTTGCTGTTTCGAGTGGATTGTTGCCTTCAGGGGTTGCAGTCATTCGACTTTCTGGTCCTCATGTTGTTGATATTGTTAAAACGCTTTGCGGTCGTTTACCTAAAGCGCGATTTATGCATTATGGGGATCTTATTGCTCGTGATGGTAGTTATTTAGATTCTGCTTTAACTGTTTTTTTTCCTGCTCCTTATAGTTTTACAGGAGAGGATTGCGCTGAATTTCATTTGCATGGAGGTAAGGCGGTTGTTAACCGTTTTTTAGATGAGTTATCTACTTTCTCTGGATGCCGTATTGCAGAAGCAGGTGAATTTTCTCGTCGTGCATTTATAGAGGGTAAATTAGATATCGTTCAAGCTGAAGGTCTTGCTGATTTAATAGAGGCAGAAACAGAGAGTCAGAGACGTTTAGCTGTTATGGGAGCAAGTGGACGCTTAACAGAGCTATATCGTGATTGGCGTCATAAACTTATAAAAGCACGCGCTTTTATTGAAGCTGAGCTTGATTTTTCTGATGAAGATGATGTGTTTAATATATCCGATAAAATTTGGAAAGAAGTAGAGGAACTTTGTCATTCCCTTCAAAAACATATTGAGGAAGGAGAACGTGCAAATATTTTACGCGATGGGTTAAAAATTGTCATTGCTGGTGCTCCAAATTCTGGAAAATCAAGCATTATGAATCGTTTAGCTGGGAGACCTATTTCTATTGTAACTGAAGAAGAAGGAACAACTCGTGATGCTTTGGAGGTTAAATTAGTTCTAAGTGGTTTACCAGTTTTTTTTGTGGATACCGCTGGTTTTAGAGAAACAGAAAATAAAATAGAACAGTTGGGGATAGAAACAGCAAAACAGCATATTATGGATGCTGATTTAGTTATTTTTGTTTATGATATGAATAATCCTAAAGAAATTGATTTACCAGAAACATCAGCTAAAATATGGCATGTAGGTAATAAACTTGATATTTATAAAGAGAAAGAAACTCGTTTTTTTATACAATTTTCTGCATTAACCGGTTTAAATTTTAATGAATTTATTAAGAAAATTGAGTTATTTTGCTTGGATCGTATTTCTGAAATTGGAAATCTTGTTCCAGCACGTAAAAGACAACTTCAGTTATTAAAAGAGGCTGTTAAAGAAATTAAAAATTCCGTAAATTATAATTCTCTTGATTTAAGTTTACGAGCAGAACATCTTCGTCGTGCGAGTGATTTTCTTGGGAAAATTACGGGAGATATAGATGTTGAAGATTTACTTGATATTATTTTTTCAGAATTTTGTATTGGTAAATAATGATTCACGTGAAACATTAGAAATTTTTTATGGAATTAATTAAATGCAGTTATATGATGTTATAGTTATTGGAGGTGGTCATGCTGGTTGTGAAGCTGCTTCAGCTTCTGCTCGTACTGGGGCGCGAACAGCACTTATTACGTATAAAATATCAGAAATAGGTACAATGTCATGCAATCCTGCTATTGGTGGTCTTGGGAAAGGGCATCTAGTTCGTGAAATAGATGCTTTGGATGGTCTTATGGGTCGGGCAGCAGATGCTGCTGGAATTCAATTTAGACTTCTTAATAGACGTAAAGGACCAGCAGTAAGAGGTCCGCGCACGCAAACAGATAGACAGCTATATAAAAAAGCAGTTCAAAAAATTTTACAAGAACAAGAAAATCTTACTCTCATTGAAGATGAAGCTGTTGATATTATCGTTAAAGATAATCATGTTTCAGGTGTAGTTTTAAAAAAACAAGGAGCTATTTTTTCTGGTGCTGTTATTTTAACAACAGGTACATTTTTAAATGGTTTCATTCATATTGGTGATAAAAAATGGTCAGCTGGGCGTATAGGGGATAACTCGAGTGTAAAACTTGCTAATTGTCTAAAAAAATATGGTATAAATTTAGGTCGATTAAAAACAGGAACACCTCCTCGCCTTAGTAAAAAAACAATTCATTGGGATATACTTGAAAAACAAAAAGCTGATGAATCTCCAGTTCCTTTTTCTCTCTTAACAGAAAAAATTGAACAACCTCAAATTGAATGTGCAATAACACGTACAAATACACAAACACATAAAATTATTTCTGAAAATATTCATTTTTCTGCTTTATACTCTGGAGCTATTGAAGGGTTAGGGCCACGTTATTGTCCTTCAGTTGAAGATAAAATTATTAAATTTAGTGAACGTGATGGACATCAAATTTTTTTAGAACCAGAAGGATTAAATGATGATACTGTTTATCCCAATGGTCTTTCTACTTCTCTTCCTGAAAATATACAAATTTCTTTATTAAAAACGATTGAAGGATTGGAAAATGCTGCAATTCTACAACCTGGCTATGCTATAGAATATGATTTTGTTAATCCTCAACAATTGACTAAAACTTTAGAATTACGTTCTTTATCGGGATTATTTTTAGCAGGTCAAATTAATGGTACAACAGGGTATGAGGAAGCTGCTGCTCAAGGTCTTTTAGCTGGATTAAATGCTGCGCATAAAGTGGGCGGTTTAAATGAAATTATTATAAGTCGTTCTGAAGCTTATATTGGCGTTATGATCGATGATTTAATTTCACGCGGAGTTTGCGAACCTTATAGAATGTTTACATCACGTGCAGAATTTCGTTTATCTTTGAGATCTGATAATGCTGATGCCCGTTTAACGCCTTTAGCTCAGAAATGGGGGATTATTAGTACGGTACGTTGGGAGTGTTATCAGAAAAAAAAGAGGAAACTTGATCAAGCACGATTAATGTGTCAAAATCTTTTCTTTACTCCTAATGAAGCATCTAATCATGGATTACAGATTAATCAGGATGGAGTTCGTCGTTCAGCTTATGATATTCTTTCTTATCCTAACATGAATTTAGAGCGTCTTTCACAATTTTGGCCACAATTAAAATTAATAGATACTAAAACAGCTGAATCTTTAGAAATTGAAGCACAATACGCGGTTTATTTAAAAAAACAAGCGCAAGATATTGCAGCTCTTCAGCGAGATGAGCGTTTAGAAATTCCTTCTTCTCTTGATGTTCATGCAATTTCAGGTCTTTCTAATGAATTAAAAACAAAAATAAAAGAAATATCTCCACGCTCAATTGCTGATGCTCAAAAAATTGATGGGATGACACCAGCAGCTTTATCTTTAATTATAACTTACATACAACGTCAACGTCGTGAAAAGGTTAAAGCAGTTTAATGGATGTTTTAACGAAAAAAAAATATCAAGAATTATTAGATATAGTTCCTGCTGTTTCACGTGAAACAGTAGAGGATTTGATGCGCTTCGAATCTCTAATAATCCAATGGAATAAACATATTAATTTGATATCTTCCACAACAATACCAATTTTATGGACACGTCATATTTTAGATTCAGCTCAAATTTATCCTTTATATAGTGATTTTTTGAATTGGTGTGATCTTGGTTCAGGAGGAGGATTTCCTGCAATTGTTATTGCTATTTTTATGAAAGATAAAAAAAAAGGTCATATTGATTTAGTTGAAAGTAATGGAAAAAAAATAGCTTTTTTACGAACCGTTATTGCTCAACTTAATCTTCCCGCTACAGTTCATCATTGTAGAATTGAGGATGTATATCAAAAAATAAAAATGCCAGATATTATAACAGCACGAGGATTAGCTTCATTAAATGATCTTTTGAGGCTCATTTTTCCTTTATTAACAGAAAAAACTATAGCTCTTTTGCAAAAAGGTAGGGATTATTCCACAGAAATAATAAATGCCTCTGCAAATTGGAACTTTAATATGCTAAAACATAGGAGTAAAATTGATAGAAATTCTGTTATTTTAGAAATTTCTCATGTTCGATCATGTAAAGGGTAAAGCAAAATGAGCGAAACACGGATTATCGCTATTGCAAACCAAAAAGGTGGGGTTGGCAAGACTACAACAGCAATTAATCTTGCTACAGCTTTAGCGGCTATCGGAGAAAATGTTCTCATAATGGATGTGGATCCACAAGGGAATGCAAGTACAGGGTTGGGTATTGATCGTAATAGCCGTCCTTTATCATCTTATGATGTTTTTGTTTCAGGGGTTTCAATTACAAAAGCAGCTTTAAAAACAGCTGTACCCAATTTACATATTGTCCCTTCTACACTTGATCTTTTAGGTGTAGAAATGGAGATTTCTTCATCGCAAGATCGTATTAAACGGTTACGAAAAGCTCTTTGTGATGATTTAGAAGTGATAAAAAAATTCAGTTATATTTTAATAGATTGTCCTCCATCACTTAATCTTTTAACACTAAATGCTATGGGTGCTGCAGATTCTGTTTTAGTGCCTATGCAATGTGAATTTTTAGCATTAGAAGGTTTAAGTCAATTACTTGAAACAGTTAAGCAGGTACAATCTATTCTTAATCCGTCTTTGGAAATTCAAGGTATTGTTTTAACTATGTATGATGGACGTAATAATCTTTCAAATCAAGTTGTTGAAGATGTACGTTCTTTTATGGGAGATAAAGTTTATCGTACTGTTATTCCAAGAAATGTGCGTGTATCTGAAGCTCCATCTTTTGGAAAACCAGTGTTACTTTATGATCTTAAATGTGCTGGAAGTCAGGCTTATTTGCGTTTAGCATCGGAAGTTATACAACGAGAAAAACAAGCACAAGTTGCTGCTTAGAGATTTTAAAAAGATTACAAAATTAATTTAAAGAGAAAAATTATGAATGATGATCAATCAAAAAAAAGATTGGGGCGTGGTCTTGCAGCATTGATTGGGGATATTAACTTAAACAACGATTTTACATCAAATGTTAAAAAAACAGCAGAGTTTAATGCAGTAGTATCTCGTTCTTCTGATAAATTTGTACCAATTGAATCTATTTCATGCAATCCTAATAATCCTAGACGCAGTTTTACCGATTTAGAACTTGATAATTTAGCTCAGTCAATACGTCAGCATGGTGTTGTTCAGCCTGTTATTGTAAGACCTTTACGTTCTCGCCCTAATCATTTTGAATTAATTGCTGGTGAACGGCGATGGCGTGCTGCACAGCGAGCTAATTTAAATCAATTGCCAATCATTATTCGTGATGTAGATGATAAAACTGCTTTGGAATTAGCAATCATTGAAAATGTGCAACGTGCTGATCTAAATCCTATAGAAGAAGGAAAAGGATATGAAGTTTTACAAAATGAGCATGGGTATACTCAAGAAGATTTAGCTCAAGTAATTGGAAAAAGTCGAAGTCATGTTGCTAATACTCTTCGTTTGTTAAAACTTCCACCAAAAGTACAAGAATTTTTAACAGATGGAAAACTTTCAGCGGGTCATGCTCGTTGTCTTATAACCGTTGATAATCCACAAAGTTTAGCTGAAAAAATTATTAGTGAAGGTCTTTCTGTGCGACAAACAGAAATACTTGTTAATGAACAAGCTAAGCCAAAAGGAAAAAAACAATTAGTTGTTGAAAAAAATGCGGAAACAAAATCTCTAGAAAAATTACTTACAGATGTAATTGGAATGAAAGTAGTCATTAAACATGGTAAAAAGGGTGGTGATTTAAAAATACATTATTCTTCATTAGAGCAATTAGATGATATTTGTAAGCGTTTGAAAAATAATTAACGATTTAAAATAAACTTTATTAATGTATTTTGATTAAATGAAATTTATGAAAGATAGTGTATTTTTTTATAATAAAAATGTTTTTATTTTTTGAGTCTTATTTTACAGGGTAATTATTTTTATAAGTTTTATAAGATTAATAAAGTTATCTTTGATTATCATTTGTTCAAAGATTATTTGATTTTATAATAAATAATAAATAATAAATAATAAATAATAGATAAGATAAATTTATCTAATGTTGTTTTTATTTAAAACTTTTTATGGCTAAACCTTCTATTTTAAAAAATTTTATATTCATAACAGACTTTACTTAAGAGATTATTCACAATATCAGTGAGACTATTTATAATGTCTAATCCCTCTTCTTTTATTATTTTATAACTAAAAAAGTATTAATTAAGACATATTAAAAGTTATCTTTTCTTTTGCGTATTTCAGTGAATACTTCTTCATTTGAATTTTTTTCCATCATTATGTTTTTTCGCAGAATATCATTATCCCAACGAAGAAAAGGATTTGTAGCCTTTTCTTGTCCCAAAGTTACGGGTAAAGTCATAGCATTTTGCGCGCGTAACAAAAAAACATCCTCTACTCTTTTATGAAGTTTTTTATTATGTGGATCAATAGTTAAGGCAAAAAGGGCATTATTTTTTGTATATTCATGGCCGCAATAAAGGAGTGTCTCATCAGGAAGTTGACGAATTTTTTTTAAAGAATTCAGCATTTGTGCAGGTGTCCCTTCAAAGAGACGTCCACAACCTAGTGAAAAGAGTGTATCTCCTGCAAAGAGGAGTCTCTCATGAGGAAAGTGATAACATAATGACCCTAATGTATGACCGGGTGTTGAAAGAGCTAAAAACGTAAATGTTTCAAAAGTAAAATTTTCATCAGGTTTTAGTGTTATATCAAGATGATTAATCTTATCTTTTTCTGCTTCTGGTCCAATAATTGTGGCATTATAATTTTTTTTTAAGTCCCCCAGCGCTTCTACATGATCATAATGATGATGAGTTACAAAAATCGCTTGAAGTGTCCAATTACGACGCGTTAGAGCATCTTGAATTGCTTGGCTTTCAGGCGCATCAATTGCAGCTGTATAACCACTTTTTTCATCATGGATAAGGACAGCAAAGTTATTATCCCGACAAATAAATTGCTCAATTAACACATATTTCCTCCATGCATATTCTACAATTATATTTATAAAAAATCTGCAATAATAAATGCTTTATAACTAAGAATCAGAATTTTTATCTTCTTTTAAAAAATCTTTTGAATGTCTTATGATCATTGGCATTTGTAATAACATGAATAAAATTGTTATAGGCATAACGCCAAATACTTTAAAACTCGCCCAAAAATCATCGCTAAAATTGCGCCAAATTACTTCATTTAAAAGTGCAAGAAAAACAAAAAAGAATGCCCAACGATAGGTAAGCTTTTTCCACCCTAAGTCATCAAGTTTTAAAGTAGAATCAAAAACGTAGCGTAAAAGCGACTTTTTGAAAAGGATACCGATAAAAAGAATGAAAGAAAATATACAGTTAATAATTGTTGGCTTCATTTTTATAAAAGTATCATTATGAAGCCAAAGAGTTAAAAATCCAAAAACTAAAACAAATATTCCCGATATAAGAGGCATCATTGGTATTTTTCGCACAAGTATCCATGATAAACTCAAAGCAATAACAATGGCTACCATGAAAATAGCTGTTGCGGGGAAAATTGGTTTATTAAAATTTTTAAAAAGTTTAATATTATTTATCAGCCATTCTCCTTTATAATTAGCAAGAAAAAAGGCAACTAACGGTCCCATTTCTAAAAAAAATTTTAATGTCGGTGAAAGTAAAGATTTTTCATCTTTACTGACATTCTTTAAAACAGGATTATTACATGAATTAGATTCAGGGGAAGGTTGTGTCATGAGTATTTTCCTATAATGGTTTCGGAGAAATCAGAAGCAGAAAAAGGTTGAAGGTCTTCAATATTTTCTCCTATACCTATAAAATGAACTGGTAATTTATATTTTGCTGCTATAGCAACAAGAATTCCTCCTCGCGCAGTACCATCGAGCTTTGTCATGATTAAACCATTAACGCCAGCAATATCGCGAAAAATGCCCACTTGGTTAAGTGCATTTTGTCCAGTAGTTGCGTCAAGTGTTTGAAGTATTGTATGTGGTGCTTTAGAGTTATGTTTACCTAAAACACGAATAATCTTCGCTAATTCATTCATCAATTCAGTTTTATTTTGCAAGCGTCCAGCTGTATCAATTATCAATACATCACTGTTTTCTTTTTTAGCTTTTTCATAAGCGTCAAATGCTAAGCTGGCAGCATCTGCACCTAATTTAGTTGAAATAACAGGAGCACCTGTGTTTTCACCCCAGATATGCAACTGCTCAATAGCTGCAGCACGAAATGTATCACCAGCAGCGAGCATAACTTTTAATCCTCCTGCAGTTAATTTAGCTGCAAGTTTTCCAATAGTAGTGGTTTTTCCTGTACCATTAACACCTAATAGTAAAATAACGTGGGGCTTATGATTAAGGTCTAGCTCTAGTGGAAGTGCTACAGGCTCTAACACCTTTTTAATTTCGTTGGCTACGATAGAGCGAATGTTATCTAAAGATAAATTTTTTTCGTAACGACTAGAAGCTAAGGTCTCTGTAATGCGCGCAGCTGTTTCTATACCAAGATCAGCTTGAATAAGGATATCTTCCAATTCCTGCAATGTTTCTTTACCAAGTTTTTCTTTGACAAAGAGATTAGTGATTGATTCGTTTAAGCGTTGTGAAGAACGAGATAATCCTTTTTTAAAGCGCAAAAACCATGCCGTATTTTCTTGTTCAGTAGAAAGTACCGGCAAGAGCTTTTCATTGTTTGCTTCACTAATTGTATCTGTAACAACTACTTTACCAGAATATCCTTCAAAAGATCGTATTTTTTCACTATATTCTTCAGATATTATATTTTGTATTTTTATTTGTTTCTTTTTTTCTAAATCTGTAAAGAGTTGATCATTTTTTGCAGTTTCAATTTTCTGTTTTTCAACCGTATTAGCATCATTATGAGAAGTAGAAGTTTGTTGTATTTCTCGCTCTTTAGCTTTTTTAGAAGAAAGAATTTTTTTGATAAAAGGTTTCATCATAAGGATTTTCCTGCTCAGGCTGCATTTAATTTTGGGGCGATAGCAATCAATTTATCACCATCGTGATCAATTATAAGAGCTTTAACGATTGTTCCAGCTTTGGCACCTTTAACCTGTACAAGAGTATAATCTTCAGTTCGTCCAATTTCATCTTTTTCGATAAGAATTGTTTGCTGACTGTTTTGTAAATGAATGAGATGTTTTTGGTAAGCTTTCTCTCCTTCTTTACGTAATCGTTCTGCACGCATTTTAACTACTTCACGATTAACTTGTGGCATTCTTGCAGCAGGTGTTCCTCCTCTAGGACTAAAAGGAAATACATGGAGATGCGTTAGATTACAGTCATTGATTAAAGAGAGACTATTTTCAAACATCTTTTCTGTTTCAGTTGGAAAGCCAGCAATCAAGTCGGCACCATAAACCATTGTAGGACGTTTTGCTTGCAAATCTTGACAGAATTGGATTGCATGTTCGCGCAAGTGTCTCCTCTTCATTCTTTTTAAGATGATATTATCGCCTGCTTGTAAGGATAAATGCAAATGCGGCATTATTCTTTCTTCATAAGCTAAAAGATTTATGAGTTCTTCATCCGCTTCTATAGAATCAATAGATGATAGGCGTAATCGAGGTAAGTTAGGAATATGGCGTAGAATGGCTGAAGTTAATTTTCCTAAAGTAGATTTTCCAGGAAGGTCATGGCCGTAACTTGTGAGATCTACACCTGTTAAAACTACTTCTTGGATACCATTATCTGTAAGTCGTTTAATTTGTTCTATTACAGAGCCCATCGGAACTGAGCGTGATGGCCCGCGACCATAAGGAATAATGCAAAATGTGCAGCGATGATCGCAACCATTTTGTACTTGTACGAAGGCACGTGTACGCTCATCCATTGCATTAACCATGTGCGGTGCAATTTTTTGTACTTCCATGATGTCATTAACACGCAATTTTTCATCGTGATTTACACCAAAATCAGGAAGTTGACGATAAGAATGAGCATGGAGTTTTTCTTCATTTCCTAAAATCAGATCTACCTCTGTCATATTAGCAAAATTCTTAGCTTCTATTTGTGCTGCACATCCTGTAACAATGATGCGTGCATGAGGATTTTCTCGTCTTTTTTTTCTGATTGCTTGTTTTGCTTGTCGTACGGCTTCAGCAGTAACAGCGCAGGTGTTAAAAATAATAGCACCATCTTTGAGCTGATTTAGTCCAGAGGAAACACTTTCTTTCCGTATGATTTCTGATTCGTAGCTATTAAGTCTGCAACCAAATGTTATAATTTCTATTGCCATTAAAAGTGATCCTTTTCATAGATACCTGTCAAAGGATTTAAAAGACCACTAAATTCATATTTGATTGGACCTGTCATGACAATATGCTTATCTTCTTTATAAAAAATATTGAGCCTTCCTCCTGGCAAATTTACATCAATGTGGCGTTCTGTTAGTCCACGTCTATAGCCAGCTACAGCACTAGCGCAAGCAGCACTACCGCATGCCTTTGTTAATCCAGCACTTCGCTCCCATGTTCGTAAATTTAGACTTTTTTTTGATATTACATTAGCAATAGAAATATTGCATCGTTCTGGAAAAAGAATATCATGTTCGAGTATTGGCCCATATTTTTCTAACGGAATATGTTGAATATCGCTTTCAACAAAGAAAATAGCATGAAGATTTCCAACAGATACAAGACAAGCATCTTCCAAAGGGCCAGCAGCAATTTTTACATGATTTGTATCGTCTATTTCACGTGAAACAGGCATATCTTTTGCATCAAAGTGCGGACGTCCCATATTAACGGAGATGAGGTTATCGGTTTGGCGTTCACCTTCAATAATTCCAGAAGGTGTTTCTAATCTAAAGCTTTTACCAATTTTTTTATCTATAAGCCATGCAATTACACAACGAGCACCGTTTCCGCATGCCTTAGCCATAGAACCATCAGAATTCCATATCTCAATACGGAAATCGGCTTTTTTTTTGTCGGTTGGTAAGTGGATAGTCATAATTTGATCAAAACATGTTTGCGAATCTGCTGCTAAGGTAGAAACTGCTTGCGGGGTGATGGTATGTGTACTTTCTCGTAGATCAGTAACAATAATTCGATTTCCAAGACCGCTCATTTTGCTGAATGGTACTTTCATACAACTTCTCTTTAATTTCTAGTAATGATCTATACAAAGACATATGACTGAAAATATGATGAATTTCCAGTATTTATTGAATATAAAACTGCTAGAAAAATTATTATTGTTTGAAATAGGAAATTTTCTTTCTGTTTTTTTTAATTTGTTAATTTATCTTTGTAATATGTCTTAGATAAATATTCACTATTTGGGGATGGATTTATTTACTGTCGTGGGAAAGAGTATAAATATGATATTTTCAAAAATTTCGCTTTTTGTTGCAATACCAACTATAACTATCTTAAGCGGTTGTTTATCAACGCATCTTAAGAATAATAATCAAAACAATACGCCAGAAGTTTTTTATCCTGTTCAGCAAACATTAACAATTGATATGCCTAATTCTGCAGTACCTTATTCATCCAAAGCTGAGATAACGGATACTCCAGGTCATAAAAAAGAATATTCTCGTAGTGATGCCGTAATGGCTAACCTTGAGTTGCCAGGCAATGCTGTTGAGTTATTTCCTGCAAGTATTGCAGGAGTATGGAATCTTTCTGTAGGTGGCCAGGTTTGTCGAATTGCTACGCCACAAACCAAATTTGGTCGAGGGTACCGCGCTGCTCCTTTACGTTGCCCTGGAGTTGTTTCTCGAGTAAAATCATGGGAGACTAAAGGAAAGAAATTATATTTCTATGATAATCTAGGTCGTATTGTTGTTTCTCTTTATTCTTCGGATTTTAGTCATTTTGAGGGATATACACTTGATAACTATCCAGTTGTTTTAAGTCGTTAAATCGTTTTTAGCCGTGTGTGAAAAAAAAGTATAATTATACCTAAAAATAAATTTCATTAAAAACGGTTTTTAAAAAGGTTGCTTGGATGATTTTAGTTTCAACACGTTATAAGGAGTTAGTCTCTAAAGGAAAAATCAGTTTTGACGCAGCTCAATTGACTTTAGCGGAACATTTTGATGATTTATTAAAAAATATTGTGGAACAAAAAGTATCTCGTAATTGGGCGTTTTGGCGTTTCTTTAAGAAAAAAAAGAAAATTCATGCTTATGCTTCAAAGCAAGATCGTATACACGGTTCCTGTCAAGGGTTATATATTTATGGTGCAGTAGGAAGAGGAAAAACCATGTTAATGGATTTGTTCTTTTCTTGCTTGTCACAAAATCATAAAAGACGTGCTCATTTTAATGATTTTATGGCCAGTGTACATGACCGCATTAATACTCATCGCCAAGCATCAAAAAATTCAAAGACTGGACAAGATAATCCTATTTTGGCTGTTGCAAAAGATTTAGCACGGGAAGCACAAATTCTTTGTTTTGATGAGTTTAGTGTAACAGATATTGCTGATGCTATGGTTCTAGGGCGCCTTGTGTCTGCTTTATTTGATCAGGGAGTTGTATTCGTTGCTACTTCAAATGTTGCTCCTGATGATCTTTACTATAATGGTTTAAATAGACAGCTTTTTTTACCTTTTATTCAAGTTTTGAAAGAACATGTTCGCGTTATTAATCTTGATGCAAAAACGGATTATCGCCTTGAAAAGTCAAATCCGCAACATGTGTATATAACACCATTGGGCTTGGAAGCAGATAAGCATATGGATCAAGCGTGGATGCTAGTGTTGCAGGGGCAAAAAGAAGTATCGGATAAAATCTTCGTAAAAGGACGTCCTATTTATATTCCTCGCTCTGGAGCAGATTGTGCACGTTTTGATTATCAAGATTTATGTGTCAAGCCTTTGGCTGCAGCTGAGTATTTAGCTTTAGGAGAGCGCTATAATACGATTTTTATTGATAACGTACCAGTGATGGATGACACGTGTCGCAATGAAATGAAAAGGTTTATTTTACTGATCGATGTTCTTTATGAACGTCATATAAGATTGTTCATGTCGGCTGCTGCTAAATTTGAGTGTTTGCACGAGGGACATGCCAAGACAACTGAAACATTCGAGTTTCAAAGAACTCAATCGCGTCTTTTTGAAATGCAAAGTCAAGATTATTTAAATATTTGGGCAGAACGATTTATTTTGGAAAAGAAAAGGTGATTGTTACCTTACCTTTACGTAAACTGCAAAAACAATAACTCTTTGAATTTAAATACAATGCAATAATTTTGTTGTATTTTTTTTTAATTCATTTTATCCCTACATTATAGCGGGCTTTTAATAGTTATTTGTATGGAAGGCTTTTATTTAAAATAAGAAGAAATATAACAGACTTCATACCTTCCTCTTTTTGATGATATTGTTAAAGGTAGGATTAAAATCAAAGAAAGTATTCAATATGCTAGCGCTAACAGTTGCGCGCTGAATTGTCTAACGTTAGGAAAAAATAAAATGGCACGAAAGAAAATAGCTCTTATTGGTTCGGGTATGATTGGTGGTACGTTAGCACATATGATTGGGCTAAAAGAACTTGGTGATGTTGTTTTATTCGATATTGCAGAAGGAATGCCACAGGGTAAAGCTCTTGATATTGCAGAATCTTCACCAATTGTAGGTTTTGATGTCAGTTTGACAGGTGTTAATTCTTATGAAGCAATTGAAGGTGCTGATGTTGTTATTGTAACAGCAGGCGTCGCTCGAAAACCTGGTATGAGCCGTGATGATCTTTTAGGAATTAATTTAAAAGTAATGGAACAAGTTGGTGCTGGTATAAAAAAATATGCGCCTTCAGCGTTCGTTATTTGTATTACCAACCCTCTTGATGCAATGGTATGGGCGTTACAAAAGTTTTCTGGTCTTCCAACGCATAAAGTGGTTGGTATGGCTGGTGTTTTGGATTCAGCACGTTTTCGCTATTTTCTATCTGAAGAGTTTAATGTCTCTGTTAAAGATGTAACGGCGTTTGTTTTAGGAGGACACGGAGATTCAATGGTGCCTTTAGTGCGCTATTCGACCGTTGGTGGTATTTCTTTGCCTGATCTTGTGAAAATGGGTTGGACGACAAAGGAGAGGATTGATCAAATTATTCAGCGTACTCGTGATGGTGGAGCGGAAATTGTTAGTTTGTTAAAAACAGGTTCTGCTTTTTATGCGCCAGCAGCTTCTGCTGTTTCGATGGCTGAAGCTTACTTGAAAGATACTAAGCGGGTTGTTCCTGTAGCGGCTTATCTTTCAGGTGAATATGGGTTTAGGGGTACGTATGTTGGCGTTCCCGTTGTTATTGGTGCGAATGGTGTTGAAAGAATATTTGAAATTGATCTTGATCAGAATGAAAAAGATGCCTTCGAGAAGTCAGTAAATGCGGTACAAAAACTTTGTGAATCTTGTATCGCAATTGTACCTGGTCTCAAATAAATTGAGCAAGGTTCTGTTCATGGAAACAGAGTATCTAAATGTTATGATAATTCGGGGATCAATTGGGTGATCCGTAAAAGAAAAGGACAAGTAAATGAATATCCATGAATATCAGGCCAAACGTCTGCTTCATGAATATGGAGCACCAGTTGCAAACGGTGTTGCTGTTTATTCTGTAGAGCAAGCGGAAGAATGGGCAAAAAAACTGCCTGGGCCACTTTATGTGGTTAAAAGTCAAATTCACGCTGGTGGTCGTGGTAAAGGAAAGTTTAAAGAGCTTGGCCCTGATTCAAAAGGTGGTGTTCGGCTTGCAAAGTCAGTTGAAGAGGTTGCTGCTAATGTAAAAGAAATGCTTGGTAAAACTTTGGTAACCAAGCAGACAGGTCCAGAAGGTAAACAAGTAAATCGTATTTATATTGAAGATGGTGCTGATATAGAACGGGAGCTTTATCTTTCGCTTCTAGTTGATAGGACAGTTGGTCAGGTTGCTTTTGTTGTTTCAACGGAAGGGGGGATGGATATTGAAGAAGTTGCTGAAAAAACTCCAGAGAAAATATTAACTCTTCCTATTAATGCTGCGCGGGGCATTACCTCTGATGATTGTAAAAAGCTTTGTGATGCATTGGATTTGCATAATAGTGCACGTGAAGATGGTGAAAAACTTTTTCCAATTCTTTATAAGGCTTTTTGTGAAAAAGATATGAGCCTTCTTGAAATAAATCCGCTTATTGTCATGAAGAATGGTCGTTTACGTGTTCTTGATGCAAAAGTTTCTTTTGATAATAATGCTTTGTTTCGTCACCCAGATATTTTAAAATTGCGTGATATCTCAGAAGAAGATCCAAAAGAGATTGAAGCATCCAAGTATGACCTTGCTTATGTTGCCCTTGAAGGTACAATTGGTTGCATGGTAAATGGTGCAGGTCTTGCCATGGCAACTATGGATATTATCAAGCTTTATGGAGCTGAGCCTGCTAATTTCCTTGATGTTGGTGGTGGCGCTTCAAAAGAAAAAGTGACTGCTGCTTTCAAGATTATCACTGCTGATCCAAATGTTAAGGGAATTTTGGTTAATATTTTTGGTGGTATTATGCGTTGTGATATTATTGCAGAAGGTGTTGTTGCTGCTGTTAAGGAGGTTGGTTTAAAAGTTCCTTTAGTTGTTCGTCTTGAGGGTACTAATGTTGAACAGGGTAAAACTATCATCCACGACAGTGGTTTAAATGTTATTTCTGCTGATGATTTAGATGATGCTGCTCAAAAAATTATTGCAGCTGTGAAAGGAGCTTAAGCCATGTCGATTCTTATTCATCAGAATACAAAAATTCTGGTTCAAGGGCTTACAGGAAAAACAGGAACTTTTCACACAGAGCAAGCATTGGCTTACCACGGTACAAAAATGGTTGGTGGTATTAATCCTAAAAAGGGAGGCGAAGTATGGACGGGATTAAAAGGTGAAACTCTTCCTATTTTTACCACTGTTGCTGAAGGTAAAGAAAAAACAGGAGCTGATGCTTCTGTTATTTATGTTCCTCCTGCAGGAGCTGCTGAAGCTATCATCGAAGCTATTGAAGCAGAGATCGGTTTAATTGTCTGTATTACAGAAGGCATACCGGTTATGGATATGATCAAGGTAAAGGTTAAATTAGAGCAGTCAAATTCACGTTTAATTGGCCCAAACTGTCCGGGTATTCTTACTCCTTGTGAGTGTAAGATTGGTATTATGCCTGGTTCTATTTTTAGAAAAGGATCTGTTGGGGTGGTGTCCCGTTCAGGAACCTTAACCTATGAGGCTGTTTTCCAAACAAGTCAAGAAGGTTTGGGGCAGACGACAGCTATTGGTATTGGTGGAGATCCTGTTAAAGGTACTGAATTTATTGATGTGTTGGAAATGTTCTTGGCTGATGATGATACCGAATCTATTGTTATGATTGGTGAAATTGGAGGATCCGCTGAAGAAGACGCGGCACAGTTTCTCAAAGATGAAGCAAAAAAAGGTCGTAAAAAGCCAGTCGTTGGTTTTATAGCTGGCCGTACCGCTCCTCCGGGACGTACAATGGGTCATGCTGGTGCAGTTATTTCTGGTGGAAAAGGTGGTGCAGAAGATAAAATCGCTGCAATGGAATCTGCAGGGATTTATGTTTCTCCTTCACCTTCAAAAATAGGTAAAACTCTGATGTCAGTTTTACGGGGATAAGAAAAAGCTTCATCTAGATAGGGATTGTTCTTATCTAGGTGAAAATTAGTAGGAAGAAGTAAAAAATTTTTGAAGTTTTTTTAACCCTCATTTGCTCTTGTAAGCAATGAAATGTCGAGAAGAAAAAAGGAGACGGAATCGCTATTCCGGAGAGTTATATGGCAAGGAAGGACGATATAAATAGTCTTTTTGCACAAACGTCATTTCTGTATGGTGGAAATGCTGATTATATAGATCAACTTTACGCAGAATATGAGAAAAATCCCAGCAATGTAGATTCACAGTGGCGTGCTTTTTTTGAAGCGCTTGAAGATAATAAAGAAGATGTGTTAAAAAACGCTGAAGGAGCTACATGGCAACGTGATAATTGGCCGTTAAAGGAAAATGGAGAGTTGGTTTCTGCTCTCGATGGTGATTGGTCTGTTCTTGAAAAACATTTTCATGATAAATTAAAGGAGAAAACAGCCTCTGCTGTTGCTCAAAAGAAAAAAAGTGCTGGCGAACAAGATATTATTCAAGCAACACGTGATTCTATTCATGCATTTATGATGATTCGCGCTTTTAGAACGCGTGGTCATCTTCGTGCACGGCTTGATCCTCTTCAATTAACTGAAAAGCGGGAAGATTACAAAGAGCTATCTCCAGAAGCTTATGGATTTACTCCTGCTGATTATGATCGGCAAATTTTTGTTGATAATGCTTTAGGGTTGGAATACGCGACTATTCCGCAAATCCTTGATATTCTTAATCGTACCTATTGTTCAACTATCGGTTTAGAATATATGCATATTTCTGATCCCGCTCAAAAGGCGTGGCTTCAAGAACGTATTGAAAGGGTAGATAACAGAGCTTCTATTACAAAAAAAGAAAAAAAAGCTATTCTGGGTAAGCTTATTGAGGCTGAAGGGTTTGAGCAGTTTTTAGATATAAAATATAAAGGAACAAAGCGTTTTGGTCTTGATGGTGGTGAAGCGCTGATCCCTGCGCTTGAACAAATTATTAAATGTGGTAGTTCTTTGGGTGTTCAGGAAATTGTTTTAGGAATGGCGCACCGCGGCCGTTTGAATGTTCTTTCACAAGTTCTTGCTAAGCCGCATCGGGCTATTTTTCATGAATTTAAAGGTGGATCGTATAAACCTGATGATGTCGAGGGATCTGGTGATGTAAAATATCATTTAGGAACTTCATCTGATCTTGAGTTTGATGGTAGAAATATCCATTTATCACTTTTAGCTAATCCATCTCATCTTGAGATCGTTGATCCCGTTGTTATTGGAAAAACACGTGCTAAGCAGGATCAACTTGTGGGGCCCACGCGTACAGATATTATTCCATTAAGTGAGCGTTCAAAGGTTTTGCCATTGCTTATTCATGGAGATGCTGCTTTTGCAGGCCAAGGGGTTATTCAGGAAACTTTTGGTCTTTCGGGTTTAAAAGGTTATCGCGTTGCTGGCTCTATTCATGTTATTATCAATAATCAGATTGGGTTTACGACAGATCCACGTTTTTCTCGCTCTTCGCCTTATCCATCAGATGTAGCAAAAATGATTGATGCGCCAATATTTCATGTAAACGGTGATAATCCAGAAGATGTTGTTTTTGTTTCAAAAATAGCTACAGAGTTTCGTCAAATTTTCCATAAGCCTGTGGTGATTGATATGTTTTGTTATCGCCGTTATGGACATAATGAGGGCGATGAACCTTCCTTTACACAGCCTCTTATGTATAAGGCAATCCGTAATCACAAAACGACCCTTGAGTTGTATGGGAAGCAGTTGATAGAAGAAGGTGTGGTGTCTTTAGAAGAGATTGAAAATCAGAAAAAGATATGGCGCGATAAGCTTGAAGTTGAGTTTGAAGCAAGTGCTTCTTATAAACCAAATAAGGCTGATTGGCTTGATGGAAGCTGGACAGGGCTTAAAGCTTCCAGTAATGTTGATGATCAATATTGTGGAACAACCGGTGTGGGGCTAAAAACTTTAAAGGAAATTGGTCAAAAACTTGTTGAGATTCCACAAAACTTTCATGTTCATAAAACTATTCAACGCTTTTTGAATAATCGTGCTAAAGTTTTTGAAACTGGAGAAGGAATTGATTGGGCAACAGCGGAGGCTTTAGCTTTTGGTTCTCTTTGTTTAGAAGGAGCGCCGGTTCGTCTTTCCGGTGAGGATGTTGAACGTGGAACTTTTTCTCAGCGTCATTCAGTTCTTTATGATCAAGAAAATGAAGCACGTTACATTCCTTTAAATAATTTAAAAAAGGGACAAGCAATTTACGAAGTTGTAAACTCTATGCTTTCAGAGGAAGCTGTTCTTGGTTTTGAATATGGGTATTCGCTTGCTGAACCACGTGGCTTGACTATTTGGGAAGCTCAATTTGGTGATTTTGCTAATGGTGCACAGGTTATTTTTGATCAGTTTATTTCTTCTGCAGAGCCCAAGTGGCTTCGCATGTCGGGGCTTGTATGCTTGTTGCCTCATGGTTTTGAAGGTCAGGGTCCAGAACATTCTTCTGCACGTTTAGAGCGTTATTTGCAATTGTGTGCAGAGGATAATATGCAGGTTGCTAATTGTACGACTCCTGCAAACTATTTCCACATTTTGCGTAGACAAATTAAACGTGATTTCCGTAAACCGTTAATTTTAATGACGCCAAAGTCGCTTTTGCGTCATAAGCGTGCTGTTTCTTCTTTAAGTGAAATGGGGCCAGAAACTAATTTTCATCGTTTGTTGCTTGATGACGCGGAGTGTCTAAAAAATTCTGTCATTAAGTTACAGAAAGATAATAAAATTCGTCGTGTTGTTCTTTGCACGGGTAAGGTTTATTATGATCTTTATGAGGAGCGTGAAAAAAGAGGAATTAATGATATTTATTTGCTGCGTATTGAGCAGCTTTACCCTTTTCCAGCAAAAGTTTTGGTGAACATATTATCACGTTTTCTACAGGCAGAAGTTGTGTGGTGTCAAGAAGAGCCAAAAAATATGGGGGCATGGTCATTTATTGAGCCTTATTTGGAATGGGTTTTGCTACATATTAATTCGCAATATCCTCGTGCACGTTATGCAGGAAGACCTGCGAGTGCATCACCGGCTACTGGGTTAATGGTGAAACATCTTGAACAACTTGCCGCGTTTCTTGAAGACGCGTTAGGTTCTTAATTTATGACTACTCTGACGTATGGAAAAATATTATGACTACTGAAATCCGTGTTCCTACTTTAGGTGAATCGGTTACTGAGGCAACAATTGGCAAGTGGTTTAAAAAAACTGGCGAATCTGTGGCTGTAGATGAACCCTTGGTTGAATTAGAAACTGATAAAGTAACAGTTGAGGTTCCTTCTCCTGTTGCAGGAAAATTGTCTGAGGTCATTGCAAAGGAAGGCGATACGGTTGAGGTGAATGCTCTTTTAGGTATGGTTGAAGCTGGAGCTGTTGGTACTTCTCAATCATTATCACCTTCTGATACATCTGCTTCAGAAACTCCATCTGGATTAGAGAAATCTTCTGATAGTAGTACAATGCCTCCTGCACCCTCAGCAGCAAAATTGATGGCTGAAAATAATATTGTAAAAAGTGATATCTCTGGTTCTGGAAAACGTGGACAAATTCTTAAGGAAGATGTGATGAGTGTTCTGGAAAAGGGAATAAAAGAATCTGCTTCCAGCTCCACACTTGCTGTAGCTTCTAAGGAAGTTCCTTCTCACGCAATGCATGAGGAGCGAGTTCGTATGACTAAGTTACGTCAAACGATTGCTCGCCGTCTTAAAGATGCACAAAATACAGCAGCAATGTTAACTACATTTAATGAAGTTGATATGTCGGCAGTGATGGAGTTGCGAAAGCGCTATAAGGATCTTTTTGAAAAGAAGCATAGTGTTAAGCTCGGATTTATGGGCTTTTTTACGAAAGCTGTTTGCCATGCATTAAAAGAATTGCCTGCTGTTAATGCAGAAATTGATGGGACAGATATTGTTTACAAGAATTATGTTAATGCTGGAATTGCTGTTGGAACCGATAAGGGGCTTGTTGTTCCAGTCATTCGTAATGCAGATAAAATGTCATTGGCAGAAATTGAAAAAGAAATTGGTCGCTTAGGTCGTCTTGCTCGAGATGGAAAGTTAGCGGTTTCTGATATGCAAGGTGGGACTTTTACCATTACAAATGGGGGAGTTTATGGGTCATTAATGTCGACACCTATTTTGAATGCACCACAGTCTGGTATTCTAGGGATGCACGCAATTAAAGAACGAGCAGTAGTTGTGGGAGGTCAAATTATAATACGTCCTATGATGTATTTGGCTCTTTCTTATGATCATCGTATTGTGGATGGGCAAGAGGCTGTGACTTTTCTTGTGCGTGTTAAAGAAAGTTTAGAAGATCCAGAACGCCTTGTTCTTGATTTGTAAAAGTACAGTTTTCAGGATGAAAGGACAAAAGGATGTCTTATGATGTGGTTGTGATTGGTGCAGGACCAGGTGGTTATGTAACAGCAATAAAAGCAGCACAATTGGGATTAAAAACAGCGATTATTGAAAAGCGTGCAACATTAGGAGGTACATGCCTTAATGTTGGTTGCATTCCTTCTAAAGCGTTATTGCATGCTTCAGAGGTTTTTGCTGAGGCGCAGCATGGATTTGAATCAATAGGTGTTTCTGTTTCAAAACCTCAACTTAACCTTGAGAAAATGATGGCGCATAAAAAAGCCGTTGTAACAGCCAATACGAGTGGTGTTTCTTTTTTAATGAAAAAGAATAAGGTTGATATCTTTTTTGGGACAGCAAAAATTATACGCGCAGGTCAAATTGATGTCATTGCTAGGGATGGTCATCAACAGACAGTTAAAACAAAAAATATCGTTGTAGCGACAGGAGCAGAGAGTTCTGGTATTCCGGGTGTAAATGTTGAGATTGATGAAAAAGTTATTGTGTCTTCTACAGGAGCGCTTGCACTTGAAAAAGTGCCGACTAATATGATTATTGTTGGTGCTGGTGTTATTGGATCAGAGCTTGGTTCAGTTTGGAGTCGTTTGGGTGCTAAAGTTACCATTATTGAATATCTTAATAAAGTTTTAGGATCAATGGATGGTGAAGTTTCTCGGCAGTTTCAAAAATTAATGGAAAAACAAGGAATTGAGTATAAGCTTGATGCAAAAGTGACCGATATTACCAGATCTGATACAACCGCAAAGGTAACTTTTGAGCCTGTTAAAGGTGGTTTATCTGAAACTTTAGAGGCTGATGTTGTGTTAGTTGCTACTGGGCGCTACCCATATACGGATGGGCTTGGTTTATTGGATGCTGGTGTTCAGTTGGATGAGCGCGGGTTTATTGAAATTGATGCGCATTGGCAGACTAATATTCCTGGAGTTTACGCAATTGGTGATGTTGTTAAAGGACCAATGTTAGCGCATAAGGCTGAGGAAGAGGGTATTGCTGTTGCTGAAATTTTAGCAGGTCAAAAAGGACATGTTAATTTCAATGTTATTCCTAGTGTTGTTTATACACAGCCAGAAATTGCCAGTGTAGGCAAAACAGAAGAAGAAATTAAAGCGGCTGGAATAGATTATAATGTTGGAAAATTTCCTTTCATGGCTAATGGTCGTGCTCGTTCGATGCAAAAAAGCGATGGATTTGTTAAGATTCTTGCTGATAAAAAAACAGACCGAGTTTTAGGTGGGCATATCCTTGGGTTTGGTGCTGGTGAAATGATTCATGAAATTGCAGTTTTGATGGAGTTTGGTGGGTCATCAGAAGATCTAGGGCGGTGTTGCCATGCTCACCCTACTTTATCAGAGGCAGTGCGGGAGGCAGCTTTGGCGACATTTGCAAAACCGATTCATATTTAAAAGGGATTTTCAAAAGATTCTTTGGTATGTCTTTGAAAAAGAAGTATAGACGTTGTTTTTATTTTTATTAATTAAATAAAAACAGCATACTAAAAGAAACCGCTTTAAAAAGCGGTTTCTTATTTGCATTAAAACAGTAACCTTTTATCTTCTTGTTGTTCTCTTATAAAGGTGGGAAGTCCCATATCATCAATATATTTGAGGAATGGACGCGGTGGTAGCTCTTCTATATTAACCATGGTCTTAACATCCCATTGATCAGTGGCAACAAGAATTGCAGCTGCAGCAGCAGGAACACCAGCTGTATACGAGATACCTTGCGCTCCGGTTTCATTAAAAGCTTTCTTGTGATCAGCTATATTATAGATGAAAATTTCTCGTGGTTTTCCATCCTTTTCACCTTTAATAATATCTCCAATACAGGTTTTTCCTGTATAGTCAGGTGCTAAGGAAGTTGGATCGGGTAAGACGGCTTTTACCACTTTTAAAGGGATGACTTCTTGTCCTTCTGCTGTTCTAATGGGTTGTTCAGATAAGAGTCCAAGATTTTTTAAAACGGTAAAAACAGTGATATAACGCTCATTAAATCCCATCCAGAAGCGGATGTTCTGAACGTCAAGATTTTTAGATAATGAATGTATCTCATCATGCCCTGTCATATAGGCTTTTTGTTTTCCGACAATGGGAAGATCCCATTCATGGCTGATTTCAAACATCTGATTAGCAGTCCATTTTTTATTTTGCCAAGACCACACCTGCCCTGTAAATTCTCTAAAATTAATTTCTGGATCAAAATTGGTGGCAAACCAACGTCCATGATTTCCAGCATTAATATCAATAATATCGATATCGGTTATTTTATCAAAATAATCAGTTTGTGCCAAAGCTGCATAGGCATTAACAACACCGGGGTCAAATCCTGCTCCTAAAATAGCGGTTATATTATTTTGTTTACATTCTTCACGTCGTGGCCATTCATAATTACCATACCAAGGAGGTGTTTCACAAATTTTTAAAGGGTCTTCATGAATTGCTGTATCGATATAAGCGCACTTTGTTTCGATACAAGCTGAAAGAACAGACATATTTAGAAAAGAAGAACCAACATTGATAACAATTTCGCATTTGTTTTTTTTGATGAGTTGTACAGTTTCCGCAACATCCATTGCGTTAAGTGCATGGCTTTTAAGAATGCCTTCCACTTTCATTGTTTTTTTCTCTTTAATTGATGCAATGATTGCTTCACATTTTTTAAGTGTTCGTGAAGCGATATGAATATCACCGAGAATATCGTTATTTTGAGCGCATTTATGCGCAACAACTTGTGCAACACCTCCAGCACCAATGATGAGAATATTTTTCTTCATTTTGAGGTCATCTCCTTATTAATTGCCGCATGATAGTTCGTTTGTATGTCACTTTGGTTAGGAAAGGCTATTTTTATAATCATTAAAGCTAAATTGACGCTGAATTGTTAAATCTCCATTACATTCTTTAATGACGATGGCTGGCATTGAAACGCCATTAAACCAATTTTTCTTAACCATTGTGTAGCCTGCAGCATCTTGAAAAGATAATTTGTCACCTACCTTAAGGGGCTCTGCGAACAAAAAAGTTCCAAAAATATCACCAGCAAGGCAAGATTTTCCACAAACCATAATTTCATAGGGGCCTTGATTAGGCTTTAATTTAGCATTTTCACGATAAATTAGAAGATCAAGCATATGAGCTTCTATTGAACTATCAACAATAGCAAGTTTTTTTTCATTATATAATGTATCAAGAACACTCACCTCAAGTGTGGTACTTTGAGTAACAGCGGCTTCTCCTGGCTCCAAAAAAATAGTGACACCATAGGTTTTTGAAAAATCTTTTAAACGCTTTGCAAAAGCTTCTAGAGGATAATTTTCAGCTGTAAAGTGAATACCACCCCCAAGGCTTATCCAGTCAACTGCGGTGAAAAGCTGTGCAAATTTTTTTTCCATATGATTAAGCATTTCATTGAAACGATTAAAATCAGCATTTTCACAATTATTATGAATCATTAGACCATTGATAAGAGGTAAAACTTCCTTAATAGCGTTTTGATTGGTTTCTCCTAAGCGACTAAAAGGGCGAGATGGATTTGCTATATCAAAATTTGATGCACTTATTCCTGGATTTAATCTTAGACCTCGTTGAATTGTTTTTGTTGCACTAGAATAACGTTGAAGTTGTTGGATTGAGTTAAAAATAATTTTATCTGCATAACCACATGCTTCATCAATTTCATCATCTGCCCAGGCGACAGAGTATGCATGGGTTTCTTTGCCAAATTTTTCTTTTCCCAGGCGCAGTTCATAAAGAGATGATGATGTGGTTCCATCCATATATTCGGACATTAAATCAAAAAGACTCCACGTTGCAAAACATTTCAAAGCGAGCAACACTTTTGCGTTTGATATTTCTCGTAAGCGGGAAATGGTTTCCATATTCCTTATGAGTTTAGATTTATCAATAAGATAATAGGGAGTCCTAATCATTGTTTATCCATTTTTTTGAAGGATCTTATTCTTAAAATTTACGTTTAGTACATGAAGTAACAGAATGTCTCACGCAAATAAAGAGTCGTAAACGAGAATCTGTATTCGTTGAGTAGTGGAGAGATTTTCTATAGTTCAATTTTTGTTCATTTTTTGTGAGATTTGTATTATGTTTATAATAAAGAGTTTATGTTATGCTCTCGTTGTTTTATTTATTGGAAGTATTTTAATAATAATAACTCATATTACTCACTTCACGGAAAAAAGTAATGCTGAGATTAAAGAACTCTATCAATCTTCAATTCAGGAGAAGTGGATGCCTTTGATTGTTACGGGGCGTAGAGAACTTAATGGTTTTAAAGGTTATCGTAATTATCGGGTTGGTTATCACAGGTATAGCGATAATTGGTGGTATCCTAAAATTGCATTTACTAAACTTCCTAATTTAGACGAGAACCACAGGTCATTAAAAGAAGAATCAGCTTCCAAAAAAGTATTTTTAGCTCCCCCTCTAGAAGAGAAAGAGCCATGGATGTTCAAACAACATATTGATTCTTGCATGTTGCGTTATCGTTCTTACAATAAAAATGATAATAGTTATCAGCCTTTTCATGGGCCTCGCAAGCAATGTTTTTCTCGCGTTTTTAAGGGCTAAAAAAGATGAAAGGTAAAAAACATTAAGTATTTTTATGTGTTATACAGTTTTCTTTCATAAACTGGTTGTGATATGAAAGTTTTATACTTTTAAGTTTTATTAAGTCTTATTGTAGTAAATATGCAGTGGGGGGATGATGGTGTAAGGCCTTCATTTTATTAATGAAAAAAACTTTTAGAGAAAATGGTGGAGTTTAAAGAATGGCAACATGGGAAGCAATGTTGATATTGCTGGTTTTGCTTCCCTTCAGTGGAAGTGTTGTTGTTGGCTTTTTTCGTTCGACGGGGGAAAATCATGAAGCATGGTTTTCTGGAGTTATTGCGCTTGTTTGTCTTATTTTTACAATAATGCTTTATCCGGCGGTTCGCGAGAATCATTTGGTACGTTTAGATATTCTCTGGCTTCCAGAATGGGGAAGTAATTTAATTCTTCGTATAGATGGCTTGTCGTGGCTTTTTTGTCTTTTAATTACAGGTATTGGGTTACTTGTTGTTGTCTATGCACGTTATTATATGGATCCAGCAGATTCTGTACCGCGATTTTTTTCTTTTTTTCTGGCTTTTATGGGATCAATGACAGGAATCGTCTTGTCGGGAAATCTTATCTTTTTGGTTGTTTTCTGGGAGTTAACCAGTATTTTTTCTTTTTTACTGATTGGCTATTGGTATCACAATGCGAGTGCGCGTGAGGGTGCGCGCATGGCTTTAACAATTACAGGTTTTGGTGGTTTCGCTCTCTTTATTGGGATTTTATTGATTGGCCATATCGTTGGCAGTTTTGATTTGGATAAGGTATTGCAGTCGGGCGATATGATACGATCAAGCCCTTTTTACATTCCTGTTCTTGTTTGTATTTTATTGGGGGGGTTAACAAAAAGCGCACAATTTCCATTTCATTTTTGGTTACCTAATGCGATGGCTGCTCCAACACCTGTATCATCTTACTTGCATTCGGCAACAATGGTGAAAGCGGGACTGTTTTTGTTGGTTCGTTTATGGCCAGTTTTATCCGGAACAGATTATTGGTTTTGGTTAGTCGGTTTCTCAGGACTTGCAACACTACTTCTTGGTGCTTACTTTTCTATGTTTCAGCAAGATTTGAAAGGGCTTCTTGCCTATTCAACCATTAGTCATCTTGGATTGGTTACTACGCTTTTAAGTCTTGGTAGTCCATTGGCTTGTGTTGCAGCGATTTTTCATATGGCTAATCATGCAACTTTTAAAGCGTCTTTGTTTATGGCAGCTGGTATCATTGATCATGAAACAGGGACGCGTGATATGCGTAAACTGACAGGGCTTTTTCGCTTTATGCCGGTTACAGGAACTTTGGCTTTAGTAGCAAGTGCAGCAATGGCTGGTGTACCTTTACTAAATGGTTTTTTATCGAAAGAGATGTTTTTCGCTGAAGCGGTTGAAAAGCATATGGAATCATGGCTAGATTGGATTTCACCTTATGTAGCAACGCTAGCTAGTCTTTTTAGTGTGACTTATTCTGTGCGTTTTATTCATGGTGTTTTTTTAGGACCAGAGCCTGTCGGTTTGCCCAAAGTCCCCCATGAACCACCACATTTTATGCGTTTTCCAATGGAACTTTTAGTATTTATTTGTTTAGCAGTCGGTATTTTCCCCAACTTTACAATATGGCCAATTTTGGATAACGCTGTTATGTCTGTTCTAGGGCCAATGACTCCTTCTTATAGTTTAGCGGTTTGGCATGGTTTTAATACACCATTAATGATGAGTTTTATTGCTTTATTAGGGGGAGTATCTCTCTATATCATTGCGCATCGCTACTTTTTATCCTGTGATGACGGTGCACCCTTTTTTCGTCATTTGAAAGGAACACGTATTTTTGAGCAAATTCTTGTGGTTATTTCTTGGAAATGGGCACGTGCAGTGGAATCTTTTTTGTCGACGCGCCGTTTACAGATGCAGCTACACTGGCTTTTAGGGGTATGTTTTGCATTTGTTGGTCTTTTGCTTTGGTATGATGGTTTAATTTCAGCTGGTTTGTTACCGCTTTTTCCTCTTGATATTCCTTTTCTTGCTGTGTGGTTGGTGGGTGGGCTTTGTGCACTTTTGGTTTCTTGGCAAGCAAAGTTCCATCGTTTTGCATCATTAATGTTCTTGGCAGGAGCTGGTTTGATGGCTTGTACAACCTTTTTGTGGCTTTCTGCTCCTGATTTGGCTATTACGCAATTGGTTGTTGAAGTTGTAACAGCAGTTTTATTGCTGCTTGGTTTAAGATGGTTGCCCAAACGTTTACATAATTCCCATTCGATGGCTGTTAGTTTTTTAGTACGATTGCGTCGTGTTCGTGATTTTTTTATCGCGATTGTGGGAGGAGCAGGTATAGCATGGTTATCCTTTGCAGTCATGACACGTCCTCAAGGTAAAACAATTTCTGACTTCTTTCTAACACATGCCTATTCTGATGCGGGTGGTCGCAATGTTGTAAATGTTTTGTTGGTTGATTTCCGTGGTTTTGATACATTGGGAGAAATCGTGGTCTTGGGCGTTGTTTCATTGACTGTTTTTGCTCTTTTACGACGATTCCGCCCTGCTCCTGAAAGTATTGATGCTCCCTCTCAAAAACGTATTCAGAAAGGTTTTTATATAGAGCAATCTGATCAAAATATGGGGGATACAGTGTTGGATTATTTAGCTGTTCCTTCTCTTATTATGTGCTGGCTTTTCCCGCTGATTATCGCTTTTGCTGTTTACTTATTCATGCGGGGGCATGATCTTCCAGGAGGTGGGTTTGCCGGTGGTGTGACGTTAGCAATAGGATTTATTTTGCAATATCTTGCACGTGATATTCGGTGGGTGGAAAGCCATTTGAAGGTTTTGCCGCTGCGATGGATAGGCTGTGGTTTACTGTTGTCATTACTAACGGGGGTGGGGTCTTTGTTTTGGGGATATCCTTTTTTAACATCCTTTTTTCAATACAGTTATTTACCATTGATTGGAAATATTCCTATGGCATCTGCTTTTTTATTTGATTTTGGCGTTTTTTCTTTGGTTTTGGGAGCGACTGTTCTTATTTTAATTGCACTTGCACATCAATCAATTCGTAGTTATCGGATTGGTAAAAAACCTAATGCAAAAGAGAAGGAAAATTAATGGAAATTATTCTTTCTTTGGCTATCGGTGTTCTTGTTGGATCTGGCATTTGGTTGCTTTTGCGTCCACGAACCTTTCAGGTTATTCTTGGTTTGTCTTTGATTTCCTATGGTGTTAATCTCTTTATGCTGTCAATGGGTAGACCGCGCAGTAATACTGCACCAATTATTGATCCTACTACTGTCATAAATCCCGCTAGTTATGTCGATCCTCTCCCTCAAGCTTTGGTTTTGACAGCGATTGTGATTAATTTTGCTACAACAGCTTTATTTTTAGTCATTCTTTTGGTTTCTCGTGGTTTAACAGGTTCAGATCACGTGGATGGACGTGAGGTGCAGTGATGGATGTTGGGGTGCATCATCTCCTTATTTTGCCTATTATTTTACCGTTAAGTACAGGAGCGATTCTTCTTTTTTGTGATGAACGTCGTTCGAAGATTAAGTCATTGATTAGTATTGCTTCCGCAGGACTCTCGGTTATTATTGCTGTTTTATTGATTATGCATGTCCTTAAAATAGCTCCGGCTTCAGATGTTTATCGGCTTGGCAATTGGCCTTCTCCCTTCGGTATTGTTTTAGTTCTTGATCGTTTAAGTGCTATGATGCTTTTACTTTCAAGTGTATTGATAACTGCTACATTGGTTTTTTCTCAGGCTTATTGGTGCAAAGCTGGTTCTCATTTTCAGTCATTGATGCAATTTTTTATGGTAGGAATAAATGGGGCTGTTTTAACGGGTGATTTATTTAACTTGTTTGTATTTTTTGAAATTATGTTAACAGCTTCTTACGGGCTTGCTTTGCATGGTTCTGGTCAGCTGCGTGTGCGTGCAGGGTTGCATTATGTTGTTGTTAATCTTGTTGCCTCGTTGCTTTTTTTAATTGGTACTGCACTTATTTATGGCATCGTTGGCACTCTTAATATGGCAGATTTAGCTGTTAAAATAAAAAATATTTCTCCCCAAGATATTGTTTTATTTGAAGTAGGGGCTGCACTTTTGGGTGTTGTTTTCTTACTTAAAGCGGGTATGTGGCCGCTTAACTTTTGGTTAATGCCAACTTACAGTGCAGCAGCAGCACCTGTTGGAGCTTCTTTTGCGCTTTTGAGCAAGGTTGGTATTTATATTATTTTACGTTTAACATTGCTATGGTTTGGTTCTGAAAGCGGACATTTCAGCTATTTTGGTCATACAATTTTATTTTATGGTGGACTTGTCACTATAGTTTTTGGTTTTGTTGGTGTATTGGCTAGCCAAATTCTAGTGCGTTTAGTGGCTTATAGTGTTCTTGTATCTTCTGGTACATTATTGGCAGCGATAGGGATAAGCAATGCTGCATTAACAGCAGGTGCACTTTTTTATATCGTTTCTTCTACTTTAGCGCTTGGGGCTTTTTTCCTTTTAGTGGAGTTGGTTGAACGTAGTCAGGATGTAGGTGCAAATGTTCTAGCTGTTACAATGGAAGTATACGGTGATGATGAAGAGGAGGAAGAAGACGAAGTCGGTATTTATTTACCAGGAACTTTGGCAATCTTGGGGGCGTGTTTTGGCATGTGTGCTATTTTGATCATTGGTCTTCCTCCTTTTTCTGGTTTTGTTGCTAAATTTATGATGTTCATGGCAATTTTAAACTACAATAAAGAAAATATTCTTTCTTCTCCAGTTTTACATGATTGGCTTTTTGTGTTTCTTGTTACTATGTCTGGTTTTGCTGCTTTAATTGCTATGACACGAACTGGTATTCGAACTTTTTGGGTTTCTCTTGAAGGTAAAGTTCCGCGTGTGCAAGTGATAGAATTTGCACCGATCGCTATTCTTCTTGCTTTGTGCTTTCTCATAACGATTATAGCTTCTCCTATTGGTCGTTATATGTCTGAAACTGCTAAAACTTTACATGATCCTCAAAATTATATTGGAAGCGTTTTAATCGACTCTTCTTTTAAAGTTATGGAGATGAATGAATGAATTATTGTTTTCCTTCTCCTTTTTTCAGTGGTACAATCGTTATTATGTGGTTGATCTTAAATGGTTTTAGTTTAGGCCAATTGCTTTTGGGGGTTATTATTGCTTGGTTTTGTGGTTGGGTGATGCGGCTTCTTGAGCCGGAAAAGGTCACTATCAAAAATTGGCGTGCTGTTTTTCAGTTAGTTTTTCGAGTGTTGATAGATTCTATAACCTCAAATATTTCTGTTGCTCGGTTCATTTTAACAGCAAAATCTCGAAGAGAGCACTCTGGCTTTATTATCGTGCCGCTTCTGCTTGAAAATCGCACTGCTTTGGCTATTTTAGCGTGTATTCTTTCAGCAACGCCAGGAACTGTTTGGGTTGCTTACAATAGAAAAAATGGGGAACTTTTGCTACATATATTAAATTTAAAAAATGGATTTGATTATCAAAAATTGATCAAACAACGGTATGAGAAATTGCTTTTGGAGATTTTTTAATGGGTATGGTGATCCTTTATTGGGGCCTTTTTCTTTCACAAAGCTTTTTAAGTTTAGCAATGATGTTCGCGTTGTTTCGATTGATGCGTGGTCCACGGGCACAAGATCGGGTTGTTGGGTTGGATGCTCTTTATGTAATTACTATTCTTTTGTTTCTTACATTTGATATTCGGTCGGGAACGACTATCTATTTTGTCGCAGCTCTGATCATTGGACTTTTGGGTCCTGTCTCAAGTATAGCTTTGGCAAAATTTTTAATGCGTGGGGAAATTATTGAATGAACAATGATATATCGCTTGCAGCTGCTATTATTATCACTGTTTTTTTAATATTAGGATCTGGTCTTACACTGATTGGAGCAATAGGATTAGTGCGTTTTTCGAATTTTTACGAGCGCTTGCACGTGCCTTCAGTCGGGATGACTTGGGGAGCTGGCAGTATTCTTATTTCTTCATTTCTTTATTCAATGTTCATAGATCATCGATTTATTTTTCATGAGATATTGCTAATGATATTTGTGCTTGTGACAGCACCAGTAACTTCCATGTTGCTATCACAAGCAGCAGCTTATCGGCATTATGTAGAGAATCAATTAAAAAAACCATTAGCCCTTTTATCGCACCGGGTGGAAGACAAGCTGCCCATACCAGAACAAACTTCACACGATGAGAGCCAGTGTGGTTTTTAATAAGCAATATGGTTTATTTTACTGCGTTATCTTTTTCTTCTACACAGAGAATAGGTTTTTCTTCATTTGGGTCATTAATGAGATCATAAAGTGTGGCTTCATTTTTACTTATCCACCAAATATATGCATCTCCTACATATTTGCTTCCAGAGGCCGAGAGTACATTCGAACCGACGATACGTCTGCCATTCCACATGAAGTCAACCAGTGAAATATCACCAGCATTGAGATAAGTTACTTCAACGCGCTCTTTAACTTTTCCAAGATCGCATTGATAGGCAATCGTCTCTGTTGTTGGTTCTGGATCGTCTGGAACTTCAATGATGAGAGAACCTGAAAAAGCACCAATTGAACTAGATAAAAGCAAACTTAAAGCAACAAAAAATTGCATAATAAAAGAAGTTTTTTTCATAATATTTCCTCAATCTTTAAAATAATAACGTTGACTCTTCCTTACAAAGGAGAGGATTTTGTTCTTTTGGGTCATGAAGAAGGTCATAGAGTATAATTTCGTTGCTGGTCTTCCATAAAGTATAATGAGAACCTACGTATTTTGTTCCTCTTGGAGTTGTTATATTGGCAGCAATAGTACGATGATTCTTCCATTTAAAATCAACTAATGAGACATTGTGGGCATCAAGATAAGTTGCTTCAATACGTTCTTTCTCTGTTCCGCTATCGCATTGATAAGCAAGAGTTTCGGTTTTTGGTTTTGGGCTATCTGGTACCTCGAGGATAAAAGAAGCGGCAAAGGAGGGAGTGAGGTTTAGGGGTGATAGATTTAAAGCGGCGAAAAATCCTAGAATGAGCGAAGTTTTTTTCATAATGCTTTCCTTATTACGCAGACGAATAATTAGGTTAATATGATGGTGTCTACGGCAGGATTCGAACCTGCGACCCCAGGATTCATACCACTTCGATTTTCATCGCCAGCTTTATGGCTGTTTGTGGCCTGGACTGTCTCTTCACCTTGAAGCTCATACTTTTTAGGTGCTGCCCGTTCAGTCTCTACACCTTCCTCTCATTTTACAAGAGAGGTTTGGCTCGGGATTGGCATATAGTTATCCTATGAAGCTTTCCCCGAATTTGAGCAGATTCACTTTGAGAATTTCTTCTTAAGGTGCCCAATTTTTAGGAATCCTGTGCTCTATCCTACTGAGCTACGCAGACATTATCAACATCCATCATTTAGCGGAAGTATAAAAACGAAATCAATTATATTCAATATGAATTAACCGATTTTCGCTAATTTTTGCTTTAAAAAAAGCAAAACTGAATTTGGTGGAATATTTTTTGCAATAAATGATTGACCAAGTCCACGCGTTAATATGAAAGTCAAATTATTTTGCGAATTTTTTTTATCCTGGGCTATAAAAGTCATCAGCGTTTCAGCATTTGGTAATTCTCCTGGGATATCTCTTAGTTGCGTAGGTAATCCCACGTCTTTAAGATGCGCTTTGATACGTTGTATGATATTTGTATCTATTAAATTTAATTGGGCTGAAAATTGGTGAGCGAGAATCATTCCAATTGCTACAGCTTCACCGTGAATTAAACGATTGGGGTCATAGGAAACTGCTGTTTCAAGCATGTGCCCGAATGTATGGCCAAGATTTAATAATGCGCGTTCTCCTGCTTCATATTCGTCTTGTGCGATAATATCAGCTTTGAATTGGCATGAACGGACAATGATTTTTGTTCGTGTTGGATTATTAGAAAAAATTTGTTTTCCATTTTTTTCAAGCCATTCAAAAAAAGTGGGTTGGTTAATAAGACCATATTTCACTATTTCTGCATATCCAGCACGCAATTCGCGCAGTGGTAGTGTATCAAGGAAACAAGTGTCTGCAATAACACATCGGGGTTGATAAAAAGTACCAATAAGATTTTTTCCATATTGGCTATTGATCCCAGTTTTTCCACCAACAGAAGAATCAATTTGTGCAAGCAGTGTTGTCGGTATCTGAATGAAGTTCATACCCCGGCGTATGATGCTTGCAGCAAATCCTCCTAGATCACCAACAACTCCACCACCAAAAGCAATAATGCTATCACCTCTTTCTAGGCGCGCTGCAAGAATTTTATCAATTACAGTTTGCAAGGTTGAAAATGATTTTGATTGTTCTCCTGCTTCTACAACAATTGGGACAATATCAATTTTGTTTGTTGTTAATTCTTTCTGTAATTTATTTAAATGGAGAGATGCAACATTTGTATCTGTAACGATGGCTAGACGGGTTTTGTAAGTATCTGGTTGATTAAGAGAGCGTTTAATTTGTGAAGCAGCTTGCGCAATCAAACCTGGACCAATGATGATATCATAGGGATACTTGTCCAGTTTAACAGTGATTGTTTCAGCTTGCATATTCGTTATTCCTATCGTTGATTTCTTTATGTAAGTAGTGCTGTACAGATCGTATGATATGTTTAGCTATGATATGAATGTTTGCTTGATGATTATTATCAATTGCTAAGTTTGCTTGTGCGTAGATAGGATAGCGTTGTTCCATGAGTTTTTGCATAGTTTCTGTAGGATCTTTTGTTTGAAGTAATGGCCGCGTTGGGAGTTTCTTCAAAACGCGTTGCATGAGAGTATTAATATCTGCTTTAAGCCATATGGATATACCATTTTCATGAATCGCTTTTCTGATATTGACGTTTATGTAGGCACCACCACCTGTTGCTAAAACAAGAGGACTTTTTGTTATAAGGTTTAGAATGATATCCTGTTCAAGAGAGCGAAATTTTGTTTCACCATAAATTTTAAAAAATTCAGGGATTGTCATTTGTACAGTTTTTTCAATTTCTTGATCAGAATCGTAAAAAGGCAAATCGAGTATGGCCGAAATACGTTTTCCAATCACTGATTTTCCTGCTCCCATAAGGCCTATTAGTACAAGTGCTCGTTTATCGATAAGTGGTAGAAGTTGATTCTTTAATGGTATCATTGAGAAATGCTTAGATTGACTACTCTTTGTGATTTTATTTCTATATTTATCTTTTTTAAAGTCAATTCCTGTTAATCTTTATAAGGCATGATAAGAGATAAAATATTTTTAGGGTAATTTATTGCTTTATGCCAACATTGATTAGATTTTTTATGATTCTTTTTATTTCTCTTGCTGTTCTTTTCGGTGTAATGGTGTCTCTTGTTGTTTTGGTTGAGCCCATAACGGTAGATATGTATATTGATGTTCCTTTGGATTCATTGAACTTTTCTTCGAAGGTAAAGCAATGAAAAGTGATGTTGTTATAGATCGTTTCCTTGAAATGATGAGTGCTGAGCGGGGAGTCTCTAGTCATACACTTGCTGCTTATGAAAATGATTTGCAGTGGGCACAAGACAATTTATCTTCACACTCTGTTTCGCTTTTTTCTGCACAAAAAGAAGATTTGATTGGTCTTTTGTCTCTCATGTACACGCTTGGTTTTGCAGCATCTTCTCAAGCACGTCGTTTATCGACATTGCGGCAGTTTTATCAATTTCTGTATACTGAGGGGTTAAGAAAAGATGATCCCTCCAGTGATATTGATTCACTTCGTCAAGGACGGCCTTTACCAAAAGTCATAAGTGAGGATGTGATGAAAAAATTGCTTGATTTAGCGCAGTTGGAAGTTGATCAAGCAGATCATGGATCTAAGGATCATTTCCTCGCATTGCGTCGTCAGGTATTCATCGAAATGTTTTATGCAACAGGGTTACGCATTAGTGAATTAGTGAGTCTTCCAGTACAAGCTGTTCGGGGAAAGGAGTATTGTATTTTAGTTTGTGGTAAGGGGCAAAAAGAGCGAATGGTTCTTTTATCAAATAAGGCGCGACAGGTTCTTTCTCAGTGGTTAATATTACGTGATCAGAGAAAAGATGCGACAAGCCTTTATCTTTTCCCTGCTCGATCAAAGACAGGGTATATTGCTCGCCAGATTGTTGCACAAGAGTTAAAAAATCTTGCTGGAAGGGCAGGAATAAAAGGTGATAATTTTTCTCCTCATATATTGCGCCATGCTTTTGCTAGCCATCTTTTACAAAATGGTGCTGATTTGCGTACAGTTCAGCATTTATTAGGTCATTCTGATATTTCTACTACTCAAATTTATACACACGTATTAGAAGCAGGGCTTTATCGTTTGGTTAATGAGCATCATCCACTTGTCGATGAGAAAAAGGCTGGTTAAGAAAGGTCGTGTTTTGAAAATACTTCATCAAGCAATCGTCGAAAAATATATAGGTCATACCAGATAAGTTGGAATACAATGTATAATTACCTTGATTTTGAAAAACCAGTTGCTGATCTTGACGGTCAGATTCTTGAATTAAAAAAAATTTCTCAGGAAGAAAATAGTCTTAATATGAGTGATGAGATTAAGCGCCTTGAAGTGCGTTCTAAAAAGGCCTTGCGCGATATTTATAAAAAATTATCACCATGGCAAAAGACGCAAGTGGCTCGTCATCCAGATCGTCCCCATTTTATGGATTATTCTACACAGTTATTAAGCGATGTTACACCTTTAGCAGGTGATCGTAAATTTGCTGAAGATGAAGCTATTCAAGCAGGTTTTGCACGCTTTAAAGGAGAAGCGATTGCATATATAGGCCAAGAAAAAGGTCATGATATGCAAACACGTTTACGCTACAATTTTGGTTCTGCACGTCCAGAAGGATATCGAAAAGCTGTGCGTATTATGGAAATGGCGGATCGTTTTGGTTTGCCGTTACTAACTTTTGTTGATACTGCGGGTGCTTATCCTGGTGTAAGTGCTGAGGAACGTGGGCAAGCAGAGGCAATAGCCCAATCAACAGCAGCAACTTTGCGTTTAAAAGTTCCCGTTGTTTCAATCATTATCGGGGAAGGAGGTTCTGGTGGAGCAATAGCAATTGCTGCAGCAAATAAAGTTTATATGTTAGAGCATTCGATTTATTCTGTCATTTCTCCAGAAGGGGCAGCTTCTATTTTATGGCGTGATCCTACTCGAGCGAAAGATGCAGCAATGAATATGCATATTACCGCTCAAGATTTGTTGCGGTTAAAAATTATTGATGGAATTATTCCGGAGCCTTTGGGAGGAGCGCATCGAGGAAAAAACGATGTTATTGATGAAGCTGGTAACGTTATTTCAGATGCTTTACAGTCTATGGTTGGAAAAAGTGGTGAAACTATTAAACAAGAACGATGGGAAAAATATCTGCAAATTGGTAGGTCTTTGGCATAATTCGTTTTTTGTAGGAGGGTGATAGAGTAAAAAGCTGGAGCTTTATTTAATGTTAAACAGATTTTTTGTAGCATGTGTGTTGTTATCTATTGGAATATTGACTGCGTGTGGGATAAAACTGCCTGACTCTGTGAAGGCTAAAGCTGAACAGCCACTACCGCAAGAAATTCAAAACAGAATGGCTTCCTATAATATTGATCAATACGCACCAATTATGATGCGTTTCTTTAAAGAAGAAAATGTTGCAGAAATTTGGAAGAAAAACCGTACAGGAACTTTTATGCTTGTGGCTCGTTATGGAATTTGTAAATGGTCAGGGGATCTTGGGCCGAAATATAAAGAAGGTGATTTTCAAACACCAGAAGGATTTTATACTATTAGCGCAAGCCAAATGAATCCTTTTTCAAAATATTATCTTTCCTTTAATATTGGTTTCCCTAACCTTTATGATCAGGTGCATGGTCGTACAGGAAGTTATTTGATGGTTCATGGTTCTTGCTTTTCCGCAGGCTGTTATTCCATGAGTGATAAAAATATGGCACAAATTTATGCTTTTGCACGAGATGCTTTTAAAGGTGGGCAAAGAGAGTTTCAGCTGCAGTCTTTTCCTTTTCGTATGACTGCTAGCAATATGGCTCGTCATCGCTCTAATCCACATTATAAATTTTGGGTCATGCTTAAAGAAGGACATGATTTTTTTGAAGAAAATCGCACGCCTCCAAAAGTTGAAGTTTATGAAAAACGTTATATCTTCAGCCGTGGTGATGACCAAATTTCAGCTTCTATAATGCCTTGATTCCGATTTATCATGAAATATAAGGAAGGTGTGCTATTATGCTCGCGCTGGAGAAGCATAAAGTATACTACAATATGTTCATTAAAAACTTTCATTTATTTTAGGATTGAAAAAATCAAAATTTCATTCCTGGAATAAGCAGGGGATTATTCAAGATGGCTGCTTTATCTGCAGTATCTATTGCTATTTTATTAAAAAAAGCATTGAAGAGTTTTTCTATTGTTTCTTTTTCAATTCCATCTGCAATGATGACAAAATGAGTTTGAACAATTCCTTTTGGCCATGCTGCAAGTCTTATTGGTGGATGAAAGAAGGCCTGGATACCATGTAATACAAGTGGGTGATGCGGATTATCACGTAGCGCAACAAGCGCTTTAATACGTAATAATTTTTCACCATAAGTATCTTGTAGGATATTTAAAAAACATTGTAAATTATCATGATCAATTGGTTCATCACAGTTTAGTGAAAAAGCCTGGATATCGCTGTGGTGATCATGGTTGTACGGGGTGATAGTAAGCCATTGTTTAAGTTCCGTATTTTCTTCTTTTTCACTCCATAAAGTTTTGTTTATTAGCATATTTGAGCAAAAGTTATCAGAATAAACATCAATGATTTGTGCTGTAGGATTAATTACTTTAAGTGCGCTAATAAGCGTATTTATAGCTGCTTTTTGATAAGAAATATCTGTTTTTGTAAGGATAATTTTATCAGCGAATATTAATTGTTTTTTTATGTCAGGGTAGTTTTCTAATAGGGAAAAATTATTTAATGTATCAAATGTTGCAATAATCGCATCAATGGATAATGATTGAAGTAAAATAGGATGACTCAAAATAGCCTGTAAAATAGGGGCTGGATTGGCTAAGCCTGTGGTTTCAATAATGATACGATTTATTTTTTTTAAATGTCCTTTATGAATACGATTAATTAAGTCTATTAATGTATCTATAAGGTCACTGCGCAAATTGCAGCATAGGCACCCATTTGCAAGCTCTATGATACCCTCTGTTGTTTTTTCAACAAGACAGTGGTCGATGCTTATTTCACCGAATTCATTGATGATAACAGCACTATCGATTAAAAGAGGATCTCGTAATATCTGGTTGAGTAAAGTTGTCTTCCCAGAGCCTAAAAATCCAGTGATAATGGTAACAGGCGTGCGCGTTTTCTTCATATCAATTGTTGGGCTGTGGTTTATTACCTTTGTTATAAAACAGGGGAATTTATTTGTTATATATATGGAATATAGGTTTTTTTCTTGGTTTTACTTTAAGCCTATATTTGGGAGGGGTGCTAATGAGTCTTACTGGTAAAGGATGGGCTGCAATGGGTGATGAACTGATTAAAGGTGATTTAATAATCATATTTCCTTTCTCATCATAAGATTCTATATATATCCTTGTGGATTCAGGGGTGCATGTTTGTTGTCGCATATCGGTCACTTGCGTCATTTTTGTACCATAAGGTTCTAATGTCGCCAACGTTAATTGTGGTGATCCTTGGTTAGAAAATCCTGCTTCGAGAAGTTGTGCAGCTTTTTTTTCTCTTTTACTGATGTTGGTAGATCCTAAAACGACAGCAATAATTGTGCGTTTATTGCGGGTTGCTGAAGCAACGAGATTGAAACCTGAAGCGCAAATAAAGCCCGTTTTCATACCATCTATTCCATTGAAACGACCAATCAGGTTATTTGAGTTAGGTTCGATATTTTTTCCATGACCAAAGTCAATTGCTGGAATAGAAAAATAATGAGCGTATTGAGGAAATTCTCGACGAATCTGAACAGCTAAAAGTGCTATATCACGTGCTGTAGAATAATTATTTGAGTTTTGTAGTCCACTTGCATTAGCAAAGTGAGTTCCCAACATACCTAAGCGCTGAGCTTCTGCATTCATTCGTCTTACAAAAGCTTCTTGTGAACCGGCGACTGCTTCACTCATAGCAATAGCTAAATCATTAGTAGATTTAACCAGAGTGATACTTAAAGCTGTATCAAGTGTAAGAATAGAGCCAGCTTTATAACCTGAACGATATGCAGGAGCTTTTGCTGCATGTTCACTGATCACGACGTGTTTGTTCGGTGAAATTTCTCCTCTACTCATAGCGCGAAAAATGACATAAGTGGTCATTAGTTTTGTTAATGAGGCAGGGTACCAGCGTTCAAAGGCTTGATTGTGTTCTAAAATGCGCCCAGTTTCAACATCAACAGAGATAAAAGGATGCGCTAGAGATAAGGTACTCGTCAAACTTAAAATGAAAGACAAGAACAGATTACAAAACAGCCGTTGCATTAGGAGAACCCAAATTCCTTCTCACAAATTATCGAGTGTAATGTAACACACAATGATTTTGAGTCCATATGGGTATAAAATATGTGGTTAATATGGTTAATGACATGTCCATTTATTTTAAATGATGACCAAGCTTTTGTAATCTTTTAATGGCAGAAGGAGGCATGGGAGGGGGAGTAGGGTCTTGAGCTGCTAGTAAAAGCAATTCATCACAGGCTTTTTCTGTTGTTTGTATGAGCTTATCTAAAAAATCACGTTTTTTTAAACCTGGTTCTATGGGAGGGAGAATGCGAACGCGAATGGTTCCTGGGTAACGGCGAAAATTATGAAGTGGCCAATATAATCCGGCATTGTGGGCGATAGGAACAACAGGTAATTTTAATTCACTGTAGAGAGCCATAACTCCTGGTTTATAATCTTCTTCTTGACCAGGAAGCCGACGTGTTCCTTCAGGAAAAATTAAAATTTGGCGCCCTTGTTTTACTTTTTGCTTGGCATTTTGTATTATGCTTTTTAGAGCTTGAATAGGGGTGGTGCGATTAATTGGAATAACTTGTGTTTTAGCCATATACCAACCAAAAAAAGGAAGCCACATTAATTCGTGTTTTAAAATGAGAACCGGATCATCAAGGTAGGGAAGAAGGCTAAATGTTTCCCATGCAGATTGGTGTTTGGGAGCAATGATGTAAGCTCCTTGTGGCAGATTTTCTATTCCTTCGATTTCATATTTGGTACCAGCGATGTATTTTTGCAAAAATAATGTAACACGCGCCCACATTTTAGGGACGATCCATGCCTTTTTACGTGGCATTAAAAAATAGAAGGGCGCATAAAGAATCATTTGCACAAAGGTCGTTATATAAAAAGTGAATGTGAAAAGAAGAGAACGAAAAACAAGCACTGTATTTTCCCATTTTATATTTGTGAAAGAGTTATTGTATAATGCAATTTACGTGTAAAACATACTTTGATTTACATTTTTTCAGATATTTTAATGATACCAAGAGATGGGGTTGATGGCATCAGAGATTAGTCAAAGCAAGTTTTTTATTCCTCGGGTCTTGTCTATTTCTGGAACTGATCCTTCTGGTGGAGCTGGAATGCAAGCAGATTTGAAGGTTTTTTCTGCAATGAAAGCCTATGGTATGAGTGTTGTTACAGCTGTAGTGGTACAGAATACACAAGGCGTGCGTTCTTTTCATGCTTTGGATGCATCTTTTGTTGCTGACCAAATTGATTCGGTTTTTGAAGATATTTGTGTTGATGCAATTAAAATTGGTATGGTAGCAAATGCTCAAATTGCTCAGGTTATTGCAGAGCGTTTAGCTTATCATAAAGCTCGTTTTATTGTTTTTGATCCGGTGATGGTGGCGAAAAGTGGCGATGTTCTCTTAAAGCCTGATGCGATTGAAGTTATTCGTGATGTTCTTGTTCCTATGTCAACTTTAATTACGCCAAATTTACCAGAAGCTGCTATATTACTGGGAAGTGAAGTGCAATGGTCATTAAATGCTATGTATCAATATGGCCCACAACTTTTAACACTTGGTTGCGGTGCAGCTTTACTGAAGGGAGGACATTTAAAAGTCCTTGCTCACATGAATGAAATTAATGACAATTGTTTTAGTCCAGATATTTATTGTGATCATAAGAGGATTGTTACGCTTGAATCTCCTCGTTTCTCGACCATCAATGATCATGGTACAGGTTGTACTATTGCAGCTGCAATCGCAGCACTTTTATCAACAAAACCTTTAATTTTTGCGGTAAGAAGAGCAAAAGATTATCTCAATAATGCTTTAGTGGCTTCAAGTGTTTTACAAGTTGGGAAAGGACGCGGTCCTGTTCACCATTTTTGTGAACTATGGAATGAATGAGAGATAAATAGATGTCTCTCGGAAAACATTGTTTTAAAAGCAAGGCTGTAGTTTGATGTGAAAAGGTTTGGTGAGATAAGAGTCAATGATAATTCATAATTTTATTAATTTAGATTTTGACAATCTAAAAACTGTAAAAATAATAATCGGGCAATAAAAAGGGATAGAGGCTTTAAAAGGAAGAGAGCGCACTTCTATTTCTTTATCTATTCAAGTGATTAATCATCATTTATCAGGTACTGTTTTTGCCAAATTTTATCCACAAATAGGCAAAGCGTGTGGAAGCTTCATTTTTATAAAAAATCTGAAAAATAATAAAATAGAATGTTACAGTTTCAAGAAGTTAATTTTTATCTTATTTTATGCCTTAATCATATTTTTTTGTCGATGATGACTATACTAAGAAAACCTCTTAGTCTTATGACACAATATGGATTGATGAAGCCCATCCTATACAGGATGCACCCCCCAATGTGAAAGGGAGAAGGAATTATGTCTTTATTGCGGGAACACACCACTCACGCGTTGCTAAGCTTTTAGGTTACAGCCCTAACAATGCCATTATTGTGTAGGCTGATAGAAGGTGTATTGTGCAGTTAAAAGATTATATAGATTTACAAATTTTAATAAGCGATAGCTAGGAAAGAGCAGCTTATAATTGTTAGGTTTTTTGAATGATCAACTAAATTGTTGGATAAACTTTAAAAAGCGAATTAATAAAATTGCGTAGTCAAGTGCGCTACCAAACAGCAACAGTATAAGGCGGATTGATGAATTTCACCGTCACGTGTCATGTTCTATTGAAAAAAGAAGAGTAGATAAAAAACTATGTCAACATTATGGAGCGGGCGATGGGATTCGAACCCACGACCCCAACCTTGGCAAGGTTGTGCTCTACCCCTGAGCTACACCCGCTCATATATTTGAAATATATCTACTTCGAACACTGACTGTATGGCGTACGCTTATTAAAATTGCAACAAAAAAATACTATTTAGTATGAATTAATTTTTTCAATATTAAAAAAATGAAAATTATCCTTTCATTTAGAAAATTTAGCGGCATTAATTTTTCAATATAATTGATTCCAAAATACTAAAGATAAGGAATTAGTTGCGATGATGGTGGTTCTTTTTGACTTTTTATGATGAGGATGCATTGTGTATTGATATTGAAGAAAAAGTAACTTTTGAGCTATATTATCAAAATTCAAAGGTTGGGTTTGCATGATATAATAGATGTGGTTACAAGATTTGTGAGGAAAATTCTTTACAGTGGTGAATTCTTAACGGATTAATGTTTTGGCTCAGAAAAAAGCGCATGAGGTTGATGGTTTTTTAACACGCTTTTCGCGTTCTTTTCCTATTGTTCTTATTTATGGACCTGATCGCGGTCTTGTTTGTGAGCGTGTACAGCGTTTTATTAAGCTTACACAGGTTGATGTGAAAGATCCTTTTTCAACTGTTCGTTTAGATGCAGCTGAAATTGATAAATATCCTGCACGATTGGAAGATGAGGCTCGTACTATATCGCTTTTTGGTGGTGATCGTTTAATATGGGTGTCTAATGGTGCTAATCAAAAAAATTTTATTGCTGCACTTAAATCTTTAATTAAAGAACCATTAGAAACGAGTTTTATCGTCATTGAGGCGGGAGATCTGAAAAAAGGAACAGGATTGCGTAATGTTATTGAAATGGCACCTACAGCGATGGCTTTGCCTTGTTTTGCCGATGATATTCGTTCTCTTGATATGTTAATTAATGAAGTTTTAGGCGCTTTTAATACTACTGTTTCTTCAGATGCACGTAAGTGGCTTCTTCATAATTTAGGAGGGGATCGTCTTGTTTCACGCGGTGAGTTGGAAAAGCTTTGTCTTTATGTTTCGGGGAAAACGCATATTTCGCTTGAAGATGTGAAGGCTATAGTTAGTGATGTTAGCGCATTCTCTTATGATGAAATAATAGATGCTGTTTTACAAGGAAATATAGCAAATTTTGAAATGTATTTCAGTCGACATGCAGCTACACAAAGCTCGCATTTTTTGATTTTGAATACTGCTCAAAGGCATTTTCATCAATTACAGCTTTTGCGTTATCAAGTAGATGTTGAAGGTAAAAGCGTTTTTACAGCTATTTCTCAAGTTCAACCAACTATTTTTTTTCAACGAAAAAAAATAGTTGAATATGCTTTGAGATATTGGAAAATGGAACAAATTTCTTACGCAATGGAACGAATTCAATGTGCTGTTTTAGAAAGTCGTAAAAATCCGCTTTTGGGAGAAGCTGTTATTCGGCAAACACTGCTGGGATTGACAATTGCAGCTCGACGTAGAATAGATTCTTAGGGCTTTTTATTGTATTGATTGTCTATGACTTTAGTTTAGAATATTGAAACTTCCATTCTCATAGAATATTTTTTGTTGAGAGGAAGAAATGGTTCTAGAATAATTGATATATATATCTTTGTATAGACGTTGAGTTCAATTTTCAATATTAGGAAAAGTTATCCCTATGACTTTAAGCACAGAATGCTGGGGGGATAAAGTCATCTGATTTTCAAAATATTTAAGTAGGATAAAAGGTCATTAAATCTTAAGGTTAAGGTTATGTTTAAGGTGGGAGGGGACAATGTTGGATATGGGCATTTAATTTTATCAAAAATATGTAAAAAGGAATGCTTTTATTGTCGTTTTTAGGTGTTATAAAGGTAAAAAATGCATCCTATTCGGTTTGAAAAAATAGCACTGATTGGAATCGGGTTGATTGGTTCTTCTTTAGCGAGAGTTATTAAGGAAAAGAATCTTGCGGATCAGGTTAGTATCGCTACTCGTAGTCAGGAGACGTTAAAAAGAGCGCGTGAATTGGAGCTCGGAGATTTTTATACAACCGATAATGCAAAGGCTGTTCGGAAAGCAGATTTGGTTATTATTTCTGTTCCTGTTGGAGCGAGTGCACAGGTAGCGAGAGATATTTGTGATCACTTAAAGCCAGGGGCGATTGTGAGCGATGTTGGTTCAACAAAAGCATTGGTTATTGCAGAAATGGCACCCTTATTGCCAAAGTCGATTCATTTTATTCCTGGTCATCCAATTGCTGGAACTGAGTATTCCGGTCCAGATGCTGGGTTTCCTGATTTATTTATGAAGCGTTGGTGTATTTTAACTCCTTTTGCCGATAGCGATGTTAACGCCATAGAAAAATTAACTTCTTTTTGGGAAGCATGTGGTGCACGTGTTAAAAAAATGGATCCTAAGCGTCATGATCTCGTTTTAGCTATTGTATCGCATTTACCGCATTTGATAGCATATAATATCGTAGGCACAGCTAGTAATTTAGAGAAGGTAACGAATTCAGAAGTAATTGCTTATTCAGCTTCAGGTTTTCGTGATTTTACTCGTTTGGCATCTTCAGATCCTGTTATGTGGAGGGATATTTGTTTGCACAATAAGGATGCTATCTTGGAAATGCTGGGTCGCTTTAATGAAGATCTTTCCTGTTTAGAGCAAGCAATACATAGCGGTGATGGGGATTTCTTATTTGATTTTTTTACACGTACGAGGGCGGTGAGGCGCAGTATTATTGCTGCAGGACAAGAAATTAATACACATGACTTTGGACGTCAGGCAGTTCTTAAGGAAAATGTATAAAATAGTAGGATGTTCATTAATTTGAAAGTTAGGTTTATTTGTGAATAAATTGGTTAATTTTTTTATTAAACTTGTTTAATATAGAAGAGAGAAATTGTATAAAAATAAAAAGTCAGTGCATTGATGATTACAATGATGTAGATGATTATTTTATATAAATAGTTATGTTATCATTTTAGTTTCTTCTATACTTTATGTTATTGATAATATTTTATAATTCATCTTTTGTGACTTGATTATATTTATCCTTGCTTTTACAATGCTTTCCTTTTTGTGTAAAAAAGATTTTATTGATAATGAATGATCTTTTTCCTTTTTTAAATATGGTATTTTGAAAAACAATATTGTTAGAGGGTATTAAACTTTGATAAGAAATATATTTGGATATAGTTATCGTATTCTTGTCAATGCTGTGAGCCATTATTTGCGTGATAATGGAAGTGCTTTTGCAAGTCATGTAGCTCTTTCAGTTCTTTTGTCATTTTTCCCTTTTTTTATTTTTGGAACTTCTTTTGCTAGTTTTCTGGGAGCTGTTACTTTTACACCACAAAAAGTTGAAGCGCTTGTACGATTATTACCAGATGCAATTGCAGAGCCTTTATCTAAAGAAGTTGTTAATGTTTTAACTACTCATCGAGGAGATTTATTAACAGTTTCTGCTATTGGAGCAGCATATTTTACTTCTAATGGGGTAGAGGCTTTACGGACTGCTTTGAATAAAGCTTATCGCGTTATTGATCGCCGTAGTTTGTTTTTTTGCCGTTTACAGAGTTTATTTTTTGTAATTATTGGAGCAATTGGTCTTGTAATGCTGAGTATGTCGTTAATTGTGGTACCTTTGCTCATTAAAATTATGCGAAATCATTCTTTTTTCATTAATGAGTATATTGGTATAATTAGTTTATGGCGCTATCCAATAGTTTTTGTTGTTCTTTTTATAAGTCTTTTTATTATTCATAAATGGTTGCCTGCTGGACGACGAAAATTTGTAGATATTTTGCCTGGAATTTTAGTAACAATGTTTCTTTGGTTTGTGGCTTCCATTGCTTTTACTCAATATGTCACAATGTTTGGTTATATTTCTACTTATGCAGGGTTAGCATCTATCATGGCGGCCATTATTCTTCTTTATATGTTAAGCGCAATTTTTATTTTTGGAGGAGAGATAAACGCAGCGATTATATTTTTTCGTAATAATTTACAACAGTCAGATGAATGAAAGAGTTTTTGTCTGAGTGAAAACTATAATTCCAATATACATTGAAAATTTCATGTTATTTTGTAAATGATGCCAATACTTATATTTGATTTTTAAAACTTATCCTTTTGTTTGTCAGTTTAGAGCATTTATGGCGGTAAATTGTTTTGGTTCTTTTAAATTGAGTGCTTTGCAGTGAGGAAGGTTGTGCAAGAGCGTAATTTTGTGGTTTGTTTTTGGCTGTAGGGCATTTATACAATAAAAAAGACCAACATCACTTGACTAAAAGTGATATGTCTCAAGCTTTTGTATTTAATTTATTGCTAGGAAGAGAAGCGTTTATTTTTTGTAGGGCTATAAGTTTAACTCATAAAACTTTTAAAAATTTTTTGAAAATAGAGAGTAATGTAGATATCTCCTTTTCATGGAAAAATCATCCTGTGTTTTATTTATTCAGCATTGCTATACAATGGTTCAAAAAACATGGCGATCAGGGATTTATTGTGTTTCTTGAATAACAGCCTTAATAAATGCTTTAGCATCGTCATTTCCCCATGGGGCTATACCATTGAATGAAGCGATGAGGTGACTATTTTTATCGACGATAAATGTGATGGGTAACCCTGAAGCTAAGAGCTGTCTTCTAACATTTTTAAAAATATTCATTGTTGTATCATAATAGTAAACTAAATTATCTGCCTGAGTATCATGTAAAAATTTTTGAGTCTTTTCAGAATATCCATGTTTATCAACATTGATAGCTATGACATCAAAGCTTTTCCCACCCATTTCACGTTTTAATTTTGCTAATTCTGGCATTTCTGTACGACATGGTAGACACCAATTGGCCCATAGATTGACGAGAATCGGTTTTCCATTAAATTCAGCAAGTGTATGATCTTCTCCTTTAACATCCTTAAAAGAAAGTTGGCCCATATCATGAGAAGTATTGGCAAATCGCATATGTGTAAAAAAGCCCCTAGCTGCTTTTTTTATTTTTTGTATTTTTTCTTCTTGTGTTTTGTTAGTATTTTTTTCTTTTGCTATTGCTGGTGAAATAAAGCTTGGAATAAAATATGATATTCTATTTGTTTGTTGATTTATGGCTGTGTAAAAGCTCAAGGCAATAATGAACAATGTGATAAAAGACTGCATTTTTCTCTCCTTTTTCTTTGAGAAAGTAAAAATTTGAGAAATCATAATTCTGTCCTTTTATTTAATGGTTATTTCACAAGTGTAATAGACAACAAATTCAATACAAGATTGATCGATTGTAGCAGGGATTATCATCATAGAGACAATAAATACTTCAGCTAATTTTTGCAACAGTTGATTTACAACGTTTTCTATATCTAGTTTCTCATGTAATAAGTTTAACTCAAGTGAAAGTCATTTTACAATGGAGTGAAAATTTATTTTACAGCATGAGAATGGGCATATATTTGTTTTTTTGAAAACTTCAAACGTTTATATGAAATTGGGATATGATTAAATAAATTGATTAATTTTCTGGTAGAGTTAGTGTATTCAGAATTTTTATGTCCAATTGTTAATTGGAAGAGATGTCTTGTTATCACTTGAGTGATCTTATTTTTAATGCACAAAATAAAGAAAGAAATTGATATGGATAAAGAGGACACATGGAAATTATTTTAAAGAGCTTAATGATTGTCCTTTTTTGTGGTATCATTTGTGTGGGGTGTGGGCGTAAAGGTACATTAGAACTTCCTTCTTCAGTTGTTGTACAAAAGACACCAGAGACGTTTCCTTCTAAAAGTCAAGGAGATAAATTTTTTATTCTTGATCGACTGATACAATAGGATTTTTAATGCGCTTCTTTTCTTATCGTCAAGGTGAGCTTTACGCTGAAGATCTTTCTCTTTCTGTATTGGCGCAGGAAGTGGGAACACCTTTTTATTGTTATTCGGCTAGTACAGTGGTTGCACATTTTAAAGCTTATCAAAATGCATTTCAAGATATGCCCAATTTAATTGCTTATGCAGTTAAGGCTAATTCCAATCAGGCAATTTTACGACTTTTAGCAATAAACGGATCTGGAGCGGATGTTGTTTCAGAAGGGGAATTACGGCGTGCATTTTCTGCTGGAATTCCTGCTGATCGTATTGTTTATTCTGGTGTTGGTAAAACAGTGAAAGAGATAGACTTTGCCCTTGCAAACAATATTCGTTGCTTTAATGTCGAATCAGAGCCAGAGCTTGAGCAACTTTCAGCACGTGCTGTTGCGTTGTCGAAGACGGCACGGGTTGCTTTGCGCATTAATCCCAATGTAGATGCAAAAACCCATAAAAAAATTACAACTGGAAAATCTGAAAATAAATTTGGTATTCCGTTGCTGTTTGCATTGGATGCATACAAAAAAGCAGCGCAATTGCCAGGTTTGGATGTATGTGGCGTGGATATTCATATTGGTAGCCAAATTTGTGATTTAAAGCCATTTGAAGATGCATTTACTATCGTTGCAGATTTTGTACGGCAATTGTGGAGCAATGGATATAAAATCACTCATGTTGATATTGGAGGAGGGCTTGGTATTGCATACGGCAATGAAAAAGAATTAGTGCCATCTCTTGCTGAGTATGCGGCTCTTGTAAAAAAGTATATTGTTCCTTTGGGGATTAATATTATCATGGAGCCTGGGCGCAGTATTGTTGGGGATGCTGGGGTGTTGGTAACGTCTGTTACATATTTAAAAAAGGGGGAAGGGCGAAATTTTGTTATTGTTGATGCGGCAATGAATGATCTTGTGCGTCCAACGCTTTATGATGCGTGGCAAAATGTAGTTCCTGTGAAACAAGTACCAACAAATGCAAGATTTATGAGGGCGGATATTGTTGGTTCAGTTTGTGAGACGGGTGATTATTTAGGATTAGATCGTTATATGCCAGTTTTGGAGAAAGGTGATTTGCTCGCTGTCACTGAAGTTGGTGCTTATGGTGCTGTGATGGCAAGTAGCTATAATAGTAGGCTTTTGGTGCCAGAAGTTCTTGTTCAGGATACGCGTTATGCGATTATTCGTCCGCGTCCTGATTATGAACAATTGATAGGCTGCGATCATATTCCAGGTTGGATTGAGAATTGTTAAAGATGAGACCGTCTTACTTTTATTACACTTTAATGGAATAATTTATTTTTTAAAATTTTTTTCGTATGGTTTTTATGATTATAAATTACCACTATAAAAAAGGACAGATGTTTGTCTATGAAAAATGAGAACATCAAAAGTTTTATGATCATCAAGCTTTTGTGTGTACGAATGGTGGTGTGGTGTATCCTTTTTTATGAGCGGATATGGCCACGATTATTACCGCTTTTTATGATTTTAAGTTTGCTTTGTTCACTTAGCTGGTTTGGTATTTTTGGCATTTTAGGTTATTGGCCACATTTATTGTTACTTTGCCTTGTGCTTCTTTTTGCTATGGGAAGCTTGCTTTTTCTTTTTGGTTTTCGGGTTCCAACAATTCGGGATGTAAATCGTCGGATTGAACAAGTAAATGATCTAAAAAATCAGCCTTTAAGTGTTCAAAAAGATCATTTATGCATAGAAAATGAGGGAAGCTTTAGTGCAATTGTTTGGCGTGAACATCAATACCGCATGGCAAAACAATTGCATCATTTGAAAATTGGATTTGCTTACCCTAATAGCGCATCTTGTGACCCTTTCGCTCTTAGGACTGTATGTGCTTTACTTTTTGTTTGTGCTTTTAGTTTTTCTTTTGGTTCTTGGGGAGGGCGTTTAGCAGATGCGTTCGATTTACGTCCTGTGATTAGTGAACAGTCAATGCGGATTGATGCGTGGGTAACACCACCTGTTTATACAGGTGATGCGCCTATTTATTTAACAAAAAGTGATGGAATACAGTTTTCTATTCCTGAAGGCAGTGATGTGGTTGTACGTGTTGCTAACGCTGCTGGTGTTACAGTAAAAGCAACCTCTACAGAGAATAAACAAAAAATTTTATTCACTAAAAAAAGTGAAAAAACAGCTTTTAATGATCAAATTATTAATTTTCAGACACATGTAAAACAGTCAATTCATTTGTTTGTATCATCACGTTATAAGAAACAGCAATGGTATTTACACGTGATTAAGGATAAATTACCAACAATTCGTTGGCTAGAAAAACCAGGACGGGTTTTAGCTGGTTCGTTGGAACTACAGTATGAAATGAATGATGATTATGGAGTCACAAAGGCTTTTGCTGAAATAGAGCCTTTCCTTGACCAGAAAGATAGCGCTTCTTCCCTTTATAAGGCGCCTGAAGTAAAGCTTCTTTTAGCGCGGGGTGGAAAGGGTAAAATGCGCATGATACAAGATGTATCAAGTCATCCATGGGCCGGATCGGAAGTAAAAATCACTTTGGTTGCAGAAGATGGTGCTGGTCAGAAAGGTCGTAGCAAAACTTTTGCTATGATATTGCCCCAGCGTATTTTTTCTAATCCTATTGCTCGTGGAGTGAGTGAATTGCGTCGTTTATTAGCTCTGAATGCTTCTGAAAAAAATCGTGTACTTGATATGCTTTCTGCTTTGCTTGTGCGTCCGGAAGATGGACTTCAAAATACAACATATGTTCTTGCTTTACAGAGTGCGTGGACAAGGCTTTCTATGGCAAAAACACAGGATCAATTGCGCGATGTGGTTGATTATTTATGGCAGATAGCCTTAGGTATTGAGGGCAATCAACATGAATCCGTTCAACAAAATTTAAAACAAGCTCAAGCGGCTTTGCGTGATGCGCTTCGCTATGGTGCTCCGATTACAGAAATTGAACGTCTTATAAAAAATTTACGTCAAGCTATGGACGATTATATTTATGCTTTAGCTGAAAAGGCCTCTGATAACAATAGTGCTAAAAAGCCCAATATTTCCGAAGATACATTACAAAACAAGTTAAATTTAATTGAAGAAATGGCTAAGATGGGCTCTTCTCTTGCAGCTGAACAATTATTGGCTGAAGTTGAACAGACTTTAGATCATTTGCAGGTTCAAAAAAGTGGTCAAAGTGAGGAAAAGGCTGATAGCCAAACTTCGCAGATGAAAGAAAAGATTGATAAACTTGGTGATTTGATGCGTCGTCAACAGGAAATACTTAATGAGACACATCAGCTAAAAATGGAACAACAACGTGGAGAGAATGTGCCGGAAACACAAAGAGAATCTTTGAAAAAACGTCAGGCTGATTTACAGCTTGAATTATCCACATTAGAAAAAGATCTATCTGCACAGGGACTTGGTCAGAGTGATGCATTGCAAAAAGCTGAAGAGAAAATGAATTCTGCTGAGATTGCTCTTGATAATGGAAATCATGAAATATCTATACAAAATCAGTCAGATGTTATGGAATCCCTACGGGAAGGGGCTCAAAATATTTTGAAAAAAATGCAGGAAGTGCTAGAAAAAACAGAACACCGTCAAAATTCTGTTCGTGGTCCGAAAGATCCATTAGGGCGTCCGCTTTCTTCAGATAATCAAGGTAAAGGCGATGGTACCGCACCGCAGGAAAGTGATCAAATGCGTGCTCGGCAAATCTTGGAAGAAATTCGCAAACGTCTTGGAAAGGAATATATTCCGGAAGCAGAAAAAAACTATCTTGAAAGATTGATGCATTTTAATTGATCATGTGGTTTCTTCTTTGAATAGAAATCAAAAAAGTACGCTGAAGATATTTTGTGGACGCAAAATCCAAATACTGAGCTGTGTTACAGCGTTTTTATTATGTAAAGCCATTATATAAAAACATTTCGTACAACTTTGAGGCAATGATTTGACGGGGGTAAAATATGAAATGTTAGATTTTTCTATTGCAGGGAAAAGATAGAAGTTCATATAAGTACGATATATGATATTTGCCGTTATTGAAAGTTCTTTCTACGTGGTATATTGAGTTGGATATAGTCACACTAAGAAATTTTTATGATTCTGCACTTGGTATGCGCGTACAAGAGACGCTGTGTAGCCAATTAAATGCGTGTTGGCCAGATCTTACTGGTAAACGAGTTATGGGTTTTGGTTATGCAGTTCCTTATCTTTCTGCGTTGTGTACACGTGCACAGCAGTGTTTTGCTTTTATGCCTGCTGCTCAAGGTGCTTCTCCTTGGCCTTGTGCAAGTAATGTTGCGACAGCACTTGTTTTTGAGGAGGATTTACCGCTTCCTGATGCTTCGATTGATTGTATTTTACTGGTACATGCTCTTGAATATACAGAAAATTCATCTGAAACGTTGAATGAAATATGGAGGGTTTTAGTTCCCAGTGGTCATTTAATTGTTGTTGTTCCTAATCGTTCTGGGTTTTGGGCACGTAACGGTTGCACGCCCTTTGGGTATGGTGAGCCTTATAGCCGACAACAAATTGCTCGTTTATTTGCAAAAACAAATTTTGTTTCTGGACCAGTACAGGAAATTATACATTATACGCCTTCCTCAAGTTATATTTCGCGGTTATTTTCAATTTTTTATGAGCCATTGGCGCGTTATCTTTTACCTTATTTTGGTGGACTCTTAATATGTCAGGCACAAAAACGGGTTTATCAAGGTTTGCCTGTGCAGCGCCGTCAATCGCGTCGGGTTTTTATTCCTGCATTATCGCCACAAGCATGTAAAAACTCCTCCCATCTTATGTTTTCTAACACATAAAATAACAGTATTAAAGTCAATTCTAAAAACAATAATTATCAATGATATTTAAAGATTAAGGCGGTATCCATTTTGATCAGTAATAAGAATTTGTGCATTAGAGGGATCCTTTTCGATTTTTTGTCGCAAACGATAAATGTGAGTCTCTAATGTGTGAGTAACAACATTGCCATTATAGCCCCAAATTTGTTCTAATAGTGTTTCACGGTTTACAATTTTGTCGCTTTTACAGAGGTATTTAAGAATTGCTGTCTCTTTTTCTGTAAGGCGAATTTTGTTGTTATGTTTATCAATAAGGAGCTTTTGTTCAGGTCTAAAACTATAAGGGCCAATGTTAAAAACTGCATCTTCTTTTTGCTTATACTGGTGCAATTGGGAGCGGATTCGCTTTAAAAGTGTAGAAAAGCGAAAAGGCTTTTTCACATAATCATTGACTCCTGTTTCAATATTTAAATTGGTATCACAATTTGTGTCATCCTTCGTGATCATGATAATAGGAGCGCGAAATCCTTGAGTGCGTAATTTTTTAACAGCTTCGTAGCCATCAATATCTGGGAGTTCAGTATCCAAAATTGCTAAATCAATATTTTCTTTTTGAGCGATTGCAATCCCCGATTCGGCTGTTTGGGCTTGAAAAATTTTAAACTCCTTATGAATTTGTAATTGTTCGATAAAAATAGGAAGAAGATCGTTATTTTGTTCAACGATTAAGAGAGTATAGCAATTCATTTTTTTCCTTATAAGGTGTGGTATGTTGATGCTATAATTGGTGAAAAGTGGTTTCATGAAAAATGATATGTTATGCACGGAAAATTAAAAAAGAAATCCTATAAAAAACAAAGTTTTGTTTTTTCTATGGCTGTTCGTCGGCAAGCAGGCAAACGTATGCGCGGTATTTTACGCGTTGGCCAAAATCATTTTTTTTGTGCCTTAGGGTGGGGAGGAATTTCTGCTTTAAAGCGTGAGGGCGATGGTACAACCCCTTTGGGATGTATGCGCTGTTTAAAAGGGTTTTTTAGTAATTCTCGCTTCTTTTTACGTTCTAATTTATCTTTTCGACGCATTCGAAAACAGGATGGTTGGTGTAATGCGAGCGGAAATGCTAATTATAATCGCTTGGTGCATCTTCCGTATTGTAGCAAGGCTGAAAGAATGCATCGTGAAGATGATCTTTATAAAATTGTTATCGTTTTGGATTGGAATTATACAGAGCGAAAAATGAAAAGGGGAAGCGCTATTTTTATGCATTTAGCACGAAAAGATTATATGCCGACAGAAGGATGTATTGCGCTTTCTCGCCGTGATATGGAGCGTCTCTTGCCGCATATTAGCATGCGTACAAAAATTATTGTTTTAGGTTGATATTTCCATCTTAAGATTTCCCATCAAGCAGATTTCTTTCCATTCATCTTTTGTTACAGGCTGTACAGATAAACGACTGAAATTGACCAGTGTCATATTTTTTAGTTTTGGATTAGCCTTGATTTGTTTTAATGAAACAGGGGTTGGCATATCACAGATAGCTCGGATATCAACACATTCCCAGCGGGGATCAAGAGTTGTAGAATCGGGGTGTGCTTCAGAACATATTTCTACAATACCTACGATTTCTAATCCTTTATTTGAGTGGTAGAAAAATCCTTTATCGCCATATTTCATATTGCGCATATTGTTACGAGCTTGATAATTGCGCACTCCATCCCATTGTTCGCCATCAGTTCCTTTTTTTTTCTGCATATCCCATGACCATTTATCGGGTTCAGATTTAAAAAGCCAATAAGCCATGAGCTCTCCTTTTCGTATGAATTATGCTGTTGTCATCAGTTATGGTGTATGTTTATAGGCGTTTTTACGGAGCCTCATCAGCATGATTTTAGATTTGTATTATAAAATAATTTTAAAATGCTTATATCGATTGTTTATTTTTTAAAAGATAAGACAGGTTCAGAAGAAGTTAGTTATGTTTATGATGTGCTATCATATGTCGTATAAATGCTGGAAGTTTATTTTATACTTTTGTTCCGCGGCGTCCCGTTCCAATTAGAGGAGTAGCGTTTTCATCCAGTGGCCAGCGTGAGCGGGGAGCAATATCAAGAGAGCTTGTTTCTCCCCGTGCGAATCGTTCTGCACCAGCAAAAGCTATCATTGCCGCATTGTCAGTACATAAAGAAGGAGGAGGAGCTATAAATTCAAAACCATGCTGATGAGCAAGTTTTTGCAAGGTTAATCTAATGGCTTGGTTGGCAGCTACTCCGCCTGCAACAACTAAAGCAGGAGGACGGTGCCCTTTATAATGAGAGAGGGGATACTGATGGGTAAAGTATTGCAAAGCTAAATAAACGCGATCTTGAACTGTGTCAGTTACTGCTGCTTGAAAACTTGCTGCGATGTCAGCAATATCTCTTTCTGTAAGGGGAGCCATAGCTGTTGCAGCTTGTCGAACAGCAGTTTTTAATCCAGAAAAAGAAAAGTCTAATCGCTTCTCACCTTTTAAAGGTCGTGGAAGAGGAATACGATTTTCATCACCTAATAAAGCTATTTTCTCGAGTTCTGGACCTCCAGGATAAGGAAGCCCTAAAAGTTTTGCAGTTTTATCAAAAGCTTCTCCCAATGCATCATCAATGGTGGTTCCTAAGCGTTGGTAATGGCCCACTGCATGAACAAGGATTATTTGTGTGTGGCCACCTGAAACCAACAGTAATAAATAGGGAAAATTGACATTATGGGTTAAGACCGCTGTTAAAGCATGTCCTTCTAGATGGTTGACAGCAATAAAAGGTTTTCCTGTGGCAAGAGACAATGCCTTTGCACTCATAACTCCGACTAAAAGTCCTCCTATCAAGCCAGGACCACTTGTGGCTGCAATGGCATCAATATCTTCCAATTTTGTATTTGCTTTTGTCAGAGCCTGTAAGATTAAAGTGTCAAGAATTTCAACATGGGCACGAGCGGCAATTTCAGGAACAACACCCCCATAAGGTGCATGATCATCAATTTGACTCCAAACAATATTAGAAAGAATTCGATGATTTCCCTTACTGCAGTGTTCAATGACAGCAGCAGCAGTTTCGTCGCAACTTGTTTCTATTCCCAACAGACGCATTTTAGATAAAACCTTATATTAAAATTTTTCATGTGTGGGTAGCATGGATCAGTAAAGATGCAAAGAATTTCTCTTAGAAATTAACTTTCATAGGGAAGATATTCATTTTATTTTCTCAATAATTGCTTTATTGATTAATAATGAAGGCGCGTTTTTTAGTCTGATGAATATAAATCGATCATATAATTTATAAAAGCTTGTTTATAAAAGTGTATGATTGTAGGTATAGCCAATAAAGATGTAGTGTTAAAAATTTGGTGAGTATAATTTTAAAAAAAGCGTGTAGGGCAAGGGAGGTTGTTCGAAAAATGCTTACTTTTTAAAGCTTTTTTCATTTTATTATTTTATCGTTAAAAAGAAGTGCGAGAAAAAATGACTAAGATGGAAGATTCTTCAAAACCAAAAGCTAAATCACATCATTATACTGATGTTCGCCGCAAAAAGCCTTTGATTGAACAGAAGGCTTTAAGTCATGATTTGGAGAAAGAAACGCAAAGTTCTGTAGAAATGATTGCAGATCAAGAACAGGGAAAACAACAAGGTACGCAGAGTCAATATCCATCTGGTATGATTTGGTTGTTTTTGCCGATTTCGGGGATTTTAGGTGGTCTTATTGCTTTGGGGCTTTGGATAGGAATACAATGGGCCGGTTTTTTACCATTTTCTTTTATGGGAAATAGTATTGGAGAGGAGAAGGCTTTACAACTTGCTGAAGAAGCAAAAATTCAAGTAGAAGAAAAAATAGAACAATTAAATCGTGCTCTTCAAGATATTGATTCTTTGAAGGAACAGTTTTCTTCTCTTTCATCACAAAATATTAAAGCTACTCAAGGTGATGAAGCATCGCAAGAAGAAAACAAAAAAGCCTTTTCAGACTTAGAGAAAAAAGTGAGTGGTATTGAAGAGTCTGTGCAAACTTTAACGGAAGTATTATCAAAAGATATAAAAACGGTTTTATCGATTGCACAAAAAAATACAGACGGTTTTACTTCTTTAAAGCAGCAGTTAGAGACCGTGAAGGAAGAAATTGCAATTGGTAAAAATGATAAGAAAGAAGAAACAAATACTGCGTTGCTTATAGCAATAAATTCATTGCAAAGTGCTATAGAACGTGGAGGATCTTATGCTAAGGAATTGAAAATATTACAACAATTTTCTCCTTCAGTGGATGGGATTGATTTATTACAAGAAACAGCAGCTATAGGTCTTCCAAACCAAGCTCAACTTTCAGCTGATTTTGCTAATGTTGCAGATGCAATTGTTGGTACGCAAAATATTGTTGCGTCGGATGCTCACTTTTTTGAACGGGTTTTTGCTTGGATGAAAGGTTTGATTATCTCTCGGCCAGTTGGAAATGTAAAAGGCATGACATTAGGAGCGATTGCAGCACGAATGGAAGTTGCTATTCAAAAAGGTGATTACGAAAAAGCTTTAGCCGAATGGCAAACATTGCCTGAAAGCGCAAAAGATGTTTCTATAGATTTTATTCATCAACTTGAGAGGTCTATTGCTGTTCATAATTTTCTTCAAAAGTTGTTGATATTTGCACAACAAAGATCTTTTGAAGCAACAAAGATGTAAATAGGATCAAGATGATACGTATTTTTATTTATAGTTTTGTTGTATGTGTGATTGGGTTAGCTTTTGGATGGGTTGCTAATCACAATAGTGTTTTTGTTATAACATTTTTACATTTTCGTTTTTCTGTTTCATTATTGACAGTTTTAAGCGCAGTTATTTTGTTTTTTGGAGTGTTGGCACTACTATTTTGGGTTTTACGTGTTATTTTTTTTGCTCCTATCACTTTATTCAATTATTTTCACAAATGTCGTCAAAAGCGCGGTGAGGAAGCACTTATAGAGGGGATTCTTGCGGTTTTTTCTGGTGATAGTGTTTTGGCGCAAAAAATGGAGGGGCGCGCTGTAAGATATCTTGCAAACAATCATGCATTAGTAAAGCTTTTACAAGCACAAACTGCATCTTTGCAAAATAATTCTGTTCGCGCTGTTCATTTTTATGAGGAGATGAGAAAAGAAACTCCAACAAAATTAGCTGGGCTCTATGGTTTATTTCGTGAAGCAATGAACAACAAAGCTTATGAAGCAGCACAGCAATATGCACAGGAGGCGTTGACTGTATCACCGACACTTGCATGGGCTAGCCAAGCTGTTTTTGATCGGTTGTGTCTTGAAGGAAAGTGGGATAGAGCACTTGATATTTTTGAGCGAGAGCAAAAATTTTTACCGCGTTCTGTTCGTTCAACGATAAAGCGTTCTCATATACAAGCTCTGTTGTTAAGTGGCCAGGCTCTTCATCTGTTTAAGTCGCATCCGATGGAAGCTCGTACAGCTATTCTAAAAGCACATAAATTGGTGCCTGATTTTGTGCCTATAACAGTCGTCGCTGCTGATATTCTTTATAAGTTAAATGAAACACGTAAAGCTGATAAAATGATCGTGTCCGCCTGGCAGAAAAGTCCTCATCCTGATTTAGGAGCGCTTTATCTGGAAAATGAAGAGGGAGCTGTGGGGCGGTTAAAAAAGGCAAAAACACTTTCTTCTTATAATAAAGACACATTTGAATCAGCTTTCTTAATTGCTAAGGCTGCTTTGGATGCTGGTGAGATAACATTAGCGAGAGAATATGCTCAAAAAGCTCTTCAGTATCATCCACGGGAAAGTGTTTATTTATTATTGGCAGATATTGAAGAAGCGCAGGAAAATAACCAAGGAGCAGTACGTCAGTGGCTTTCTTTAGCATTACGTGCTGAACGTGATCCAGTCTGGATGTGTGATGGTGCTATTTTTTCTTCTTGGTCAGCAGTGTCTCCCATAAGTGGACGTTTGGGCTGTTTCGAATGGAAGGTACCTCCCTGCAGGCCTCTTTTAACATTAGAGTCTGATAGTAGCATTGTACTAGAAAAAGAAGATAAAGAGGATGCTGAAAGCAAAAGGAGCGTTATTAATGATAAATTGCTTGACGAAATGTCATCTACAAAGGATGATCTCTTGCATAAGACATCGATAAAAAAGAAAGAGACATCGGAGATACTGATAAAAAAGCAAGATGAAAAGATATTCAGCCAAACTCATTTAAACGTTGATGATCCAGGAATCCAAACAGAAGAGGATGCAGCTTTTTCAAAAGAAAAATTCCGATTATTTTAAAAAGGGGAAACAGTGTGAATACTATTTCTCGAAGTTATTTTCTTATTATTAAAAATAAGCATTGATTTGGTTAGAAAATGTTTTTGGTACAAAGTTGTTGTGGTGAGCAAAAAAGAAAAAAACAAAGAATTGCAGTAGTGATTCATCGTAAATCTATATACACTGGTCGCTTGGAAAAATTTTTAAAAAAAAGTGGTTTTATTCTTGATATCTATCGCCCTATTTTAGGACAAAAACTTCCAGATACATTACAGAATTATGCAGGCGTTGTCATCTTGGGAGGCAAGATGAGTGTAAATGATAGGGATGCTTATATTGGAAAAGAAATCGATTGGATTTCTCTGTTGCTTAAAGAGAATAAGCCTTTTTTAGGTATTTGTCTTGGAGCGCAAATGCTAGCACGTAATTTAGGGGGGCGTGTTGGTACAAGAAGTGATGGAACTGTTGAAATTGGTTGGTACCCATTGGAAGCTACCCCCCAAGGTAAAGAGCTCATGCAATGGCCAGAAATGGTATATCATTTTCATAATGAAGGTATTTATGATTTACCTAAAGAGGCAGTGCTTTTAGCAACGGGTCAGACATATCCTGTACAAGCTTTTCGTTATGGAAAAAATGCATGGGGTTTTCAATTTCATGCTGAATTTACGCTTGCCATGATGCGACGTTTAATAGTGCATTCAGCACAAGAGTTAACTGAAAAAGGTGCTCAACCTGCCTCTGCACATTTTAAAGGTCGTTTAATATATGATAAAGCTTTAAGCCAGTGGTTTGAAAATACATTGCAATATATTTTTGGTGCATCTAGTGCACTTGTGTGAATATTTTAAAAGATATGGTGACCTTATCATTAAGGAGGGAGAGGGCTTTAGTTTTGTTTACATTTCTAAAATTAAAATTACTGCAGACAAGATGGTCTTTACGCTATTTTCTTTGTGCCATATTTTGTTTTATTTTAATATTTACTTATAGTTCTTTTTGGTTTTTTTTTCACGTAAAATAGAAGATCACACTTCCGATATATTTGAAAATGCATCCTTTCAAGGGATGACAGTCGTATGCGAGGATACACGTAAAAATGGTTATCCGTTACGTATTGGTATTGTTTGTGATAAGTTGTGGTTTTCTTGGCCTTCACGTGATTTATCTTTATTAACTGAGAGCTTTACAGTTAGTGCACCGATTTATGCACCTCATTTATTAGAAGTTGGTGTACATTCTCCAGCTTTAATTGTTTTATCTAGAAGAGCTCCTTTGGTATCACATTGGCGCAATTTTATGATAAAAAGAGAGCCGTATTGGAAAACAGGTCAATCCTTTACGCTTATGGTTGAGGGGCTTGAAGTTTCTACTATTTTTCCGTTCGATAAGAATCAAAAATTTAAGGGAGAATTACGATCACAGGTTACAGATAATAAAAATATATTATTAGAAACCGTAAAAAATCAAGAAACTCTCAAAGATATTAATGATATCATTGCACGTCCGTTAGATCAAAAACATGAGACTAAGAAAATAACAGCAGAGTTTGTGCAGCTTGATCTTAAGCATGAAAAAAGTAATTTATTGGGACATATTAATTTTAATAGTTTTGATTTTTCAGCTTTGGTATCATCTCATTTTGTTGATTTTCCCAAAATTGATGGAAGTTTGAAATGGATTCTTAGAGATGTTCCTCACTCATTTGATATAAAAAATAAGAGTGTGAGAAGTTTGAAGCGGAATTTATATGGGAAAAGTGGTATTTTAAAATTTGGGAAAATAGCTTTTCATACAGGTGGTGTTTTACACATAAGTGGGCCTTTTTCTTTTGATGATAAAGGATATTTGACAGCAAAACTGAAGCTTACTTTTTCTCAAACGGCAGAGCTTCTTTCTAATCTGCAACGTTTGTTTCCAGAGCAAGCGAATAATCTTCAAGCCTTATTTTTTATTTTAGGGGCTGTACCTAAAAATGCAGACGGCCAACCATCTCTCTCTTTAAAGATTACCCATGGATGGGTAAAGTTGGAATTTTTTACGCTTGGCCGCCTTGCGCCACTTTAAGTTTTAAAAAGTTTAAAAAACGGTATTTTGAAGTTGAGAAATCATATTTGCCACAAAGGTAAAGCGAGAAATGTTAAGATCATTATCAATGAGAGCATTAATTCGATTTGTTACATGATGGATGTGCTCTTCTTCTGCTTTTCTCCAAGCGGAAAACGGATCATTTTCTCTTCCGTAATTCTTCAGGATTCTCGTAACGGTTTGTCGTAAGCTTTTAGCAATATTTTCTTTGGCTTGGCTTAAAGCCATATTGTCGTAATAATCAAGCACAGGAATCGTTTGACACGCCTCATTAATGCGGTTGATACGAATAATTTGAGCAAGTGCAAAATAAATTTCTGCAGCCTTTATAAGGGTGCTATTATTTTGTTTTGCAATCAAGGAAATATCACAAATTATCGGAGCAGCTTCTAAGAGAGCCAATTGTTCTGCTAAATCTTTCGGAGCTCCTTCTTCGCTATAATGTACTGCTTTTTCTTTAATTTTTTTACTGATATCTTTATCATTGGCGTGCATAAGCTGTTCTTCAATAACAGCACGTGCCTGTTTAATTGTTTTAACAATTTCTTCTAATGGAGAAGAGATATCCATATTGCGTAAACCCCAATTGGTTGTTTCAAAAAGCATTGAGGTAATTTGGGCGTAAAATTTATTTTGAACAAGACCAGGCACTTTATTATCAAGATTATCAATTTTATTAGATAACTGAGGCACCTCAAAACCATCACGAAGTGCGATGAAAACACGAATAATATTTTCAGTCTTTTGTTCTGTTGCATCTTGTAGCCGACTAACAAAAGTGGCTCCTCCGCGATTTACAATATCGTTTGCAATGAGGGTTGCAATAATATTACGGCGCAATTGATGATTAATAATTTCTTTTTCGAACTTTTGCTGAATTTGAGTTGGAAAATAGTGCAATAAAGTTGTATTGAAATAACTATCATCAACAATGGGTTTATGAGAGATTTCCTCTTTTAAAGTTAATTTAGCATAAGCTAAAATAACAGCAAGCTCTGGACGCACAAGGCCTTGGCTTTGAGTTATTCTTTGGTGCAAAGTTTGTTCATCAGGAAGAATTTCTACTCTGCGATCCAGAAGTTTTTTCTGTTCTAGATCATGTATGAAGCGTACTTGATAAGGAAAGTCGACAATATTTCGGCTTTCGGCCAAGGAAAGTGCTAATGGTTGCAAATAATTATTACGCAGAACTAATTTCTCAACCTGTGGGGTCATTTCTTTCAAGAGTTTATCGCGATCTTTTCGAGCAAGTGTTTTTGCATGCAGTGCTGATGCAAGAACGATTTTGATATTGACCTCAACATCAGAGCAATTAACCCCTGCGGAATTATCAATAGCATCAGTATTACATCGTCCTCCATTTAAGACATATTCAATTCGACCACGCTGTGTCATGCCGAGATTTGCTCCTTCACCAATAACTTTTGCACGGACTTTTTCACCAGTAATACGCAGCGCGTCATTGGCACGGTCACCAACTTGGGAATCTGTTTCTGTTGTTGCACGTATGTAAGTACCAATTCCACCAAACCATAAAAGATCAACAGGGGCTTGGAGGATAGCGGAAATAATCTCGAAAGGCGTGCCTACCTGTTTTTCAAAGCCGATAGCTTTTGCTGCTTCAGGTGAAAGAGTAACAGTTTTTGCTGTACGCGAGAAAATGCCTCCACCTTTTGATAATTTTGTCTGGTCGTAATCTTGCCAGCTTGAGCGAGGGAGTTTGAATAGGCGCAGACGCTCTGCATAACTTTCATCTATGTTTGGATCCGGGTCAATAAAAATATCACGATGATCAAAGGCGGCAATAAGCTTTGTTTTTGTAGAAAGCAACATTCCATTTCCAAAGACGTCTCCGGACATATCGCCAACTCCGACACAGGTAAAGGGAGTTTTTTGAATGTCATGATTAAATAATTCTCTAAAATGTCTTTTAACAGCTTCCCATGCACCCTTTGCTGTAATACCGATGGCTTTATGGTCGTAGCCCGCGGATCCTCCAGAAGCAAAAGCATCATCAAGCCAAAAGTGATTTGCTTGGCTGATAGTGTTGGCAGTATCAGAGAATGTTGCAGTGCCTTTATCTGCAGCGACAACAAAATAGGGGTCATCACCATCATAGCAGAGGACATTTGGGGGTGTATTTACTTTACCGTTAACAAGATTATCTGTAATAGAAAGTAACGCTGTGATAAAATCAGTATAAGCTTGTTGTGCAGCTTCTATTACGAGAGCGCGGTCATTGGTTTGAGGAAGACGGTGAGGATAAAATCCACCTTTTGCACCTACGGGAACAATGACTGCATTTTTGACCTGTTGAGCTTTGACTAAATCGAGTACTTCAGTACGATAATCTAATGCACGGTTAGACCAACGAATTCCGCCACGGGCAATTGGACCAAAGCGTAAATGAACGCCTTCAACTTCTGGTCCATAAACGAAAATTTCTCGATAAGGACGTGGCTCAGGAAGACCCTCAATTTGGCGTGGATCTAATTTAGTTGCTAAAATACGTCGTGGGCTACCATCTGGAAGGGGAGAAAAGGCGTTGGTGCGCAAAGTTGCATCAATGAGATTACGGTAACGGCGTAAGATGAGATCATCGTCTAAACCGAGCACGTTCCGCAGTTTTTCTTCAATACGTTGCTGAATGATTTCTTGACTTTTTTGTCGATCTTGTTCTGTATAGTTTTGATGAAATTTTACATGAAATAAAGCATAAATATCCTTCGTAATATCAGGATAATCGTTTAAAGTTTGAGCAACTCTCTTCTGTGAATAAGGGATTCCAGTTTGTTGAAGATAACGTCCATAAAGGCGTAAAATAACAATTTCGCGCCAATTTAGTTGAGCTGTTTGGGTTAAGGCATTAAAGGTATCATTATCGGCATTTTTAGCCCAGATGGCTTCGAATGTTTCGGCATGGTTCTGACTGTTTTTTTCAAGATCGATACAAAGTTGGAAGGCACTTTCTAGTTGCATATCATGAAGATAGACAGAGTTTCCGCTGCCATCAGGTAACGCGAGTGTTTGCTCGGCAATAACCCGAAACCCCATATTTTCAAGCAGTGGTACACGTTTAGAGAGAGCAAGTGCTTCATAGCGGTGAAAGAGCCTGAGAGAAATTGTACTTTTTTCTTTGTTATGTGCATGGTAAAAAATAACAAAAATCGGCTTTTCATCACTAAGGCTTAAAATATGTTCTGCATCTTCAATTGCATTTTCAGCTGAAAATAAATCACGATAGCTATTAGGAAACTGGCAGGCTAGACGTGTTTGCTGATCTTTTGCTTTACGTGTAAGCGCTATGGCTTGAATACTATCTTCCCAACTTTGGGCTATGGAACGTACATTTTGTTCAAGTACAGTACGCTCTATAATAGGAGTACTTTCATTTCCTTTGCGACGGATGATATAGTGAACACGTATGAGTGTGCTTTCTAAGAAAAGAGGATAGGATTCAGAAAAATCACCTTTGTAGAGATCAACAAAATATTCACCAATTTTTTCACGAAGATTGCTGTTATATTGATCACGGGGGACATAGACAAGTATAGAGACAAAACGCCCAAATGAATCTGTATGGGCAAGTACACGCAGGCGTGGGCGTTCATCTAATTGTAGGATAAGCTTAGCATTTTCTGTCAATGTATCAATATCAGAGCGAAACATTTCATCTCTTGGGTAAGTTTCTAGAACACTGACAAGTGCTTTTCCAGAATAATCAGCACTATCATATCCAAGGCGCTGAATAATGGTTTTCGCCTTTTCTTTTAAGAAGGGAATTTGCAAAATTGAACGCGTATAAGCTGAGGAAGTAAATAAACCTACAATACGCAATTCTCCACACAAAACACCTTCTTTATCAAAGATTTTAAGTCCAATATAATCAAGCCAAACAGGACGATGAATTTTTGAACGGCTATTAGCCTTTGTTACAATGAGTAAGTTATCACTTTTCATAAAGGATAAAATTTCTTGGGGAGGCTCTTCTACGCTTGCATCCCCAATAATACGAATAGAAGCATCAGTGAGAATACCTAGTTCAACATCGCTAGCTGTAAAAGCTTTTGTAGGTTCTTGGTCTTTTAAAAAGTTATAGGTGCGCATACCAAGAAAGATGAAATTATTATCCATTAGCCAATTGAGAAACTCGATAGCTTTTTCACCTTCTTGTTTGTAGATGGAGGGGAGATAGGTTTGGTAGGCATGGATATGCTTCTCAACTTCTTTAAGCATAGGCTTCCAGTCCTGGACAGCAGCACTGACTTGCTCAAGAACCAAAGCAAGCTCATCTTTTAGCTTTCTTATTTGCGGTTCACTTAATGATTCGATGTGTATTTGCATCAGGCTGATGCGTTGCCCAGAAGCACAATCAATAATAGGGTGTGCAATCAAATAAATATGATTTGCATGTTGATTGAAGATATTTAAAATAGAGTCAAGAAGGAATGGCTTATTATCGTTGATAAGCGTGATAACGGTTATAGGTTTACCATTGCGAGTCAGACTTTGATCGAAGCAAATGGTATTTTTTCCTGTTTGATGCAGACTGAAAGCATCAACAGCGATAGTGGTGGCTTTTTGAAGCTCCTTGTCTTTGTAACAGATAATATCTTCTTTATCGGTATGAGAAAATAAAACTTCCTTTATTTTATCTTGATTGCTTTTTGCCTCTGATGCTGTTTTTATGAACATAATAACCTTCCCTTTTAAAACCTTGTTATGAAAACAGGCTTTTATATCATTCCCTTGCAGCGTATCATTTTCTTTGTACCGGTAATAGCAATAATAAAATATTTTTTCTATTATTATATACTCACTATATTATAGTGATAATTTGACATTCTTAAGAAAATAGTTTGCGATGGTGAAATGGCGTTTTCAGTGTTGTATATGTTAACAGCTTATTTTTTAAAATAAATAAAATGAAAGTAAATATAAAATGATGCGTTTGCCAGATAAGCTTTTAAGCGGATACCGATCCTTTATAGAAAATCATTTTTCATATAAAACAGAACATTATAAACAATTGGCTATTGAAGGACAAAAACCAGAAATTTTGATAATTTCTTGTTGTGATTCGCGTGCTATTCCAGAAATGATTTTTGATGCAAATCCAGGGGAAATTTTTATATTGCGCAATGTGGCAAATTTAGTTCCTCCTTTTTCTCCTGATAGCAAACATCATGCAACATCAGCGGCAATTGAATATGCTGTGCTGTTCCTAGAAGTAAAGCATATTGTTGTTTTAGGTCATGCTCATTGTGGGGGAGTTAGCACTGCCCTTGACGGAACATGTAGTGCGTTTTTGTCAAGCGATTTTATTTCTCAATGGATAAGTCTTTTGAAACCAGCTGCGGAAATAGTAGCTGGTGATAAATCTTTAACTATATCAGAAAAACAGACAGTATTAGAAAAATTGTCTATTCGTCATTCATTAAAAAATTTGGAGACATTTCCATGGGTAAAAGAACGTAAAGATCAGGGCATGTTGGCGTTACACGGGGCTTGGTTTGATATTTCAAGCGGTGAATTATGGAATATGGGATCAGAAACTGGTGATTTTGTGCGTGTCGAAATTTGAAATTTTGGGTAAGTATAAAGCTTTCCTTATATTTTTTTTCTTCATCTTAAAGAGATACCGTATGATAAATCTTGACAAAGTAGGGGTTTTATTGTTTGAAAGAGCGAGCTTTCAGTGACAAAATTAGCTTGGAGCCACCGACTGAGACGCCGTTTACGGGTATAAGGAGATCTCAGAGGTCAACATCCGATGACGCGGTGCATTGTCGGATGCTGTTTTGGTTTGTTGTTATGTAGCAATGAGGTAAGTAATGTTTGATTCCCTGCAAGAACGGCTTGGTTTCATTCTATCTAGTCTGACGGGGCGTGGTGCTTTGTCAGATGAGGATGTCGTGGCGGCGCTACGAGAAATTCGTCGCGCTTTATTGGAAGCTGATGTTGCACTGGATGTTGCTCGTTCTTTTACTGATAGAGTTCGTGAAAAGGCTGTTGGATCTGAAATTATTAAATCAATTAAGCCTGGACAAATGGTCGTTAAGATTGTCCATGACGAATTGGTGAATATTCTTGGACGTGAAGGCGTTTTAAGTGATTTAAATGCTCCGGCCCCTGTTGTTGTCATGATGGTTGGTTTGCAGGGATCTGGAAAAACAACAACAACAGCAAAGCTTGCAAAGCGTTTCACTAGTAAACAGAATAAAAAAGTTTTAATGGCGTCATTAGATACACGCCGTCCTGCAGCGCAGGAACAATTACGTCAACTAGGTGAACAGGCTCAAATTGCGAGTTTGCCTATTATTGCTGGGCAATCCCCTGTCGATATTGCCGCGCGTGCAGTACAAGCTGCTAAATTGGGAGGTTATGATGTTCTCCTTCTTGATACGGCAGGTCGTAACCATGTGGATGAAGCTTTGATGATTGAATTGACTGAAATCAAAGCTCTTTCCATTCCTCACGAAATTATGTTGGTTGCCGATAGTCTTACCGGTCAAGATGCTGTGCATCTTGCGCGTTCTTTTGATGAGCGAGTAGGAGTTACAGGAATTATTTTAACACGTATGGATAGTGATGGCCGTGGTGGTGCTGCTCTTTCAATGCGTGCTGTTACAGGTAAGCCGATTAAAGCAATCGGGACCGGTGAGAAAATAGAAGACTTGGAAGAATTTCACCCCAGTCGTGTTGCAGATCGTATTCTGGGGATGGGTGATATTGTTTCTTTAGTTGAAAAAGCTGCAGAAACAATGGATCATGAGAAAGCGGCAGCTTTTGCAAAAAAAATGCAAAGTGGGAAGTTTGACCTTAATGATCTTGCAGAACAATTACAGAAAATGAAAAAACTTGGAGGCATGGGTGGTCTTATGGGAATGTTGCCAGGTTTAGGGAAGATAAAAAGTCAAATTGCAGCCGCAGGTCTTGATGATCATTTGTTTAACCGTCAATTAGCTATTATTTCATCAATGACGCCTGCAGAACGTGCTAATCCAGAGATTTTAAAACACAGTCGTAAGCAGAGAATCGCAAAAGGATCTGGAACGAGTGCTGCTGATATTAATAAGCTTTTGAAAATGCATCGCCAAATGGCTGATATGGTAAAAGCTATGGGAGGAAAAGGTAAAAGCGGTTTGATGGGAAAAATGTTGGGGGGGTTTGGTTCCAAAATGGGGCTTGGTGGTATGGGGGATTTTGTAAAAAATTCTAGTTCTGTTCCTGATTTATCAGGGTTTGATCCAAAGCAATTATCAACATTACAAAAACAGATTGAAGGTGGAAGTAAAACATTACCTGGTCTTCCAGGGGGAAGTTCTAAATTCCCTGGTCTTTTTAATAGCACTACCGATAACAGGGGAAAACTTCCTCAGCACCCCAAAAAAAAGTGAGATGCAAAAAAGGAAGGAAGTATAATGCAAGAAAAAGTATTGGACGAAATAATGAATTTACGCGCGTCCATTGATAATTTTGATACAGCGTTGATTCATATTTTATCAGAGCGTTTTCGTTGTACAAAGGCGGTTGGACTTTTAAAAGCTTCCCATAGTCTTCCTATTAGAGATTTTTTGCGTGAAGAAAACCAAATAGAACGCTTTCGTCAATTAGCTGTACACTGTCGCCTTGATCCTGATTTTGCTGAAGAATTTATAAAGTTTCTTATTAAAGAAGTTGTACAAGATCATGAAGAGATATTTGAAAAGAAAAAACTAGAGCAAGTAAATTTATTAAATGAAAGCCAGAGCTGACAATAGGAGATAAAATATGGCATTGAAAATTCGTTTGTCCCGTGGAGGTTCAAAAAAGCGTCCTTACTATCATATTATCGTGGCGGATGCACGTAGTCCGCGTGATGGACGGTTTCTTGAACGTGTCGGTGCGTGGAATCCGATGTTACCTAAAGATGTGGTGCGTGTGAAGCTTAATGAAGAGCGTATACAATATTGGCTTTGCCAAGGTGCGCAACCAACAGATCGCGTTTTGCGATTTTTAGATGCTGCTGGTCTTAAAAAGCGTCCAGCTCGTCATAATCCACGTAAAGGTGAACCTGGTGTAAAGGCGCAAGAGCGTATGGCTGCAGCAAAGCAAGCTGCTGAGGAAGCAGCTGCTGCAGCAAAGGGAGCATAATAATTCAAGACATACTTTGAGTATGTTTAAAGGGTTTTTATAGAAAAGCACACTTACGCGTTTTTATTCGTACAGAGAGGTTGGTCTTTTAAAAGTCGATGGCGCGACCTTTAATTTCCCAATCTCCATAGCGCGAAGGATTTTTGCCGCCACGACCACCATTTTCTAAAGGTTCGTCTTTATTTGTTGCATTTTTACGCCTTTCCTCAGCTTCATTTAAGGCTCGTTGTGCTTCAGGGGGAAGGGCATGGCGCTTAGCGACAATTGTGTTCTGTTTGTCTGTTTTTTTGTTCATTGAGCACCTTTATTTTATTGAAGAAGAAAATAAAAAATCCCATTATATATAATGATTTTATAATGTTAAGAATGATTATATTTTTTATTATGGAGTTTTTAGGTCATGAATATAATGCGTACAGCAATGCTCTTGGCTTGTATGACTGCTCTTTTTATGGCGGTTGGTTATCTTGTTGGGGGAAGCAATGGTATGGTTGTGGCATTTTTAATGGCGGGAGGGTTAAACCTTTTTTCTTACTGGAATTCAGATAAAATCGTTTTACGTATGTATGCTGCTCGTGAAGTTGATCAGCATTCATCGCCAGTTTATTACAAAATTGTAAGTGATTTGGCGCAAAAAGCAGCTCTTCCTCAACCAAAAATTTATATTATTGAGAGTGAACAGCCAAATGCTTTTGCTACAGGACGCAATCCTTACAATGCAGCTGTTGCTGCAAGCACTGGGTTATTGCGGCAGTTGAGTGTAGAAGAAATTGCTGGGGTTATGGCTCATGAATTGGCACATATTGAGCATCGCGATACTTTAATTATGACACTGACTGCAACAATTTCAGGGGCAATTTCAATGTTGGGTAATTTTGCTTTCTTTATGAGGGGAACACGTAATTCTTCAGAACATTCTCACGGTGCTGGGGTGCTGGGGAATCTTATTGCTATGCTTGTAGCTCCTTTTGCAGCTATGCTGGTTCAAATGGCTATTAGCCGTACGCGTGAATATGCTGCTGATCGAAGAGGGGCTGAAATATGCGGGAATCCTTTATGGTTAGCTTCTGCTTTGAGTAAAATTTCTGGTGGTGGATATACCATATATAATGAAAAAGCTGAGTATAATCCGTCAACAGCACATATGTTTATTATTAATCCCTTGAGTGGAGGAGGAGCTGATAGCTTATTTTCTACTCATCCAGCAACGGAAAGTCGTATCGCGGCTCTTTGTCGACAAGCGGAGGAGATGAAGGGATCGTCGGCTAAGAATATGGGATGGAATGAAAAAGGGAATGTGTGTGACAAAAATAAGAACTTAGATTATGGAAATTTGAGTTACAATGACAAAGTTGGTGAATCAGATAATTCAGGAACAAATGTCTCTCAGCGCATAACAAAGCGTCCTTCTTGGCTTCGTTATGGCGGTTCAAAAAGGTCTCCTTGAGGATAGATATTTTATAAGAAAAAAGACATAAAGGTATTCTTGAGAAACATAAAAAAGTGGGGTGTGTGTTTGAAGAGCGATGTTCCAGGGTTAGAGGTTAGGCAGGTATGTGTTCGTCTTTTGGGGGCAGTGCTTGATAAATGTGTTCCTCTTTCTGGATTAATTGATAATGAGCATGGACACCCACAGTATTTAAAGTTATCGTATCGAGATCGTTTATTATGTCGGGCTATTTTGGGAGTGACGTTACGTTATCGGGGGCTGATTATAGCTGCTTTGTCGCGTTTTTTAACACGAAATTTACCTCCACAAGCTTTTTCTTTGCAGCATCTTCTGCATATCAGTATAGCTCAAATTCTCTATCTTGATATTCCTGATCATGCTGCGATTGATTTAGCTGTACGTGTTGCTAAAAATGATCCTCGTACCCGGCGTTTTTCAGGACTTGTAAATGCTGTTTTACGTAATATTGCACGTGAAGCAGTATTTTTACGTCAGCAAGTTCCGACTATTGAAGGACTTCCAAAGTGGTTTGGAAAACTTTTAGTGTCAGCCTATGGAAAAGAAAAGGCTGATCAGATTTCAGCAATTCAGTCTATTGAGCCGCCTCTCGATTTAACTGTAAAATCTGATAGTGTTGGATGGGCAGAACGACTTGGGGGTATTGTGTTGCCCAACGGTTCAGTTCGCTTAAATCATTTAGATTGCTCTGTTGTTGATTTGCCAGGATACGAAGAAGGGGCTTGGTGGATTCAAGATTTTGCAGCATCTTTACCTGCTTTTTTACTTGGAGATATTCGCGGAAAACAGGTTGCTGATCTTTGTGCAAGCCCTGGTGGAAAAACAGCACAATTAGCTTTGCAAGGTGCTGATGTAACAGCAATTGAGATATCTGATAGCCGAGTAAAGCGCTTGAAGAAAAATATGGAACGACTTCGTTTTTCAGTCCGTTACTTTGAAGGAGATGTAAGGGATTTTCATTCTAACCAACTTTTTGATGCTGTTTTGCTTGATGCCCCATGTTCTTCTACAGGGACGATACGTCGTCATCCAGATATTTTATGGATTAAGTCTATGAGCGATGTTCTTAAACTCGCAGCATTGCAATATGATTTGCTTTTGGCTGCGGTTGCTTTGGTGAAAAAAGGTGGACGTATTGTTTTTTCTAATTGTTCATTAGCGCAAGAAGAAGGTGAAGAGCTCATTGAGAAAGTTTTATCGGAATGTAATGATATCGTTTTAGAGCCTATTTGCGCAGAGGAAATGGGTGCTATGGCACATTTGCTTTCGGTTAAAGGAACTTTGCGTACAACACCTGCTGATATTTGTCATAAAAATTTATATGCTGAGAAAAAAACATTTTTAGGAATGGATGGTTTTTTTGCAGCACGCTTCCGTAAAATAATTTAATTAACGGTTCATTTACTAAAATGGCTGAAATTATGCTCAATAAAAGCGTATACGGAGACAATATTGTGGCGGTTTCAGTAAAAAGTTCTCAGGTAAAAATATCTGATTTTATATATATGACGCATCAAGTGATGCGGCGTTTATCGATAGGGCCGTTATTTCGTTGGAGATTTTCAGGATTTAGTCCTCATAAAATTTTAGCGCATCCTATTGATTTGTATTTAGCTGATCCGATGATGGCACATGAATTTTATCATGGCCGTTTTGCTTTTTCAGGTCGTGTCGTTCATTCTGGTGCTGTTTCTCCTTTTTCATTAGTGCCACCAACGGCAGAATGGGAAGCAGAACTCCATAATTTTCATTGGTTAAGGCATATGACAGCAGCAGATAGTGATTTAGCTGCAGCGCATGCGCGTTCGTTAGTGGAAGATTGGATTAATTATAGTGGCAAAAAGGTAAAAGGGGTTCCTTGGAGTGGATCAGTCGTGGCACGGCGTTTGATTTCATGGATTTGTCATTCACAAACATTGTTGGAAGGAGCAAGCGAACGATTTAAAAAATGTTTTTTGCGTTCACTTGGTTTTCATTTTCGTTATTTGCGTATTATGATTTGCGGTATGGAGCGTAATGATCAACGTTTACAAGCCGCAATATCTTTGACATTTGCGTCTCTTGCTCTGCCTGTTTCGGCAGCAATAAAGAAAAAGGTACAGATTTATCTCATAGAGGAACTTTCAAATCAAATTCTTCTTGACGGTGGACATATTTCTCGTAGCCCTGTGATTTTGCTTAATTTATTATCAGATTTATTATCTTTGCGTCATCTTTTCGCACATAGCAACGAAACAGCACCGCGTATCTTAATTGATTCTGTTGAACGTATGTTACCAGCTTTACGATTCTTTATTCACGAAGATCAAACGTTGGCGCATTTTAATGGAGTTGGAGCTATTATACCAGAACGCTTATCGACAGTTTTAGAGCTTGATGAAACGGTAGGGCATCCTTTTAGTTATGCACGTTATTCAGGATTTCAACGTTTACGGGCTAATCAAACAACTGTGTTGGCAGATACAGGAAAATTTGCGCCACGTGCTGCTGCAGAGCATGCTTGTTCAGGATGCTTGTCTTTTGAAATGTCTTCACAGGGGAGCCGCTTTATTATCAATACGGGTGTTAGTTCTTATGGGAGTGAGAAGTATCGACAGTTTGGGCGCGTTACTGCAGCACATTCAACGGCAACAGTTAATGATTGTTCTGTGGGGGTTTTTCATAAAAAAAGGGGTGGTAATGTTTCCTTTTTACTTGAAGGATTGATGGATGTTGAGGTACGGCGCATAGAAGATTCAAAGAAGATTGGTTTTGTTGCAAGTCATACTGGGTATGTGAAACCTTTTAATCTTATTCATGAGCGTGGGCTTATCTTAACAAAAAATGGTGCGATGATTGAGGGATTTGATCGTTTTTTTGTACCACAAAATGGACGGTTAAATAAATCTAAGGGGGGGCAAAATAAACAGAATAATGTTGCTGTTCGGTTTCATCTTCATCCACAAGTTGAAGTGAATTATGATGGGAACTCTGTACGTTTGGCTGTAGAAGATGGACAAATATGGTATTTTATGTCGCCTGATGCTGATATTTGTCTTGAAGATTCGATTGATTTTACTGGCTTAATAGGTCCGCAACGAACACAGCAGATTGTTTTGTATTTTCGTCCTGCATTTCAAGAAAAAGTTCGTTGGCGTTTTATGCGACATCAATTAAAGCAGTGATTTTCTTTATTTGCTGTGTAGATCAAAATGAAATTATTCTTTGTGTTTTAAAGGAGAGACATTTTATCCTTTAATGCATTTTGATAAAGACCTGTGCTATGTATGAATCTCATAAGCTCATTTTTCTTTGAGTCTTAACTATTTTTTATTTTGAGGTCTTTTATATGGGTGTTGTTGTAAAAAAATTTCCTACTCCTGATTTCCACCGGGTTCGTCGTGCTCTTCTTTCTGTGTTTGATAAAACGGGTTTGGTTGCGTTTGCGCAGGTGCTTCATAATTACGGTATTGAATTGATTTCAACAGGAGGGACAGCCAAAACATTAATGGCTGCTGGTTTACCCGTAAAAGATGTGTCTGAAGTTACTGGATTTCCAGAGATAATGGATGGACGTGTTAAAACACTCCATCCCTTGATTCATGGTGCTTTATTGGGAGTAAGGCAGGATCCAAATCACACGGCCTCTATGGAACAATATGGAATTAATGGAATTGACCTTTTAGTTGTGAATCTCTATCCTTTTGAAGAAGTGTCTCGATCTGATATTGATGAACAAACCATTATTGAAAATATTGATATCGGTGGTCCTGCAATGATTCGTGCTGCAGCGAAAAATCATGCTTACACTGGTGTTGTAACCGCGGTGAGTGATTATGACTCGATTCTAGATGAATTAAAGCGGCATGATGGGGCTTTGAGCTTGTTTATGCGGCGTAAGTTGGCAATGCGTGCTTATGAGCTTACAGCTGCTTATGATGCAGCGATAGCAGCGTGGTTTGCTCAGGATTTGAAAATTGAAAATCCGTCTTGGAAGAGTTTTTCTGGTCAGCTTGAAAGTGTTATGCGTTATGGGGAAAATCCTCATCAAAAAGCAGCATTTTATCGTGATAATAGTAAACGATTTGGTGTTGCAACAGCAAAGTTATTACAAGGAAAAGCGCTTTCTTATAACAATCTGAATGATACAGATGCGGCATTTGAACTTGTGGCAGAATTTGACTCTAAAAAGAGTGCTGCTGTTGCACTTATTAAACATGCTAATCCTTGTGGTGTTGCAGAAGGGAAAAGTTTAAAAGAAGCGTATTTGAAAGCTCTTATGTGTGATAATGTATCGGCATTTGGAGGAATTATCGCTTTAAATCAAATTCTTGATGCAGAATGTGCTACAGAAATTATTAAAACTTTCACGGAAGTAATTATTGCTCCTGATGCGGATATGGCTGCACGCGAGATCATTGCACAGAAAAAAAATCTTCGTTTGCTGATAACAGGTGGTTTACCAGATCCACGTTGTGCAGGGAGGACTGCTAAAACGCTTGCAGGAGGAATATTAGTACAGACACGTGATAATGTGGTTGTTGATGATTTAAAATTGAAAGTGGTAACAAAACGGGCGCCAAGCCAGGATGAAATGCGTGATCTTTTATTTGCCTTTCGTGTGGTAAAACACGTAAAATCAAACGCTATTGTTTATGCAAAAAATAGTGCGACGGTTGGGATTGGTGCTGGTCAGATGAGTCGTGTAGATTCAGCTAAAATTGCTGTACGTAAGGCTGAAGAAAGTGCACAAAGAGCAGATTTAATAGAATCTCCTATTAAAGGATCAGTTGTTGCGTCGGATGCATTCTTTCCTTTTGCAGATGGTTTATTAGCTTCTGCTGAAGCTGGTGCAACAGCAGTTATTCAACCTGGAGGATCAATGCGTGATGAAGAAGTGATTGCTGCAGCTGATGAAAATGGTTTGGCGATGATTTTTACAGGTGTACGGCATTTTCGTCATTAACAGTTTTATTTTTTATGGTTGGTATTGGGGGGGGGAGGCAAGTTTTAGATAAGACTTGTGGTGTATGGGGGCTTATCAGTTTGCAATTATAGTGCGTTTGGATGATTTAGTCTTTTATATCGATGAAGGTATAAACGTATATCGATAAAGGTATAAACGGACGATCGGTAAAAGATATATGAATATTCTACGTTAATAGAGTAATTTTGTGGTGCGATCATTGCTCAAATAAGGAGTTAAATTTCCTTTTCAATTTTTATGCACTCAATGATTTTAATTATTGTCATACTGATTCGGCTACGTAGAGTCCTTAATAATATGATTCATTATGGGGATTGTTTGGTATTCGTTTTTAGGGAATAGATTTTATTTTTAGATGAAAATATAAGGATTGGGAGGGATATGTTCTTCATATGTCATTGAGAAGATCGTTCTCTTGCTATTCTTAGAAGAAAAAGCAGTTAGATAAAACATGTTTTTAGTGTGATTAGGTGCTTGGTTTTCAGCGTAGAGGATAAATTTTTTAAATTAAGATACGCAATTATTTTTTAGTGATGAAGAGCATTGGTGTGTGTTTTGTATATTTAGCTTTTTTGCTGCAATAGGAAAAGAGAAGCGCATAGGATACCGGCTGCTAAGATAAACCATGTGATAGCATAGACAAGATGGTTATTGGGAAAGTGTACGACGGTTAAACCAGCAATAGGGAGGTTTTCCTGTGTAGCAATTTTTTTTCCAGCATCGATGAAATAGGGAGCAACAGGAGAGATACCAAGTTTTTGTGCCATAGTTGGGAGATCACGTGTATACCATAAATCATGAGTGGGATTGTTTTTTCGTGGAAAAAAACCGTTTTTTTCGCTCATACGTAACAAGCCTATAATTGTGGTTAGTTTTGTGTTCGTGATAGGATATTGGCTCGCAGTGTTATTCGTATGTGATTGCTCTGAATTTTGAAAGTGATTGCGTTTGTCCATAGGAATGAAACCACGATTTATAAAAGTTAGTGCATTATCCGATGTTTGCAAGGGAGTTAAAACCCAGTAACCACTGGTGTTTTGAGCAACAGCGGTAACAAGAATATTTTTATTTTCTAGAAGCTTTCCAGTAATGATAACAGGTCGATATTCATCTTTTTCAAATGTAACATGTTTCCATTGGTTTTTTGGGGGTGCTGGGACGGGAGCCAAATGAATACGCTCATTAGCACTGGTGATAAGATTTGTTTTCCAATTTAATCGTTGTATTTGCCATACACCTAGTGCACTAAAGATAAGAAAAAAACACGCGCATAAAATACTAAATAAAACAGAAGATAATTTGATATGTTTATATTGAATCTCTGTCATGGCTCAGTTTATTTTATTTATAGTTAATAATTCATTTTAGCATGGTGAGCATTAAAAAAAAATATTTTGTACGTTTTTAATAAGAAAAAATAGATAATGAGGGGTATAAAAGCTTTTAACAAAAGACTTGACCTTTTGTTGCCAACATTTTATTAAAAACAGAAATTCCTCGATGGTGTTCGTGTGAAGCAGATTGACTTTTCTGTGTGTTGTGTTCACTCTGGTTTGCGGGGATTGGGATTTTAGAGTTTCTTAGAGTTTAAAGGTGAAGTTTATGTCTCGTGCATGCGAATTGACAGGAAAAACAGTTCAATATGGCAATAATGTTAGCCACGCGAATAATAAAACCCGTCGTCGTTTCTTACCAAATCTTTGTAATGTAACGTTGATGTCAGAGGTGTTACAGCAGAGTTATCGTTTGCGCGTTGCAGCGAGTGCTTTACGTTCTGTTGAACATCGTGGTGGTCTTGATAGCTTTTTGACCAAAGCTGATGATAGAGAGTTATCACAACGGGCGCGTTTGTTAAAACGTCAAATTGTAAAGAAAAAGGCTGAACAAGTAGCGTAATTTCTTCTTTTTGCTTTAGTATAGATTACTTTTTGGTTTCCTATTGCTTAATCATTCATTTACAGAGTGAGGAGCTGTTAGTGTTTTCAAGGGGTGGTTTTACGAGGAAAAAAGAGGAAACGGATTATTTTTTTATCCTTAGTGATAGTCTGGTGTACTGTGATTGCTATTAACAGTTTCAGTAGTGTGTCTTTTCTCTGTAAAAGTGAATTTCTAGCTCATTGGTGCTTTGATATGTCTAATAACTTTTCTGATATTTAATTTGGTGGGTTATTGATTAGATTACAGTACAATATGTTTAAGGTATTTTGCTATTTTGTTTTTTAGATATTGGTTACTTTGCGGTTTTGTAAAATTTTCTTAAAGGCATAACGTATAGTGAAAGTTATCTTTAGCAGTAGAGTTAGTTAGCTTTCCTTTTGTGCTTAATTTTAAATGATTTTTCAGTAAAAATTGTTTGATGGTAATTGATAATAGCTTGTTTCTTATAAAATAATTTTTAGTTTTTTATTTATCAAAATAGTTCAAAAAATACGACATCTGTTTGTTTGACGATTATGGTAGAAAAAGTCTCATGGTGTTTTTGAAAGGATTTTATTTTAAATGAAGCATATATGCTATACTGAATATTTAGACAGAGCCTATCGATGTTAACTTTTTAAGAGGCATTTTAATGCTAAAGAGCTCTGCTAATTGTTCCGTTATAGCGTCAGCCAATTCTTCGGCACTCATAATTGTGACAGCGCGATTATAGTAGCGTGTGACGTCGTGACCAATTCCAATAGCAATGAGTTCTATGGGCGAATGGGTTTGAATTTTCTGAATAACAGCACGTAAGTGTTTTTCAAGATAATTACTAAGGTTGACGGATAATGTTGAATCATCAACAGGTGCTCCATCAGAAATGACTATGAGAATACGACGCTGTTCACGCCGTAATAAAAGACGTTGATGAGCCCATATAAGCGCTTCACCGTCAATATTTTCTTTCAGCAATCCTTCTTGCATCATTAAACCTAAATTGCGCCTTGCTCGACGCCAGGGTGTATCAGCACTTTTATAGACGATATGACATAAATCATTAAGACGACCAGGATTATTTGGCTTTTGTTGATTGAGCCATTGCTCGCGTGATTTCCCTCCTTTCCAAGCTTTGGTGGTAAATCCTAAAATTTCAACTTTAACACTGCAGCGTTCTAGCGTTTGCATTAAAATATCCGCACAACTTGCGGCAACAGTAATGGGTCGCCCTCGCATTGAGCCTGAATTATCAACAAGCAAGGAAACAACAGTATCTCGAAATTGAATATTGCTTTCCATTTTAAAAGAAAGTGGTTGTGTTGGGTCAATAATAAGACGTGAAAGCCGTGCTGTATCAAGGTACCCTTCTTCAAGATCAAAATTCCAACCGCGATTTTGTTGTGCCATAAGGCGGCGTTGTAAGCGGTTTGCCAAGCGTCCCACAATGCTTTGAAGAGGATTTATTTGCTTATCAAGACTACGACGTAAGTTTTCCAGTTCACTTTCAGAACAAAAATCTTTCGCTTCTAGTACTTCATCAAATTGACGGGTAAAAATTTTATAATCAGAAAGCTCTTTCATATGCTCTGAAACAGCAAGGACACGTTTGTATTTGTTCAATTTTTCTTGTCTATAATTATCTTGCTCTTCTTTAGCTTGATCATTACCGTTTGATTGAGTTGTTGGCGTTTTTCCTTCTTCTTGTAAATCGTTTTCTTGTTTAGTTATTGTCTGCTCTTTACTTTGAGTCTGTTTTTCGTTTTTGTTTTCTTCTTCATCTTGTGCTTGTTTTTGATGTTTATACTCGTTTTTAAATTTTTTATCATGCACATTATCTGATGTTTCTTCTGACTGAGTTATCATTTCTAGTGAAACAAGCATTTGACGAGCAATTTGTGCAAAAGCATGTTGATTATAAATATGCAGTGTAAGTTCATTCAGCTCTGCAGAAGCCTTTTGTTCAATGGTGTTGCGCCACAATTCCAATACAGACCCAGCCTCTTTAGGAGGAGAACGCTTTGTTATTTTTTCGCGCAATAAAAGAGAAATTGCTTCTTTTATAGGAGCTTCACTTTGCTTTCTTATTTTCTGATAATCTGCTTTTTGATATTTATCGGCAAGCATGGTATCAATATTTTGTGCAATTCCTTCCATTTCTAAAGTGCCAATTGCTTCGACACGTGTTTGCTCTAAAGCATCGAAGATAGCACGTGCTTCTGATTCTATGGGAGCAAACTGTGTATGAATGTGATTATTATGCCATGCTTTGTATAAAGCCATAGAATCGCCTAATCCACGGATAATGACTATATCTTTATTTGTTGCATGATGTGGTAGTTCTGGTAAGTGTGCATGATTTTCGCTGAGTGACGGTTTGTTATGGCTGAAGGAAACTTCAAGATTGCGCGTACCTGCAATGGCGCGGACACAGGTAGAAATGGATTTTTTAAAAGTTTCAGCATCAAGGGTGCTGGGAGAGGAGTCATTTGTCAGATTTTGGCTGTTATTGCCAGCTTCTGCAGCCATGATTTATATATCTCCCTTAACTAAGACACTATGAATAAGTGATTCCGGAAGCTCCTTTCCAAAGGCACGTTGATAAAATTCTGCGACAGTAGTGCGCTCTATCTCATCACATTTATTAAGAAAGGTTAATCGGAAAGCAAATCCAACATCTTGAAAAATAGTGGTATTTTCTGCCCAAGTAATAACAGTACGCGGGCTCATGACTGTTGAAAGGTCCCCGTTGATAAAAGATTGACGTACCATATTAGCAACATGTACCATTTGTGAGATTGTATTTTTGCCTTCAGTTGTTTGAAAAGATTTAACTTTTGAATAAACGATATCGACTTCTTTATCATGGGATAAATAATTTAATATCGTTACAATGGACCAGCGATCCATTTGGGCTTGATTGATTTGTTGTGTGCCATGGTAAAGTCCTGTCGTGTCACCAAGACCAATGGTATTAGCAGTTGCAAAAAGACGAAATGCTGGATGAGGGGCGATAACACGGCTTTGATCAAGTAAGCTCAGTCGTCCAGAAGCTTCAAGGACGCGTTGGATGACAAACATAACATCAGGTCTACCTGCGTCATATTCATCGAAAACAAGAGCAACATTATTCTGATACGCCCATGGTAAAATTCCTTCTTTAAATTCAGTAACTTGCAGACCATCTTTTAGAACGATAGCATCTTTTCCTACTAAATCAATACGGCTAACATGACTATCAAGATTAATACGAATACAAGGCCAGTTAAGATGCGCAGCAACCTGTTCAATATGTGTTGACTTTCCTGTACCGTGATAACCAGAAATCATAACGCGACGGTTAAAAGCGAATCCTGCTAAAATCGCTAAAGTTGTTTGTTGATCAAAACGATAATTGGGATCTAAATCAGGCACGTGAGAGCTCTTCGTGCTGAAAGCAGGCACTTTCATATCGGTATCAATGTTAAACAGATCGCGAGCACTGAGCGTGATATCGGGTATATTTTTAACTGTGGGGTTTTCTTTTGACATTATTTTTCTGTAAAAAAGAACGATAATTTTTTTTATTCATTGGAAAACGATACAAGAGTTAGAATGCTTATGCAATGCTCTATAAAGGAAGTCTTTGGCATGGAAAGCAATTTTATCAGGCATATTTCTGTCTTTCGAAGGAAATGACAGATCTGAATCAAATATGATTTTAATTAGTATGAACTTTTCTTAAGTCGTTAAGTTAGCACAAACCAGATTTTTTTAGCAAATTATAGGCGTTCAATACATCGCGAAAGCGTTCTTCTGAAGATCGATTACCACCGTTGGTATCTGGATGGTGTCTTTTGACTAATTCTTTGTATTTTGTTTTGATATCTTCAGCTGAGGCATTTGCTTTTAGCCCTAATGTATCAAAAGCTTTCGCTTCTAATGGTTTCAATTTTCTTGAAAAATTATTGGATGAATGACGTTCGGTAAATAAGGTGAATGGATCACGCATGCGATTTTGATAGGCAGCTGTTCCAGAACGAATTTTTGCATAGTTAGCAGCTGTTTTTTTCGATACGCCATTGCTAAGATCAGTAGGCCATGTAGGACGATGTCCAGTAAGCGCATCCTTTTGAAATTTTGCGATATCCTTATCGCTACTGTTAGAGAAGTAATCAAAGTTTTTATTATAAGCGCGCACGTGATCAAGACAAAAATACAGATATTGTCCTTCGTAATTTCTGCCTGCTGGTGCTTTGTAAAGGCCAGCCTTTTCACAACCCTCCCATTGGCACTGTTTTTTTTGTGCTTCAATAGGTTTCTTCTTATTAGAGCTGATTCGGATTGAATCGAATAATTTAGATGTTATTGCCATATACCCGATTTATGCAAAATTGATTGATTTGACAAGAATTGACTTTTGAAAAATTTATTTTCACATTGATTCAGTAATGGGAAAGACTCAATTTCTTCTGTTTATTTGATAAAGGACCAAAAATGTCTACTGCAATTCAAACGACAATTATAATGAAGCTCCAGGATGCTTTTTGTCCGCAGAAACTTGAAGTGATTAATGAAAGTCATCTTCATTCTGGACATGTTCATGGAGAATATGCCTTTGATGGTAAAGGGGAAACACATTTTCGAATCAAAATTTTATCTTCTTCTTTTTCAGGTATGACACGGGTGGAGATACATCGGGCTATTTATAAAGTTTTACAGAAAGAGCTAGAAACACGTGTTCATGCTTTAGCAATCGAAGTTGAGTCTGTTTAACGTATTCTAGTTTAAAGAATTCATCAAGCACGGGGATGTGCTTTTTTATAAACTTCTAGCAAGCGTTCTGTGTCAATATGGGTATAAACCTGTGTGGTAGATAAACAAGCGTGGCCAAGGAGTTCCTGAATAGTGCGCAAATCTCCTCCACGTGTTAAAAGATGTGTAGCAAAAGAATGACGTAGTGTGTGAGGTGTGGCGGTTGCCGGCAAATCGAGTTTTGCACGCAAGTTTCGAACGGTTCGTTGAATAATTTCTGGTTGTAAAACACCACCTCGAACACCACGAAACATTGGTTGATTATCCATTAAAGGGTATGGACAGCATTTGAGGTAATTGTGTACTGCTTCGCAAACGACTTTTATGAGGGGAATAATGCGTGTTTTTCCACCTTTCCCAGTTACAAATAAACTTATACTGTTCGGGTCAGAAAATTGTTTTGGCGTGAGTGCTAGAGCTTCTGATATTCGCATTCCACAACCATACAGAAGCATTAAGACAGCAGTATTGCGAGCAATGACCCATGGCTCATTTTCCTGCTGACTATCTTTTTTGACTACATGCAGTGCCGATTTAATAGTCAGAGGTTTTGGTAAAGATTTTGGGTGTTTGGGAGCTCGAATAAGTTTAGAGGCAGGGATGCTGATAACACCTTCACGTGATAAGTAGTTAAAGAAAGAGCGCAAGCCTGCCATGTTTCTGCTTAAAGAGCGAGAGCTTATATTGTGTGTACGGCGATAAGCCAGATAAGCACGTAAGTCAATAACCCGCAAATTAGCAAGGTCATTAAATGTTGGTTTGTGCCCAAAATGTTGGCAGAGAAAAAACAAAAATTGCCTCGTATCCCGCTCATAAGCTTGCGCTGTTTGTACAGATAAACGACGTGTTTGTACAAGATTGTCCAACCAGCTTTTCCTCATGGATAAAACAGCGTGATCTGCTGGGATCAAAGAAGTATTTTTGTTCTTTCTACTATCATTTTGTGTGGACATTTTTAGTTAAGAGTTTCTTTCTTTTTAGATGTCTCATTATCAACATTATCGCTCTTTTTTTGAGACTGTTCCTCTTGCTTTTGAATGCGATTTTCATTTTTTAGAGAGAGTATTTTTAAAAGATTGTTCATTGACATGAGGTGTGCAAAAATTTTTCCTAAAAAGCCATTCTTATGGAGTTTTGAAAGCTGATGAGAAGATAATTTATTAAGTTTTTCTTCATCAACAATCCAAAAATCTTCTAACTGTGCTGAAAGACCTTTATCATTTTTGACATTAATTGATTTTTGGCTCAACAAATCCATTTCCACAAGAGTATTGAGAAATTCAGAGGTTTTATCCATAGCGACTTTAAAGCTTTCAAGAAAATGAATACGCTCTTCCATAAAGGGAGAGATAGAGCCATCTGAATTAAAAAGCTCTGTGCCTGTAACTTCATTAAACATGCCTGATTTTTGATCAAAGCAAACAGAAAGTTCTTTTTCATTTGGAATTTGTGCAAGAACGAAAGGATAGCGACGTACAAAAGCCGGGACATAAGTATTTTGTTTCCAATTTTCATTGGAGACAATATAGTCATTTTCATCATTAGAAAGGCCCACAAGAGCGGCAGATGTATAATGCCGTTTCTCATTTTCATCCGTTGCCGACATAAATAAGATTGGATAATCTAAAGCAGCTTGAAAATATTCACTAATTGCTAAAGGAATCCAGTGAGTATCTTTTGCAAAAGACATGTTATCAGGGGGAGAAAATCTTAGATTTTTATGGGTAATCTTGTTTATTGGGGTTACATCTTTGTAAAAAAGCATAATATTTGCCATAATGTTTCTCCTTTTTATTAATTTGTTTTGTTACCAAAATAAGGTCTTTGAGGAAGGTTGTTGATATGGCAACAAGATCTAATAAACAGTTACAATTTAATAAACAGTTACAAGATTTAAATCCATTTTAAAAGATAGTTCTCACATGGAAGATAATAGAAAAAAGCTTAAAAATAAAGTCTATCTTGCTGTTATTGGTCCAGCACATGGTATAAAGGGGCACGTTTTGGTTAAAACGCTAGGTGATGAACCGTGTCGCTTGAAAAATTATGGAACCCTTTATGATGATACAGGACATTTTTATGAGATTGCAAGTCTTCGGGTGCAGCAAAATAAAAATGGAGCGATTGTGCGCTTTCAAGGAATTGAAGACCGTGGTGCTGCTGAGGCCTTAAGAGGAGTCCGTCTCTATATTGAGCGTGATCAATTGGTTGATGATTTAGCTGAGGATGAATTTTATCAAATAGATTTAATTGGGCTTCGTGTTCAAGATTGTAAAGGCCAAACTTTGGGTGAGGTAAGCGGTTTTTTAAATTTCGGGGCTGGTGATTTGCTTGAAGTGCGCTTAAACACGCGTAAAACAGTGCTCATTCCATTTAGTAAGGCAGCGGTGCCGGAGATTTGTACTGCTTCTGGTTTTCTTGTTGTTGATTCTTTGGCAGCTGGTTTAAGTGATGGATAATAGAGTGATGGTAGGAAATGAGCCGATTCTCAAAATTAAGGTGCTTCCTAAATTATGAAAGATATAAAAGTAATGTTTCAAGCACGTGTGTTAACACTTTATCCCGAAATGTTTCCTGGATTTTTAGGGTATTCTTTAGCAAAGCAAGCTTTAGAGCGTAGAATATGGTCTCTGGAGACAGTACAGATTCGAGATTTTGCTTTAGATAAACACCGTAGTGTTGATGGTACACCAGCTGGTGGTGGTGCAGGTATGGTGATGCGTGCAGATATATTAGCTGCTGCACTTGATAGTTGTCCACATGATTCGCCAAGATTACTAATGAGTCCGCGTGGGCGTCCTTTTAATCAAACATATGCACGTTCTTTGGCCCGTGGTTCAGGAGTGACGTTAATTTGTGGGCGTTTTGAAGGGGTCGATGAGCGAATAATAGAAGCAAGGGAATTGGAAGAAGTGTCTATTGGTGATTATGTTCTTTCAGGTGGAGAAACAGCCGCATTGGTTCTTTTGGATGTTATTGTGCGTCTTTTGCCTGGAGTTATGGGCAATGAGGCTTCTGGAGCATGCGAAAGTTTTGAAAATGGGTTACTTGAGTATCCTCAATATACGCGCCCGGCCGTTTTTGAAGGGCGTGCTATTCCACCCGTGTTAATTTCGGGTCATCATAAAGATATTGCGGAGTGGCGTCAAAAACAGGCAGAATTGTTAACATATCAACGTCGACCTGATCTTTATGCTCTTTACGATAAAAATCGTCGGAAAACTTGATTTATTTTGCAAGATGTTGTATTGCACGGCTCAATTCCTGGAGAATTTTCTTGTAAAGGGCTTTTGTAAATCCAAATTAAAATTAATGGATGGTGTATTCGCTCCTGTATAACATAGTCTAAAGAGCTTTTTCTATTGATAGAAATTTATAGAAATGCTTTTGTGGCAAGAGTTGAGCGCTCTGACTGTTCGAGAAGAACATGAAGGATAAAAAAATGAATGTTATTGCCCAGCTTGAAGCTGAACAATGTGCAAAAATTGAAGAAAAGCGTCAGTTACCAGCGTTTCAGGCAGGAGATACAGTGCGTGTTATGGTGCGTGTAACTGAAGGTACACGAACACGTGTGCAAGCTTATGAAGGTGTTTGTATTGCACGTTCAGGAGGTGGTTTAAATGAGACTTTTACAGTACGCAAAATTTCTTATGGTGAAGGTGTAGAACGTGTGTTTCCATTTTATTCTCCTCTGATTGAAGGGGTTGAACTTGTACGTCGTGGTAAAGTTCGTAGGGCAAAGCTTTATTATCTTCGTGCTTTAAGAGGTAAGGCTGCACGTATCACTGAAAAAAGAGATTATAGAAAAAAAGGTGCAAAGATTGTGGAAAAAACATCTGCTGTATCAGATGGAACACATCAAACTGCTGAATAAGAATCATTATTGCTAATTTTTACGAGAAAGCGACTTTTATGTCGCTTTTTTGTGTTGTAAATTTAGTATATGTTGTATGGCTAAGGAGTGATTTTGGTGTTTATATTCCAGAGGCTACAAGTCATCGATATTGACAAGCAAGGTTGAGTGCAATGGAAAGATGCTGGTTTATATTTAATAAATGGTGTTAGATCTTTGACGTGAAGAGAAAATTATATTAAGTAAAGTTAGTTTTATGATTTTTTTTGTAAAACAATCGGTTTTTTTCTGCGCGACCTTTAATCCGTTATTTGAGACAACCGACCTGTAGCTATTGGTCATTTAGGTGCCAAATAAGTAAAAACGATAATGCATTTGATCGTTTTGTGCGAATCTTCTCGTTCATGACGAAGTTGCAGTAAAAGTTCAGGTCAGGATATTTTTATGACAAAGACAGCTAGGATAAAAGAGCGCCCTCGTGCCCCCCATTTGACTATTTACCGTTGGTCTATCACTATGGCGATGTCAATTGCGCACCGTATCACAGGGGTAGCTCTTTATTTTGGAATAATACTCCTTGCTATTTGGTTAACATCAGTGGCTTGTGGCGATGAGGCATTTAAAATGATTAATGGAATTTATGGTTCTATGCCTGGACTTTGTATTTTGTTTTTCTATACGCTTGTTGGAGTTCATCATATGGTTGGCAGTATTCGTCACATTGTTTGGGATATAAAGCCTTGTCTTTTGATGAAGGAAAAGGCGACATTAACAGCTTGGGCGACAGTTTTTATTTCTTTTATCGTTACTATTATAATTTGGATTATTGGATATAGCGTTGTTTAAGTGTGGGGGGGGTATAGAGAGGTATGAAAGAAGATTTTAGGACAGAGCTTGCAAAAGCACGTGGGCTTGGGAGCGCGCATGGCGGAACAGAGCATTTTTGGTTAGAGCGCTTGATAAGTTTTATTAATTTGCCATTTTTGATATTTTTTATCGTTCTTATTCTCTCCCTCGTTGGAAAAGATTATAGTGTTGTGCATGCGCGGCTTTCGCATCCTGCTGTTGCTGTTGTTATGATGTTAATGACCGTGTCCTTGCTCTATTATATGAAACTTGGAATGCAGGTTGTTATTGAAGATTATATTCCGCATGAAACTCTACGAATGTTATTTTTTGCGTTGAATATTTTATTTTGTTTTCTTTTGGGTGGTATAATTATTTTTGCTCTTTTGAAGATTGCGTTATTAGGGGGTTAAAGACTATGATGGGCACAGGATCATCTCTGAGTGCGAGAGCAGGTAACGCTTCTTATCAATATGTTGATCATAGGTTTGATGTTGTTGTTGTGGGCGCTGGTGGTGCGGGTTTGCGTGCAACGCTTGGTATGGCTGAACAGGGGCTAAAAACAGCGTGTATCACAAAGGTTTTTCCAACAAGGTCACACACAGTTGCTGCTCAGGGTGGTATTGCAGCATCGTTATCTAATATGGGGCCGGATAATTGGCAATGGCACCTGTATGATACAGTAAAAGGGTCTGATTGGTTAGGTGATACTGATGCGATGGAATATTTGGTGCGTAATGCGCCTGCTGCTGTATATGAGCTGGAGCATTATGGGGTTCCTTTTTCGCGTACACAGGACGGAAAAATTTATCAAAGACCTTTTGGAGGGCATACAACAGAGTTTGGAGAAGGACCTCCAGTTCAACGTACTTGTGCTGCGGCGGATCGTACTGGGCATGCAATTTTACATACGCTTTATGGGCAGAGCTTAAAACATAATGCACAGTTTTTTGTTGAGTATTTTGCACTTGATTTAATTATGACTGATGGTGTGTGCACGGGCGTTGTGGCATGGAATCTTGATGATGGAACAATTCATCGTTTTTCTGCTAAAATGGTTGTTCTTGCAACGGGTGGATATGGACGTGCGTATTTTTCTGCAACATCAGCTCATACGTGTACAGGTGATGGCGGTGGAATGATTGCTCGTGCTAAATTACCACTTCAAGATATGGAGTTTGTTCAATTCCATCCTACAGGTATTTACGGTTCTGGCTGCTTAATTACAGAAGGAGCGCGAGGTGAAGGTGGATATTTGATTAACTCTGAGGGAGAGAGATTTATGGAGCGTTATGCTCCTTCTTTTAAGGATTTAGCGTCGCGTGATTTGGTTTCTCGTTGTATTACGCTTGAAATTCGCGAAGGGCGCGGGGTTGGTCCAAGAAAAGATCATATTCATTTAGTGCTTAACCATATTGATCCTGCTATATTGCATGAACGTTTGCCAGGGATATCTGAATCGGCGCGGATTTTTGCAGGTGTTGATGTGACAAAAGAGCCTATTCCTGTTCTTCCAACTGTCCATTACAATATGGGTGGTATTCCTACTAATTATTATGGGGAGGTTTTAAACCCAACTGCTGATTCACCTGATTCTATTCAACCAGGCTTGATGGCCGTAGGGGAGGCGGGATGTGCTTCTGTTCATGGTGCTAATCGCTTAGGATCAAATTCATTGATTGATCTTGTCGTTTTTGGGCGTGCAGCTGCGATTCGTGCAGGTGAAGTGATTAACCGCGATGCAGAAATTCCGCCTATTAACGAAGAAGCTGTTGATGAGATTATAGCACGTTTTGATCGTTTACGTTTTGCTCAAGGAGGAACGCCAACAGCCGTATTGCGTGAAAAAATGCAACGTACTATGCAGGAGGATGCAGCTGTATTCCGCACAGAAGATTCTTTACAACAAGGATGTCAGAGGATAAGTAAAATCTGGGATGAGTTGTCTGATCTCAAAGTAACAGACCGTTCATTGATATGGAATTCTGATTTGGTTGAAACATTAGAGCTTGAGAATCTGATGGTTAATGCAATTATGACCGTTTATTCAGCAGAAGCTCGTTTAGAGAGCCGGGGAGCTCATGCGCGTGAGGATTATCCAGAGCGGGATGATAAAAATTGGCGTCATCATACGGTTTCACGTTTGTCAAAAGACGGCAAAGTAACATTATCATATCGGCCAGTTCATATTGATCCTTTAACATCTGAAGCCGATGGTGGTATAGATTTAAAGCGCATTGCTCCTAAAAAACGCGTTTATTAAGGGGAGAATAAATTATGGTACAAATTAGACTTCCCAAAAATTCTCAAGTAAAAGTTGGGAAAGTTTGGCCTAAGCCTGAAGGTGCTACGCAGTTAACAGAATTTCATGTTTATCGTTGGTCGCCTGATGATGAAGAAAACCCTCATCTTGATACGTATTATGTAGATCGTTCAGCTTGTGGCCCTATGATCCTTGATGGACTTTTGTTTATAAAAAATCATATTGATCCGACATTGACACTTCGGAGGTCATGTCGTGAAGGGATTTGTGGTTCGTGTGCCATGAATATTGATGGGACTAATACGCTAGCTTGCACAAAAGGGATGGATGATGTGCAGCATCCCATTAAGGTTTATCCTCTTCCTTCTATGCCCGTTGTTAAGGATTTAGTTCCTGATTTAAAGCATTTTTATGCACAGCATCGTATCATTGAGCCTTGGTTACAGACTGTTTCACCTGAGCCTGCAAAAGAATGGTTACAAAGTTATTCCGATCGTCAGAAAATTGATGGGCTTTATGAATGTATTTTATGTGCGTGCTGCCAGACATCATGTCCGAGCTATTGGTGGAATGGTGATCGTTATTTAGGGCCAGCCATCTTGCTCCAAGCTTATCGCTGGATCGCTGATTCACGTGATGAGATGTGCGGTGAACGTCTTGATAATCTAGAAGATCCTTTTAGACTTTATCGATGTCATACCATTATGAATTGTGCACAAACTTGTCCAAAAGGTTTAAATCCGGCTAAAGCTATTGCTGAAATTAAAAAGCTTATGGTTGAGCGTCGTTTATAAAATAAGGTTAAAGAAGAGAAAAGCTGTAAATCATTTATTTTATTATGCATGCTTTTTATTTCTTAGAGCCTTATTCAGAGTTCGATTTATAAAGCTTATTGGTTGTTTATAAAGCGTTGATAAGATAATTTTTAGCTTCAATATTCAATAGATGAGTGGGATGAAAACTTTAATCTTTATTGGGGGAAAGAAGTTGTCGTGGTGGGAAAGTAGTCTCAATTATCATAAAAAAATTACACTATTTGTTAGCATAGTTGAGTAGATTTTGATTTTTTATTTTTTACTTGTACGGCACTACTCATACTATAAAGTAAGAAATTTCTGTTGTGCTCAGGCTGCCGTTTTTATTTGTTTTTCTTAAAAATAATTCTGTAAGGGGTTTATTAGAGAGTGAAGCGCGAAAGAAATGAAAATTTCTGTATGTTATTTGATCTCTTTGTCGCGATGAATTATTTAGTTCATCTTTCTGGGAGAGGTGGAATAAGAAATTATGTTTCAAAATCAACAAAATAAAAAAAGCCGTATAAAATTATCACGGCTTTCTATAATCTCATTTATTATTGGAGGATTTTAGCTTAAGCTATTTTAGATTTAGAAAAAATCGGATCGTAAAAAACTTCAGAAAGTTTCCGATCTTTAAAGAACAACACTACATCAACTGTTGTATAGAGAACTAGCTTTATCATGTCTATATCGAGTTGACGCCCAATTTCCGATCTTTTAATGAGCGTTGCACACCGCTCAAATGTTTGTAGAGCATTATTGGCATGGGTTGTTGTAATTGATCCAGGATGTCCAGTATTAAGTGAATTAAGATATTCCCAAGCTTCATTACCACGCAACTCGGCGAGAAAGATACGGTCAGGTGATTGACGCATACATGCATCCAAACATTCATCAACTGTAGCACGGTCCGTACTATTACCGTAAAGCATATGCACATGGTTAGGGTGATTTGGTAAAAAAAGCTCATGAACATCTTCGATTGTAATAATACGCTCATCTACAGGAACCTTTTCTATTAAAGAGCGGGCAAAAGTTGTTTTCCCTGATCCTGTTTTTCCTGCAATAATGATGTTGCGCTTATAAAGTACACATTTTTCTAAAAAATCAATAATTTTGCGGTCTCGTTTGAATTTCAATAATTGAACTTCAAAGGGTTCTAATCGTGTAAAATCCTGTTTTAATAAATAGTTATTTGCCTCTTTTTCTGAAGGTTTGTTAAAACTCATATCTAAAAAATTATCAAAAGTACCCTCATTTTCAAGCTCTTCGAGTGTTTTAACTGTGAGAGAGTGCTTACGAATCATAAATGATAATGTACCATCGATAACGGCTGGAGCTTGTACAATTGTACCGCGCTGTCCTCCAGGTAACAGTACATAATTTATACTTTTTGGAATCATACCATTATAGACAATTATAGCGGTAATAAGGGTTTGCAAAAAAGAGGTTGTTAACTCTGGGGCATTATGTACTTGCCAACCCTCAAAACTCTTTGTCCATACTTCGCAGGGACGGCAAATGGATAACTCAGTAATTCGGGGATCTTCTAAGAAACGATCAAGTGGTTGTAAAAGTTGTGCAACCGCTTGATCTTTCTGTACTTGATTAGCGTGTAACGAGACTGTAGACATCGCTAAAATCCAAATCCCGAGCAATCAAAATATTTATTCTTTCTCCTTGGTTTTTATATAGTGTTGGTACAATATTGATTGAATTTTGAATGACATCCATGACCACAGCTTCAGCTCCTTGTGAATTTTGTTGAGATTGCTGTTTTTCTTTTTCTTTTTCTTTTCGGCTGACTTTATCTCTCAACCATTCTCCGAAATTACTAATTATGCTAATCATGATTGCACCATTAAATCGTTCCCAAAAATGTTGATCAATCCAACCTCCTAGACCAGCTTCTCCAAGTGGACCAGTGCCAGGCGAGTCAAGATCTACAACAACACCAGAGGGTGTTTCAATACGTGACCACTGTACGAAAACCCGTGCTTGTCCTTGTTGTAATCCGCTTTGATAGAAACCAACAACTTTTGAACCACGATCTAGTAAAACAACTCGACCACTTGTAGAGTAAACATCACGAGTTAAATAACATGTTGTCATACCTGGCTGTGTTGTGATGATTTTAGTTTCCAATACACAATCTACTTGTGTTCCCTGTGTAATTAATAGGTCACGATTATGGAGTCGCCCTGCATATGATTGACTTAATCTTACGGGTTGTAATTTTTCTAATAACTCACCACCACTGCTGTCACGAGAAGGGCTGTTATTGTTTGAATAGCTTTCAGAACTTTCACTTCCTCCACCGTTGTTAAGGCCTGAATTTAACATACGTTCGCGAGCTAGTGCCTCGGAATCTTTAATTAATTGCTGTGGCATGGTTGTTTGAAGAAGTTGAGCTAAAGACGATGGAAGATTCCGTATTTGCTCTTCTAATTGAGCTTGTTTATCTGATTCTTCTACAGCATTAGTCTCTGTCACTTTTGGTTCCACTATGACTGGAGGAGTATAACTTGGTATAATTTGCTCAACTGTTTGTTGTTCTTCAACATTTTCTGAAGTATTACGCATTTTCAAAGCTTTCCAAGACAGTGCAGCTGGTACTGCTACTATGACAATAAGCCCTACTATTAACAATATGCGTGCACCGGGAATCGTTGGACGACGTTCGGAATCTAAATCGGACTGGCCATACGCCCCTTCAATATGATCTTGTCCAGTATGGTTTAAGTTTTCGCCTGTATTATTTAATCCATCCCCTTTCTTATCGCAGAACATTATTTATCTCCTTTATTAATACGACGAACCACTGATGATATTGTTCCGGTTGTATTGGGTATACCATTGGGATCATAAGATTCATTAAAGATAGCAAGAGCGCGTCTCCCCAATCGTACGATCCATTTGGGATTAACCTTATGAACAGCTATAATATTATTAGAATTTCCCACAACAGTGCGCGGTATTAGATTTTCGTTGCCTTCCGCATCCACTAAGTAAATCGAAGGCATATCCACATTAGCTGAAAACTTAAAGTATGTAATACGTCCGTTGTCCCAAGCATTTATAGGGGCAATATCTTTATGACCACTCATAGTGTAGTTAAGATTATAACCATTCATGTTTTTACGAAAACTGTGCTCAATGGCAGCTTGTTGATTCTCATCCTTTGATTTTTGAATATTTGAATCGGGATAAAGAAAAGCTAATTCATAGGTAGAACCAGCGCGATCATTGCGAAACTGTAGTCGAAATTTATAGCTGCGTTTATCAGTCACAACGATAAGATTAGTATTGGCAAGCTCAGCTTTAGGTTTAATAAAAATATGTCGTCCCTTATGAGCAAAAGCATAAGCGTCAGAATCACCAAAGGCATGCGTAATATAGCGTTCACCTTCTTCAAGAATGATATGCGTTGCTACGCCGAGAACTGTTTCAATTTGAACCACATCAGCGACGTTATAATTCACATAACGAATGCGATGATCATATTGTGAATTTGATGGAGTTTTAAGCGCCTGCACAGGCATCGTATAAAGCGAAGCCAGTAAGACAACAAACGCAAGTTTCTTCATAACAGTTAATTCCTCAATTATTCAAAACTATTTCTGGATCAGCGCGGTAACTTGTAACTTGGAAACCAAGGGGGTTAAGCAATCGATCAGATGATTTCATTGGCGCACCAACATAGGTGTATCCAATCGTTGCTATTTGGTCTTCTTTTTTTCCAGTTGAGCCATTACTGTCTTGTTGTTGCGTCGTAAAACGCACGGTTGCTTGCCCACGGCCATTTGGCTGAATTGAGCGAACCTTCACTGTAATGCGTGATCTGTTGGAAAGTACTTTATCGCGCGCATTTTCACCATCGTAAATTTTATAAAACTCTTGTTGAACTTTTGGTGCACTTAAAAGCGCCGTAGTATCGTAATTTAACTGGATAGTATCGTAGTCATAAGTTTCACGGTTGAGTACATATTGATTAAGCCAATATTTATCCACAACTTCACCATAACTGGTTTCATGATCGCGCATGATAGTAACAACATCAATTGCACCAGTACTATTATCAACGCGTAATACGAGAGGAGTGGGTGCTGGTTGATAAAAACCAATTACTCCGCATATCATACCTAGAAACCCCAAAATGCTAAAAGCACCTACTACTCTCCATGCTGTTCTGCGGGATTTCATAAATTCATTAATTAATTCACGTTCCAAACCTCGACTTTCTTCATAATAACTATTGAGTCTCTCGGCTTTTACTGGTTTAGCTTCTTTTTTCCTCATATCGCTCCTCACTGAATTTCCGCAGGTATTTCTTTATTAATAGGCACTCGATTCCAATTACTGGGTTGTTTTAACTTTGGAGCCGATGTGCAAGCCGACAAAAAAAGACTCACAATCAAAATTGTAAAAATGATATACTTCATTTTAACATTCCTCACTTAAAATATTTTTTATAATCTATATTTTTTTTATCATTATTTCAATTTTGATTTAAAATATATAAATATAATTTCCATTTTATTAAAACTCATTAATCAATCTCCCGCAGTAATGCCATCGAATACGCTAATGAATTCTGATTTTTTTTGCTTGTAATATGTTTTATATTTTTCTTATATTTATGCAATTTGATGCAAATATTTTTTTAAAATGTATCGGTTTATTCTTTTTACATATGAAAACCAATGACGCCGGTAGGACAGTTTTAGAAATGCTCACTGTCAATACCGTATCTTTGGCATTTCCATATTTTTACTATCAAGAATTTTCATGTTACGTTTGTATTTTTGCTGATTAATAAATGCTTGCTCTACATTGCGTAGATGTGCCGCCATTTGCAATTGTGTCGTCTCATTTTGACTCATCGCTAATTGAATTTTAAGACGGGTCTGCAACTCAGAAATACCTTTTAAATCGCTCGTTCCATCAATCTTTTTTAATAACCCTAAGATTTTTCCTGAACGATCCTCTATGTTTTCAGAAATTTTCAATCCTATAAATTTGTCGATAGCCGCTGCGTATTGGCTGCGATTATTGATAGATTGCCGTGTGGTTTCAAAATTTGATTTATTCTCAAACTCTTTAAATTTATTTTCAAACTCTCCAATTTTGGAAAGATCTTGGTTTGTTGAGTTTGCTGTTAGGAAATCATCTCTTTCGTAGGATAAATGTAATTTTTTAAGAAAAATATCTTCTGCATCCTGAATATCCTGAAGATTTTGAGGATTGCTAGCTATAGCACCATATATTTTTTCTAAGTGCTCGGATTGTTTTTTTATTTCTTCAGACTGTTTCTTTAACATTTCTACAAAAAATCTACTATTACTATTACTATTACTATCCCGTCCTCTTGGTGAGGTTTGCGCAACTCTTATAGGGGATTGTGGTAAACCTTGATGATTTTGGCGTGATTGTTCGTACGTGACGGTAATTTTGCTACCACCAGAGTTGCTAAATGGGATCGCATTTGCAAAACTTGGTGTCGTCAAAATTACATTTATTATCGCTGTAATAACTAACTTTTTCATGTTTCACTCTTTCCAGAATTTACATATTACAGGAGGATGAATTACATTTTCTCACTGATTTTTCGCATATCTGTTTTATTAATAGATGTCCGATTCCAATTGTTTGTGTGGTTTGGCTTTAGAATCGATGTGTAGGCTGACAATAAAATATTATTAATCAAAAATACAAAAATGATACACTTCGATTCTCAGTTTCAAATTGTTTATTCATCTAGCAATTTTTTATCATTGTTTCAATTTTGATTTTCAAAATGTATAATATTATTTTTTAATTATGATTGAATCTGCAGCAGACAGATCATTGATTACATCGCTGTATTTCAATTATTTAACTGTGCGGCTACTGCTGGAAACAGTGCTGCCTACAGCACTTAATCTCCATAGATATTCAAGTGTAATACCATTTGCTAAAGTATTTGCAATGCTTGATAATTTTAGCAACAGCACGATAGAAATAATAGATAAGGTGAAAGCTCCTCCAAGTGCATAGCTTATATTTTGTTGACCGTCAAAGCGGAGGTCATCCATGTAGTTTGTAAAAATAGTTAACATTACTTTAAATATAGTTGATAAGAGTACAATGAGAGTGATGTAACTCAATAATTGTGTTGCCCATCGTTCAAAAAAGCGGTGTGTTGTTTGCCAAAGCAAAGCAACAATAAAGAAAGGTCCAAGTGCAAATAGAAATGCAAGGGAAATTTTTGCCAACAGAATAAATGCACCACCAA
>NZ_JBAFWX010000015.1:0-817 GCF_036576145.1 Bartonella eidoli | reverse complement strand
AATTGTGTTGCCCATCGTTCAAAAAAGCGGTGTGTTGTTTGCCAAAGCAAAGCAACAATAAAGAAAGGTCCAAGTGCAAATAGAAATGCAAGGGAAATTTTTGCCAACAGAATAAATGCACCACCAATTGCCACTACGCTGCTTGTAGCGATTAAAATAAGGACGCCAAAGAGCCCATAAAGAAAGCCATCAGAATTCAAGAAAGCAGATTCCTCAAAGGCTTCGCTTGCTCGTTGAAATCCTGCTACTGCTGCTTTGTTAAGCGGTTCATAAAACTTTTCATTTCTAACTGAATTTTTTGTCAATACATTTGATAGTTCGCTGGGTATGTCCTGGATAAAATTGTTAATTTCTCCTTGAGATAATCCTATAGAGAATGCAATTGAAATAATAACACTCACTCGTAAACAACGGCTTATGAATTCTGTAAACGGCAGCTCTACTACACCACGCATAATGAGCCATCCATATATGATGAAAGAAATGGCCAGAACAACTGATATGATGGGAGCAATTGTAGCGATCGCATTTGATGAAATGTTCGTGATATATTGATTTGTTATATCATCAATCTTATCGAAGAGTTGCGTAAACATTTGTAAGGCCATAGCATTCCTCTTTAACGAATTTCCATCTTTTTTGCATATAAGATGTTTTATTTTACTTACACTTATGTGATTTGATACTTGTTACTTAAGACTATTTGAAGCAGGTTGTACTTCTTACTACTATCCCTTCAAGATTGTCGGGATAGTTCATTTTACCTCTTAGTTTTTTATTTATTCACTTTAAAACCGTAAATATGGGCAGTATTGGT
>NZ_JBAFWX010000014.1:0-810 GCF_036576145.1 Bartonella eidoli | reverse complement strand
AAATTTCGCTACGTAATGGCCGCAAAGTGCGTTTGGCAATTTCTGCGTCTGCAACGGGGCAATTAATTTTAATTACCGACTTGACCGAAACACGCTTGCTGCAGTCTCGCATCAGTGATTTACAGCGTTTGTCGTCATTGGGACGAATGGTTGCTTCTTTGGCTCATCAAGTTCGTACCCCTTTGTCCAGCGCGATGTTGTACGCATCGAACCTTGCCGCGCCAAACTTACAGCCTGCAACCAAAGAGCGCTTTCAAACTAAATTGATGGATCGCCTGCATGACCTAGAGAAGCAGGTGAATGACATGCTGTTGTTCGCTAAAGGTGGCGACAATAAAGTGGTCAAGCCGTTCTCGATTGCAGATCTCGTCGCAGAGTTCTCACCTATGGTCGAAGCGGCACTGAAAAACAACCAAATTGATTATTTCCTCGAAGTTGAGCAGGAAGAGGTCACTTTACTCGGTAACGCTAATGCTATCGCTTCTGCATTGAGTAACTTAGTGATGAACGCGATCCAAATCGCGGGCAAAGAGTCACAAATTGATGTGTTCTTCCGACCAGTAAACAACGAATTAAAAATTTCGGTACAAGACAGTGGTCCCGGTGTACCGAAAGAGCTGCAAAGCAAAATCATGGAACCTTTCTTTACCACTCGTTCCCAAGGAACCGGACTCGGCCTTGCGGTGGTGCAAATGGTATGGAAAAAAAAAAAAAAAAAATAAGGGCAATCGCAATACCAAATAGGGAAAATAAAGAGCAACCATTAACAGAAAAGCTAGCTCCTCATAAGATGGTCAGCTGGTATCCAAT
>NZ_JBAFWX010000013.1:0-1232 GCF_036576145.1 Bartonella eidoli | reverse complement strand
TTCCTTACCACACAAGCGCCTTTAATAATTAAAGACGCCCCTCAACAACCACTGCCTATTCAATGATCTTAGAAACGATACCTGCACCAACAGTACGACCACCTTCACGAATAGCAAAACGAAGCTTTTCCTCCATCGCAATCGGAACAATGAGAGAAACATCCATAGCAACGTTATCACCAGGCATAACCATCTCAGTACCCTCAGGAAGAGAAACTATTCCCGTCACATCTGTAGTACGAAAATAAAACTGAGGGCGATAATTTGTGAAAAAAGGAGTATGACGACCACCCTCATCTTTTGTCAAAATATAAGCCTCAGCTTTAAATTTAGTATGAGGAGTAACTGAACCAGGCTTCGCCAAAACCTGACCACGCTCAATACCATCACGATCAACACCACGAAGAAGTGCACCAATATTATCTCCCGCCTGCCCTTGATCTAAAAGCTTACGAAACATTTCAACGCCTGTAACTGTCGTCTTAGAAGTTGGACGAATACCAATAATCTCAATTTCTTCACCAACTTTAATAATACCACGTTCAACACGACCAGTAACAACAGTTCCACGACCAGAAATCGAAAAAACATCCTCAATCGGCATCAAAAACGGTTGATCAACTGGACGCTCAGGAGTCGGTATGTAATTATCAACCTCACTCATCAAAAGGCGAACAGCATCCTCACCAATGCTTTTATTTGAATCCTCAAGAGCTGCCAAAGCAGAACCTTTAATTATTGGTATATCATCTCCTGGGAAATCATACTTGGACAAAAGCTCACGAACCTCAAGCTCAACAAGCTCCAAAAGCTCACTATCATCAACCTGATCAACTTTATTAAGAAAAACGACGATCGCAGGAACACCAACCTGACGCGCCAGCAAAATATGCTCACGAGTCTGAGGCATAGGACCATCAGCTGCAGAGACAACTAAAATTGCACCATCCATCTGCGCCGCACCCGTAATCATGTTTTTCACATAGTCAGCATGTCCCGGACAATCAACATGTGCATAATGCCGATTCTCTGTTTCATACTCAACATGCGCTGTAGAAATAGTGATCCCACGCGCACGTTCCTCCGGCGCTGCATCAATTTGCTCATACGCTTTAAATTCACCAAAAAATTTCGTGATCGCCGCTGTCAACGAAGTCTTTCCATGATCAACGTGACCAATCGTACCAATATTAACATGCGGCTTCGTACGTTCAAACTTGCTCTTTGCCATC
>NZ_JBAFWX010000012.1:0-1746 GCF_036576145.1 Bartonella eidoli | reverse complement strand
AGTGGACAGGTCCTCAATTTGAGATTACGCAAATTGAAAGTGGCGGGACACAAGGTGAGAAGAAGGTTTATGAAGATGTTGCTAGTGCTTTTGAAGGGGTTAATAACGCTGTTTCAGGTTTGAGCACTGAAATTAATAATGTGAGCACTGAGATTAAAAATGTTCAGGCTGGCATCAAAGGAAGTATCCTTGTAACGCAAGGGGAGTCTGCTGATCCTATTGCAGTTGGTGGAAAAACTGGTGGTTTAAAAATTACTGTTGCGAACAGTGAGGGTGAATCGCGTAGTATTTCTGGTATTAAGGGTGGTGAGATTTCTTCGTCTTCTGATGAAGCGATTAATGGTTCACAGCTTCATTCAGTAAGTAATAAGCTTGCTGCATATTTAGATAGTAATGCTGAATATGAAGATGGTGAGTGGACAGGTCCTCAATTTGAGATTACGCAAATTGAAAGTGGCGGGACACAAGGTGAGAAGAAGGTTTATGAAGATGTTGCTAGTGCTTTTGAAGGGGTTAATAACGCTGTTTCAGGTTTGAGCACTGAAATTAATAATGTGAGCACTAAGATTAAAAATGTGCAGGCTGACATCAGGGGAAGTCTCCTTGTAACGCAAGGGGAGTCTGCTGATTCTATTGCAATTGGTGGAAAAACTGGTGGTTTAAAAATTACTGTTGCGAACAGTGAGGGTAAATCGCGTAGTATTTCTGGTGTGGAAAGTGGTGAAATTTCTGAATCTTCTGATGAGGCGATTAATGGTTCACAGCTTCATTCAGTAAGTAATAAGCTTGCTACATATTTAGACAGTAATGCCAAATATGAAGATGGTGAGTGGACTGCTCCAGACTTTAAAGTTAAAAAAATTGGGTCTGGAGGAAGCGCTACAGAAGAGAGTTATGGTACTGTTTCTGAGGCTTTTGTTGCTGTAAATGAATCTTTCGAAGGCATTAATAGTAAATTTACTAATGAACTTTCAGGCGTAAAGAAAAATCTTTTTGTGAAACAGGATGATCAGGATAGCGCTATCACAATTGGTGGAGCAACTGGTGGTTTAAAGATTACTGTTGCGAACAATGAGGGTGCATCGCGTAGTATTTCTGGCGTTGAGGATGGTAAGGTTTCTGAATTTTCCGATGAAGCAATTAATGGTTCACAGCTTCATTCAGTAAGTAATAAGCTTGCTACATATTTAGACAGTAATGCCAAATATGAAGATGGTGAGTGGACTGCTCCAGACTTTAAAGTTAAAAAAATTGGGTCTGGAGGAAGCGCTACAGAAGAGAGTTATGGTACTGTTTCTGAGGCTTTTGTTGCTGTAAATGAATCTTTCGAAGGCATTAATAGTAAATTTACTAATGAACTTTCAGGCGTAAAGAAAAATCTTTTTGTGAAACAGGATGATCAGGATAGCGCTATCACAATTGGTGGAGCAACTGGTGGTTCAGAAATTACTGTTGCGAACAGTGAGGGTGCATCGCGTAGTATTTCTGGTGTTAAGGATGGTAAGATTTCTTCGTCTTCTGATGAAGCGATTAATGGTTCACAGCTCTATTCGATGGGTAATAAGCTTGCTACATATTTGGGGGGTGATGCTGAATATGAAGATGGTGAGTGGACTACTGCCCCGAACTTTAAAGTTAAAAAAATTGGGTCTGAAGGAAGTAGTACAGAAGGGAATTATGGTACTGTTTCTGAAGCATTTGCTGCTGTAAATGAATCTTTCGAAGGCATTAATAGTAAATTTACTA
>NZ_JBAFWX010000011.1:1487-3146 GCF_036576145.1 Bartonella eidoli | reverse complement strand
TTGGTGGTGCATTTATTCTGTTGGCAAAAATTTCCCTTGCATTTCTATTTGCACTTGGACCTTTCTTTATTGTTGCTTTGCTTTGGCAAACAACACACCGCTTTTTTGAACGATGGGCAACACAATTGTTGAGTTACATCACTCTCATTGTACTCTTATCAACTATATTTAAAGTAATGTTAACTATTTTTACAAACTACATGGATGACCTCCGCTTTGATGGTCAACAAAATGTAAGCTATGCACTTGGAGGAGCTCTCACCCTATCCATCATTTCTATCGTGCTGTTGCTAAAGTTATCAAGCATTGCAAATACTTTAGCAAACGGCATTACACTTGAATATCTATGGAGATTAAGTGCTATAGGCAGTACTGTTTCCAGCAGTAGCCGTACATCTAAATAATTGAAATACAGCAATCAACGATCTGTCTGCAGCAGATTCAATCATAATTAAAAAAATAATGTTATACATTTTGAAAATCAAAATTGAAACATCGATAAAAAATTGCTAGATGAATAAACAATTTGAAACTGAGAATCGAAGTGTATCATTTTTATATTTTTGATTAATAATATTTTATTGTCAGCCTGCACATCGATTCTAAAGCCAAATCACACAAGCAATTAAAATTGAACATCTATTAATAAAACAACTCCTGCGAGAAATCAGCGAGAAAATGTAATTCATCCTCCTGTAATATGTAAATTCTGGAAAGAGTGAAACATGAAAAAGTTAGTTATTACAGCGATAATAAATGTAATTTTGACAACACCAAGTTTTGCAAATGCGATCTTTGCAACCCCAATTATTGATCATAAATATTCGCGTGCTATTAATGTATCATCCCTTTGGTGGGGAACTGGATACAGTGATCAACGTCAAAAAGCACCTACGTATCGAGGACATGGGGGAGATATAGATGTATATAGTAGAAGATTTTCATACCCTTCGGCAAAAAAGCCAGTAGCACCTAAAAAACAAACGCCCGGGAAACCGACAGCACCGGCACAAAACAAACCAACAGCACCAACACAAGGAAAATCAACACCAACACAAGGAAAATCAACACCAACACAAGGGAAATCAACAGCACAGACACAAACACGAACGACACCAACACAAGGGAGACAAACAACACCAACTCAAGGGAAACCAGCAACATCAACACAAGGGAGACAAGCAACATCAACACAAGGGAGACAAGCAACATCAACACAAGGGAGACAAGCAACATCAACACAAGGGAGACAAGCCGCACAACCACAAGGGAGACAAGCCGCACAACCACAAACGAGACAAGCAGCAGCTTCAACATCAAAGTCGAGGCCGGGAGCAACACAGGCACAAACAAAAATGCAGGCAGAAGCAGCAGCAAAAGCAGCAGCAGCAAAAGCAGCAGAAGCAGAAAGAGTAAAAGCAGAAAAAGCAAGAGCAGAAGCAGAAAGAATAAAAAGAGAAAAAGAAGAAAAAGCAAGAATAGAAGCGGAAAGAATAAAAAGAGAAAAAGAAGAAAAAGCAAGAATAGAAGCGGAAAGAATAAAAAGAGAAAAAGAAGAAGAAGCAAAAAGAGCGAGAGCAGAAGCGGAAAGAATAAAAAGAGAAGAAGAAGAAAAAAGAGCAAGAGCAGAAGCAGAAAGAATAAAAAGAGAAAAAGAAG
>NZ_JBAFWX010000011.1:0-1387 GCF_036576145.1 Bartonella eidoli | reverse complement strand
AAGAAAAAAGAGCAAGAGCAGAAGCAGAAAGAATAAAAAGAGAAAAAGAAGAAGAAGCAAAAAGAGCGAGAGCAGAAGCGGAAAGAATAAAAAGAGAAGAAGAAGAAAAAAGAGCAAGAGCAGAAGCGGAAAGAGCAAAAGCGCAGGTACAGGCGCAGGCACAGATGCAGGCACAGATGCAGGCACAGGTGCAGGCACAGGCACAGGCGCAGGCACAGGTGCAGGCACAGGCGCATAAAACACCAATATCAACACTAGACCCCCAAAAAGCGTTAGAATCTGCAACGCCCGCTTTAAGGATGGAATCAGGGCAATCAATACAATCAAAGGTAGTGCCAGGATCAACAACAGGATCAGGACAAAGGTCAATGGTAGTATTGGGACCAAAGGCAGCGCAAGAGTCGACATCAAATACAAAGCCTGGGACAATGTCAGCGCAAGGAGTACAATCAGTACAAAATCAAATAGAAGGAACAAGAGTAGATCAAGAGACAGGACGAAGGATAACAGTACAGCAAGGACACGGATCAGTGCCAGAAAGAGTGCAAATAAATCAATCAATGCAACCAACAACAGGTCAAAGATCTACGCAAGGACAAGACGGTTGGGACTTTTTCAACGAAATCAGAAAACAATCTGATAATAGGCAGGCACAATCTAAACAACTAGAAAAGATATATAGCGCTATCGTAAATAATCCTCAAAAATCTCAAAATTTAAATAACGCTATCGTAAATAATCCTCAAACATCCAATAATTTAGGAAATGGAAAGAATATTTTTCTCCAAAAATTATATTTATCTTATGATAAAAGAGAGGAATTTCTATCAGAAAATGAGAGAAATGTACGCACAGAATTTACAGAATTTGAAAAAAAATTAAAAAATACTGAAGATAAGAATGCCTTATCAAAGCGTGATGATGTACGTAAATCTATTAATGAGTATAGACAATACACAGCAATCATTGACAAAGTTATAGCTTTAAAAACTGCTGAAAAAATAAGAGATCATTCAGGAAAAATTTTGGGGCTATCAAACAAAATCCAAGAAGTCAAAGGTGCGAGAAATGTAACAGAATTACAGACACGTATTAAGACTCAATTGGCCATGAGTAAAAATGAATCTACGCAACTGCAAATGGCTGCACATTTACGCAATGCAGAGCAAGCGCTCATGAATCAACAAAAACGCCAACATAACATGAGAATCTTTGATAGTAAAAATACAACAATACCAACTATACAGTAAAATTCTTAAAACCAATACTGCCCATATTTACGGTTTTAAAGTGAATAAATAAAAAACTAAGAGGTAAAATGAACTATCCCGACAATCTTGAAGGGATAGTAGTAAGAAGTACAACCTGCTTCAAATAGTCTTAAGTA
>NZ_JBAFWX010000010.1:9959-10991 GCF_036576145.1 Bartonella eidoli | reverse complement strand
GGGGGTGATGCTGAATATGAAGATGGTGAGTGGACAGGTCCTCAATTTGAGATTACGCAAATTGAAAGTGGCGGGACACAAGGTGAGAAGAAGGTTTATGAAGATGTTGCTAGTGCTTTTGAAGGGGGTAATAACGCTGTTTCAGGTTTGAGCACCGAAATTAATAATGTGAGCACTGAGATTAAAAATGTTCAGGCTGACATCAAAGGAAGTATCCTTGTAACGCAAGAAGAGTCTGCTGATCCTATTGCAATTGGTGGAAAAACTGGTGGTACTATTGTTAATATTGCAAATAAAAGCCATGTCTCTCGAAAGCTTACTGGTCTAGCAGATGGTGATATTTCTTCATCTTCTAAAGATGCAATCAATGGTTCACAGCTTTATTCTGCAAATAATGCTCTTGCTGCATATTTGGGTGGTGGTGCTAAATATGAAAATGGGGAATGGAAGGCTCCGAGTTTTAATGTTGCAACACTTGATGCTGACGGCAATTCTACAGAAGAGAGCTATGACAATGTTGCTAAAGCATTTGATGCTGTGAATAGTTCTTTCAAAAATACTTACACAAATATTAGAAATGAGTTTACCAGTGAACTTTCTGATATGAAGAGTGATAACCTTGTTCAGCAGTCAGGGGTTGGTGGTACTATTACTATCGGTAATGCAGTAAGTGGTACTGCTATTAATATTGCAAATAGTACTGGTGGTTCTCGAAAGCTTACTGGTTTGGCAAATGGTGATATTTCTTCATCTTCTAAAGATGCGATTAGTGGTTCACAGCTCTATTCAATGGGTGAAACGCTTGCTACATATTTGGGGGGCAATGCTAAGTATGTGAATGGGCGTTGGACAGCTCCAAGTTTTAATGTTGCAACATTTGATGCTGAAGGCAACTCTACAGAAACGAGCTATGACAATGTTGCTAAAGCATTTGATGCTGTGAATAGTTCTTTCAAAAATACTTACACAAATATTAGAAATGAGTTTACCAGTGAACTTTCTGATATGAAGAGTGATAACCTTGTTCAGCAG
>NZ_JBAFWX010000010.1:0-9859 GCF_036576145.1 Bartonella eidoli | reverse complement strand
GTGGTACTATTACTATCGGTAATGCAGTAAGTGGTACTGCTATTAATATTGCAAATAGTACTGGTGGTTCTCGAAAGCTTACTGGTTTGGCAAATGGTGATATTTCTTCATCTTCTAAAGATGCGATCAGTGGTTCACAGCTTTATTCTGCAAATAATGCACTTGTTGCATATCTAGATAGTGATGCTAAATATGAAAATGGGCATTGGACAGCTCCAAGTTTTAGTGTTGCAACACTTGATGCTGAAGGCAATTCTACAGAAACGAGCTACGATAATGTTTCTGAAGCATTTGCTGCTGTGAACAGTTCTTTCAAAAATACTTACACAAATATTAGAAATGAGTTTACCAGTGAACTTTCTGATATGAAGAGTGATAATCTTATTCAGCAGTCAGGGCGCGGCGGTGTCATTACTATTGGTGATGCGGTAGGTGGTACTGCTATTAATATTGCAAATAGTACCGGTGGTTCTCGAAAGCTTACTGGTTTGGCAGATGGTGATATTTCTTCATCTTCTAAAGATGCGATCAGTGGTTCACAGCTCTATTCAATGGGTGAAACGCTTGCTACATATTTTGGTGGTGATGCTAAGTATGTGAATGGGCATTGGACAGCTCCAAGTTTTAGTGTTGCAACACTTGATGTTGACGGCAATTCTACAGAAGAGAGCTACGACAATGTTTCTGAAGCATTTGCTGCTGTGAACAGTTCTTTTGAAAATACTTACGCAAATATTAGAAAAGAGTTTACCAGTGAACTGACTAATATGAAGAGTGATAACCTTGTTCAGCAGTCAGGGCACGGCGGTGTCATTACTATTGGTGATGCGGTAGGTGGTGCTGCTATCAATATTGCAAATAAAAGCCATGTCTCTCGAAAGCTTACTGGTCTAGCAGATGGTGATATTTCTTCATCTTCTAAAGATGCAATCAATGGTTCACAGCTTTATTCTGCAAATAATGCCCTTGCTGCATATTTGGGTGGTGGTGCTAAATATGAAAATGGGGAATGGAAGGCTCCGAGTTTTAATGTTGCAACACTTGATGCTGACGGCAATTCTACAGAAGAGAGCTATGACAATGTTGCTAAAGCATTTGATGCTGTGAATAGTTCTTTCAAAAATACTTACACAAATATTAGAAATGAGTTTACCAGTGAACTTTCTGATATGAAGAGTGATAACCTTATTCAGCAGTCAGGAAGCAGTGGTACTATTACTATCGGTGATGCGGTAGGTGGTACTGCTATTAATATTGCAAATAGTACCGGTGGTTCTCGAAAGCTTACTGGTTTGGCAGATGGTGATATTTCTTCATCTTCTAAAGATGCGATCAGTGGTTCACAGCTCTATTCAATGGGTGAAACGCTTGCTACATATTTGGGTGGTGATGCTAAGTATGTGAATGGGTATTGGACAGCTCCAAGTTTTAGTGTTGCAACACTTGATGCTGACGGCAATTCTACAGAAGAGAGCTACGACAATGTTTCTGAAGCATTTGCTGCTGTGAACAGTTCTTTCAAAAATACTTACACAAATATTAGAAATGAGTTTACCAGTGAACTTTCTGATATGAAGAGTGATAACCTTATTCAGCAGTCAGGAAGCAGTGGTACTATTACTATCGGTGATGCGGTAGGTGGTACTGCTATTAATATTGCAAATAAAAGCCATGTCTCTAGAAAGCTTACTGGTCTAGCAGATGGTGATATTTCTTCATCTTCTAAAGATGCGATCAGTGGTTCACAGCTTTATTCAATGGGTGAAACGCTTGCTACATATTTAGGGGGTAATGCTAAGTATGTGAATGGGCATTGGACAGCTCCAAGTTTTAATGTCGCAACACTTGATGCTGAAGGCAATTCTACAGAAACGAGCTACGACAATGTTTCTGAAGCATTTGCTGCTGTGAATAGTTCTTTTGAAAATACTTACACAAATATTAGAAAAGAGTTTACTAGTGAACTGACTAATATGAAGAGTGATAACCTTGTTCAGCAATCAGGAGGCAGTGGTACTATTACTATTGGTGATGCGGTAGGTGGTACTGCTATTAATATTGCAAATAAAAGCCATGTCTCTAGAAAGCTTACTGGTTTGGCAGATGGTGATATTTCTTCATCTTCTAAAGATGCAATCAATGGTTCACAGCTTTATTCAATGGGTGAAACGCTTGCTACATATTTAGGGGGTAATGCTAAGTATGTGAATGGGCATTGGACAGCTCCAAGTTTTAATGTTGCAACATTTGATACTGAAGGCAATTCTACAGAAACGAGCTACGACAATGTTTCTGAAGCATTTGCTGCTGTGAATAGTTCTTTTGAAAATACTTACACAAATATTAGAAATGAGTTTACCAGTGAACTGACTAATATGAAGAGTGATAACCTTGTTCAGCAATCAGGGAGCAGTGGTGCCATTACTATTGGTCAGGCAATAAATGGCGCTTCAATCGATGTTAAAGATAGAAGTGGTGTATCGCGGATTTTGACTGGCTTGGCAGATGGTGAGATTTCTACGTTCTCTAAAGATGCTGTTAATGGTTCCCAGCTTTATTCAATTAATAAGACACTTGCTGCATATTTAGGTGGTGGTGCTGAATATAAGAATGAGAAATGGAGTAATCCAGTTTTTACAGTTAATACTGTTAATAGGAATGGTACTTTTGCGGAAGAGGAATACAACACTGTTGCTGATGCATTTACTGCAGTAGGTACTTCTTTTGCGAATATTAAGAATGAACTTACCAATGAATTGACAGACATGAGGGATGGTCTTTTTGTGAAACAGAATGACCAGACTAGCCCTATCAAAATTGGTGGAGAAACTGGTGGTGCAGCAATTATCGTTTCAGATAGCAATGGTGTTTCTCGCAGTATCTCTGGTGTGAAGTCAGGAACTCTTTCTGAAGGATCAACAGAAGCCGTTAATGGTTCCCAGCTTTACTCTATGAGCCAAACACTTGCTTCATATTTAGGTGGTAGTGCTAAATATGATGGTGAGAAGTGGACGGCTCCTCAATTTGAAGTCGTGCAATTTAATTCAGGTGGATTAATTAATGGAACGCGTAGCTATAATAATGTTTCCAGTGCTTTTAATGGTGTTAATGCTACTTTCAGAGGTCTTGATAGTAAAATTGACGATGTAAAAGAAGGAATCCTTGTTAAGAAGTCAGAGAGCGGTAATGCTATTACTATCGGTCAGGCAATAAATGGTACTTTGGTTGATGTTAAAAATAATGATGGTGTATCTCGAATTCTTACTGGTTTGGCCGATGGTGAAGTTTCTGTATTCTCTAAAGATGCTGTTAATGGTTCCCAGCTTTATTCAACCAATAAGACACTTTCTGCATACTTAGGTGGAGGTGCCGAATATGATGATGGGAAATGGAGTAATCCAGTTTTCAAATTTAATAATATCGATAAGGATGGCGCTTTTGCAGAAGAGGAATACAACACTGTTGCTGATGCATTTACTGCGGTAGGTACTTCTTTTGCGAATATTAAGAATGAACTTGCCGATGAACTGACAGATGTGAAGGGCAGCCTTTTTGTTAAACAGGATGGTCAGACTAGCCCTATCAAAATTGGTGGAGAAACTGATGGTATAGAAATTATTGTTGCAAATAACAGTGGTGCACCTCGTAGCATCTCTGGTGTGAAATCAGGAATTCTTTCTGAAGGATCAACAGAAGCCGTTAATGGTTCCCAGCTTTACTCTATGAGCCAAACACTTGCTTCATATCTAGGTGGCAGTGTTAAATATGATGGTGAGAAGTGGACAGCTCCTCAATTTGAAGTCGTACAATTTAATTCAGGTGGCTTAACTGATGAAACACGTGGTTATAATAATGTTTCTAGTGCTTTTAATGGCGTTAATGCTACTTTCAGAGGTCTTGACAGTAAAATTAACGGTGTAAAAGAAGGACTCCTTGTTAAGAAATCAGAAGACGGCAATGCTATTACTATCGGTGATGCAATAAATGGTACTTTGATTGATATTAAAAACAACACTGGTAGCTATAGGAAGCTTGCTGGCTTGGAAGGTGGTGAAATTTCTTCCTCTTCTAAAGAAGCAATTAATGGTTCTCAGCTCTATTCGATGGGTGAAAAGCTTGCTACATACTTAGGTGGTGATGCTGAATATAAGGATGGAAAATGGAATAACCCAACTTTCAAATTTAATAACATCAATCAGGATGGTACTTTTGCAGAAGCAGAATACAACACCGTTGCTGATGCATTTACCGCAGTAGGTACTTCTTTTGCGAATGTTAAGAATGAGCTTGCAGACGTGAAGGATGGTCTTTTTGTTAAACAGGATGGTCAGACTAGTGTTATCAAAATTGGTGGAGAAACGGATGGTAAGGAAATTGCTGTTGCAAACAACAGTGGTGCGCCACGCAGTATCTCTGGTGTGAAGTCAGGAACTCTTTCTGAAAGATCAACAGAAGCTGTTAATGGTTCCCAGCTTTACTCTATGAGCCAAACACTTGCTTCATATTTGGGCGGTAGTGCTAAATATGATGGTGAGAATTGGACGGATCCTCAATTTGAAGTCGTGCAATTTAATTCAGGTGGCCTAACTGAGGGAACGCGTAATTATAATGATGTTTCCAGCGCTTTTAATGGTGTTAATGTTACTTTCAGAGGTCTTGACAGTAAAATTGACGATGTAAAAGAAGGGCTCCTTGTTAAGAAGTCAGAAGACGGCAATGCTATTACTATCGGTGATGCAATAAATGGCACTTCAATCGATGTTAAAGATAGAAGTGGTGTATCTCGCATTCTTACTGGTTTAGCTGATGGTGAAGTTTCTGCATCTTCTAAAGAAGCCGTTAATGGTTCCCAGCTTTATTCAACCAATAAGACACTTTCTGCATACTTAGGTGGAGGTGCTGAATATAAGAATGGGAAATGGAGTAACCCGGTTTTCAAAGTTAATACTGTTAATAGGAATGGTACTTTTGCAGAAGAAAATTTTGGTACTGTTGCTGATGCATTTACCGCAGTAGGTACTTCTTTTGCGAATATTAAGAATGAACTTGCCGATGAACTGACAGATGTGAAGGGTAGCCTTTTTGTTAAACAGGATGGTCAGACTAGCCCTATCAAAATTGGTGGAGAAACTGATGGTATAGAAATTATTGTTGCAAATAACAGTGGTGCACCTCGTAGCATCTCTGGTGTGAAATCAGGAATTCTTTCTGAAGGATCAACAGAAGCCGTTAATGGTTCCCAGCTTTACTCTATGAGCCAAACACTTGCTTCATATCTAGGTGGCAGTGTTAAATATGATGGTGAGAAGTGGACAGCTCCTCAATTTGAAGTCGTACAATTTAATTCAGGTGGCTTAACTGATGAAACACGTGGTTATAATAATGTTTCTAGTGCTTTTAATGGCGTTAATGCTACTTTCAGAGGTCTTGACAGTAAAATTAACGGTGTAAAAGAAGGACTCCTTGTTAAGAAATCAGAAGACGGCAATGCTATTACTATCGGTGATGCAATAAATGGTACTTTGATTGATATTAAAAACAACACTGGTAGCTATAGGAAGCTTGCTGGCTTGGAAGGTGGTGAAATTTCTTCCTCTTCTAAAGAAGCAATTAATGGTTCTCAGCTCTATTCGATGGGTGAAAAGCTTGCTACATACTTAGGTGGTGATGCTGAATATAAGGATGGAAAATGGAATAACCCAACTTTCAAATTTAATAACATCAATCAGGATGGTACTTTTGCAGAAGCAGAATACAACACCGTTGCTGATGCATTTACCGCAGTAGGTACTTCTTTTGCGAATGTTAAGAATGAGCTTGCAGACGTGAAGGATGGTCTTTTTGTTAAACAGGATGGTCAGACTAGTGTTATCAAAATTGGTGGAGAAACGGATGGTAAGGAAATTTCTGTTGCAAATAACAGCGGTGCGTCACGCAATATTTCTGGTGTGAAGTCAGGAACTCTTTCTGAAAGATCAACAGAAGCTGTTAATGGTTCTCAGCTTTATTCTATGAGCCAAACACTTGCTTCATATTTAGGCGGTAGTGCTAAATATGATGGTGAGAAGTGGACAGATCCTCAATTTGAAGTCGTGCAATTTAATTCAGGTGGCTTAACTGATGGAACGCATAGTTATAATGATGTTTCCAGTGCCTTTAATGGTGTTAATGTTACTTTCAGAGGTCTTGACAGTAAAATTAACGATGTAAAAGAAGGACTCCTTGTTAAGAAGTCAGAGGGAAGCAATGCTATTACTATTGGTGATGCAATAAATGGCGCTTCAATCGATGTTAAAGATAGAAGTGGTGTATCTCGAATTCTTACTGGTTTGGCTGATGGTGAGGTTTCTGTGTTCTCTAAAGATGCGGTTAATGGTTCCCAGCTTTATTCAACCAATAAGACACTTGCTGCATATTTAGGTGGTGGTGCCGAATATAATGGTGGGAAATGGAGTAATCCAGTTTTCAAAGTTAATACTGTTAATAGGAATGGTACTTTTGCAGAAGAGAAATACAACACTGTTGCTGATGCATTTACCGCAGTAGGTACTTCTTTTGCGAATATTAAGAATGAACTTGCCGATGAACTGACAGATGTGAAGGGCAGCCTTTTTGTTAAACAAGATAATCAAATAAGTCCTATCAAAATTGGTGGAGAAACTGGTGGTACAGAAATTATTGTTGCGAATAGCAATAGTGTCTCTCGTAGCATCTCTGGTGTGAAATCAGGAACTCTTTCTGAAAGATCAACAGAAGCCGTTAATGGTTCCCAGCTTTATTCAACAAATAATGTAATCGCTACATATTTAGGTGGTGGCGCTAAATATGACGGTGAGAAGTGGACATCTCCTCAATTTGAAGTTTTGCAAATTAGTTCAGATGAGTTAGTTGATGGAACGCATAGTTATAATGATGTTTCCAGTGCTTTTAATGGTGTTAATGCTACTTTCAGAGGTCTTGACAGTAAAATTAACGATGTAAAAGAAGGAATTCTTGTTAAGAAATCAGAAGACGGCAATGCTATTACTATTGGTGATGCAATAAATGGTACTTTGATTGATATTAAAAACAACACTGGTAGCTTTAGGAAGCTTGCTGGCTTGGAAGGTGGTGAAATTTCTGCCTCTTCTAAAGAAGCCGTTAATGGTTCCCAGCTTTACTCAACAAATAATGCAATTGCTGAGTATTTAGGTGGTGGCGCTGAATATGTGAATGGGAAATGGAAAATACCAAGTTATGATATTCAGGGCACTTCATATAGCGATGTTAGTTCTGCCTTTGTGGGAGTAGATAATTCTCTTACAGATGTAAAAAATAAGATTGATGAAAATATTAATAAGGGTAAGAACTCTTTGATGTGGGATAATAGAGAAAATGCGTTTGTTGCACTCCATGAAACAGAAGGTGTGAAAAATAACAGTAAGCTTAAGTTCCTTTTAGACGGAAGTATATCTAAGGGTTCAACTGAAGCTATCACGGGCGGTCAGCTTTACTCCATGAACCAAACACTTGCTGCATATTTAGGTGGTGGTGCTAAGTATGAAAATGAAAGTTGGACAGCTCCAAGTTTCATGATTACGGAGTTTGATGTTGATGGTAATACAACGGAAGAGGGCTACAGTAATGTTGCTGATGCATTTGCAGGAGTAAGTAATTCTTTTGCCAATATTCAGAATGAGTTTGCTAATGTGAAGGATAGCGTATTTGTTAAACAAGATGATCAGACTAAGGCTATTAACATTGGTGGAGAAACTGATGGTACAGAAATTAGTGTTGCGAATAATAGTGGTGTATTGCGCAGTATTTCTGGTGTGAAGTCAGGACTTCTTTCGGAGACATCAACAGAAGCTGTCAATGGATCACAGCTTTATTCAACAAATAATGCTCTTGCGACATATTTTGGCGGTAACGCTCAGTATGAAAATGGAGAATGGATAGCGCCAAGCTTTCAGGTTATCGGGTTCAATGATGATGGTACTTCTAGCGAAAAAAGCTATGGAAATGTTGCTGATGCACTGACAGATATGAGTAACTCTGTAGCGAAGCTGCACGGTAATTTAGATATTATTGACCAAAATTCATTTTCGTGGAGTGATGCTGATGAAGCGTTTGTTGCTTTTCATAAAAAAGACGGAGAAATAAAAAAGAGCAAACTTAAATTTCTTATGGATGGAGATGTTTCTGAAGGTTCAACAGAAGCTATAACAGGCAACCAGCTTTATTCGTTCGGCAATGTATTGGCTACGTACTTAGGAGGTGGTGCTGGATATAAGGATGGCCAATGGATCGCTCCAGAATTCAAAGTTCTTCAATTTTCTAGCGATATGCGTTATGCTGGTGGTGTAATGAATAGTTATGATACTGTTTCTGATGCTTTTGATGCACTCAATGAAAGTATGGCAAATATTAGCGGTCGTATTGATAATATTGAAAATAAACCATCTACATCTAATGTTACGGGTTGGAGTGCAGAAGAAGGTGCGTATGATTTTAGCCATAATGGAGTTCCAGCTAAGGTTATAAATGTCGCAGATGCTGAAGTTCAAAAAGGCTCACAAGAAGTTGTGAATGGAGGTCAGCTTTGGGAAACAAACAACAAAATAACAGAAGTTGAAAAGAAAGTAGATGACATTGATCAACATATACAAAACGTTGAAACTACAATTAAAGATAGTATTAGTTATGATAAAGATGAATCTGGAAATAAGACCAATACTATTACCTTAGTTGGTGGAGACGAAAGTGACCCTGTATTGATTGATAATGTAGCTGCTGGTAAAGTTGAAGAAGGTTCAAAACAAGCTGTAAATGGTGGTCAGTTGTATGACTATACTAAACAGCAGATGGAGATTGTTCTCGACGATGCAAAACAATATACGGATAAACGTGTAAATAATATTGTTGTTAATGCCATAGATGATGCTGTTGATAAATCCAAACAATATACAGATATGAGGTTTGAAGCATTGAGTTATGGTATTGAAAATGCTCGGAAAGAAGCAAGGCAAGCTGCTGCTATCGGTTTAGCGGTGTCTAACTTACGTTATGACGATACACCAGGAAAGCTTAGTATTTCATTTGGTAGTGGTATGTGGCATAGCCAATCTGCATTTGCAATGGGTGCTGGTTATACATCTGAAAATGGTAACATCCGTTCTAATTTATCGGTAACCAACGCAGGTGGTCACTTTGGTGTTGGTGTAGGGATTACCTTTACATTAAATTAATTAAAGCTTTTAAATTCTTTACTTGCTCTTACTTTTTAAAGTAAGGGCAAGTATTTTTTTATGAAGGTTGTGTATGAAGGTATAATGAATGAAGATAATATGAGTTCCATTCATTCTATAAAAAATATTTTTGTTATTGTATTAATATCGTTATAAATTTATAATGATCGGGTTTGTGATCAGTAATTTATATATTTTCATCATATGGAAATCATATGAGTAAATGAAAAGATAAACAGTCTTTTTCGGTTAAATGAATAATAGTTTTTACAATATATATTTTCTATTTTTGTATTTTAATAAAGTGGTTGTAATAAAATATAATTATCATTTATTGAATATTTTTATTCTTTAAATAATAATTTGAAGAATTTTATGCAATAATACTATATATAAGTAAAATATAATTGCGATGTAGATATAAATAATTAATTTATATTAATATTTAAATAGTTATTGGTATGTATTATACGATTTTAGAGTATTTTGCATTACAAGTTATAAGTTAAATATAATAATGTATTGAAATTTATTCATAATTATTAAAATTAATTACTTAAAATATAAGTATCAATCATAATATTTTAGTATTTTATTTATTTTTAAATAAAAATTTTTTCTATAGAGTAAAT